>NZ_JBVIHP010000011.1:0-266346 GCF_055570235.1 Streptomyces sp. NPDC031274 | reverse complement strand
CACCCCCCCCCCCCCCCCCCCCCCTCCCCCCCTCCCCCTCCCCCCCCCCCCCCCCCCCCCCCCCCCCCCCCCCCCCCCCCCCCCCCCCCGCTGTGGTGTGTGCCGGGCCCGGAGAGGCCCTGGGGGGGCTACGCCTCGTCCGGTGCCTGCGTGCGCAGCGCCCGCGTCCCCATCGCCCGCGTCAGCCTGATCTCGATCACCACCCGGTGCGGATTCACCCTCGGCGGCTTCCCGTACCGCTCCTCGTAGCGCCGCTCGCCCTCCGCGACCTCTGCCGCCTCCGTACGTACGCGCGCACGGCCCTCCAGCGTCGCCCAGCGCCGCCCGTCGACCTGGCAGACCGCCACCCGCGCCCCCGGGTCCTGTACGTCCGTCTCCGCACCCGTCTCCGCACCCGTCGCCGCGTCCGTCGCCGCGAGGATGTTCTTGACCTTCGCACTCGTTCTGCTCGCCAGGACGCGGGCCACTCCCGCCTCCGGGTCGTAGGTCACGCAGACCGGCACGACGTGCGGGGTGCCGTCGGGGCGGGGCGTCGTCAGCGTGCACAGGTGGCGTTCGCGCCAGAAACTGAGGTACGCGGGGGTCGGGTGCTGCGGGTCCATGGCCATGCAGGGAACCTAACCGCCCGCCCGCCCGTCGCGACGATTCCGCCCCCCTCCCACACCCGCTCCCACACCCCTCCCACACCCCCTCCCTTCCTTGAGTGGAATAGACTCAACTTTATGTACGCTGTTTAAGTCAGGTGGGCCAGGCCACCCGAGCTACCGGGCGACCGGGCCATCCGAGCCACGGAACATCGAGCCACCAGGACATCGAGCCACCGGGACATACGGAATCTCAAGGAGGAGACGACTCACGTGGACGCCGAGCTGACCAACAGGAGCCGGGACGCGATCAACGCGGCCAGCAACCGGGCCGTGGAGGGAGGGCATCCCGATCTGACCCCCGCGCATCTGCTGCTCGCGCTGCTCGAGGGGCAGGACAACGAGAACATCACCGACCTGCTCGCCGCGGTCGGCGCCGACCAGGCCGCCGTCCGCGCCGACGCCGAGCGGGCGCTGAGTGCCCTGCCCAGCGTCACCGGGTCGACCGTCGCGCCGCCGCAGCCCAACCGCGAACTGCTCGCGGTCATCGCCGACGCCTCGCAGCGGGCGAAGGAGCTGGGCGATGATTACCTCTCCACCGAGCATCTGCTGATCGGCGTCGCCGCCAAGGGCGGCTCCGCCGGTGAGGTCCTGAGCCAGCACGGGGCCACCGCCAAGAAGCTGCTCGACGCGTTCGAGAAGGCAAGGGGAGGACGTCGGGTGACCACACCGGACCCGGAGGGTCAGTACAAGGCCCTGGAGAAGTTCGGCACCGACTTCACCGCTGCCGCCAGGGAGGGAAAGCTCGACCCCGTCATCGGCCGTGATCAGGAGATCCGGCGCGTGGTGCAGGTCCTGTCCCGGCGCACGAAGAACAACCCGGTCCTCATCGGCGAACCCGGCGTCGGCAAGACCGCCGTCGTCGAAGGGCTCGCGCAGCGCATCGTGAAGGGGGACGTGCCCGAGTCGCTGAAGAACAAGCGGCTCGTCTCTCTCGACCTCGGCGCCATGGTCGCCGGCGCGAAGTACCGCGGCGAGTTCGAGGAGCGGCTCAAGACCGTCCTCTCCGAGATCAAGGACAGCGACGGGCAGATCATCACTTTCATCGATGAGCTGCACACCGTCGTCGGGGCCGGGGCAGGCGGCGACTCCGCCATGGACGCCGGCAACATGCTCAAGCCCATGCTCGCCCGCGGCGAGCTGCGGATGGTCGGTGCGACCACCCTCGACGAGTACCGGGAGCGGATCGAGAAGGACCCCGCCCTGGAGCGCCGCTTCCAGCAGGTGCTCGTCGACGAGCCGAGCGTCGAGGACTCGATCGCCATCCTCCGCGGGCTCAAGGGGCGGTACGAAGCCCATCACAAGGTCCAGATCGCGGACAGCGCGCTTGTCGCGGCCGCCGCGCTCTCCGACCGGTACATCACATCGCGCTTCCTGCCCGACAAGGCCATCGACCTCGTGGACGAGGCCGCGTCGCGGCTGCGGATGGAGATCGACTCGTCTCCCCTGGAGATCGACGAGCTCCAGCGCTCCGTCGACCGCCTGAAGATGGAGGAGCTCGCCCTCAGCAAGGAGACCGACCCCGCGAGCAAGGAGCGCCTCGAAAGGCTGCGGCGCGACCTCGCCGACAAGGAGGAGGAGCTGCGCGGGCTCAACGCCCGCTGGGAGAAGGAGAAGCAGTCCCTCAACCGCGTCGGTGAGCTGAAGGAGAAGCTGGACGAGCTGCGCGGACAGGCCGAACGTGCCCAGCGCGACGGCGACTTCGACACCGCGAGCAAGCTGCTCTACGGCGAGATCCCCACGCTCGAACACGACCTGGAGGTCGCTTCCGAGGCGGAGGAAGAGGTCTCGAAGGACACCATGGTCAAGGAGGAGGTCGGTCCCGACGACATCGCCGATGTGGTCGGAGCCTGGACCGGCATCCCCGCCGGGCGCCTCCTGGAGGGCGAGACGCAGAAGCTGCTCCGCATGGAGGACGAGCTCGGCAAGCGGCTCATCGGGCAGACCGAGGCCGTGCGGGCGGTGTCGGACGCCGTGCGCCGCACGCGCGCAGGGATCGCCGACCCCGACCGCCCCACCGGGTCGTTCCTCTTCCTCGGGCCGACCGGCGTCGGCAAGACCGAGCTGGCGAAGGCCCTCGCGGACTTCCTCTTCGACGACGAGCGCGCCATGGTCCGCATCGACATGAGCGAGTACGGCGAGAAGCACAGCGTGGCCAGGCTGGTCGGCGCCCCGCCCGGCTACGTCGGCTACGAAGAGGGCGGCCAGCTCACCGAGGCCGTACGCAGGCGCCCGTACAGCGTCGTGCTCCTCGACGAGGTCGAGAAGGCGCACCCGGAGGTCTTCGACGTACTGCTCCAGGTCCTCGACGACGGACGCCTCACCGACGGGCAGGGGCGGACGGTGGACTTCCGCAACACCATCCTCGTCCTGACGTCCAACCTCGGCAGCCAGTACCTCGTCGAGCCGACGACGTCACCGGAGGAGAAGAAGCAGCAGGTCCTGGACATCGTGCGGGCCTCTTTCAAGCCGGAGTTCCTGAACCGGCTCGACGACCTCGTCGTCTTCTCCGCGCTCAGCAAGGACGAGCTCGCGCACATCGCCGAGCTGCAGATCGACCGCCTCGCGAAGAGGCTCGCCGAGCGGCGGCTCACCCTGGAGGTCTCCCCCGACGCGCTGACCTGGCTGGCGGACGAGGGCAACGACCCGGCGTACGGCGCACGGCCCCTGCGGCGCCTCATCCAGACGTCCATCGGCGACATGCTCGCCAAGGAGATCCTCTCGGGCGAGGTGAAGGACGGGGACACGGTGCGTGTGGACACCTTCGGGGACGGCCTGATCGTCGGCCCGGCCACCGGAGACACAGCGGGAAACGCAGCGGGAAATTCAGCGGGAAAGACCCTGTGAGCCGCTCCAGGACGGCATAACCCGGTCACATCAGGGGCGGGGGTTGCGGGCCCCCGCCCGACATGGGGCAGGATGGCGGAATCCGTACGAAGGGACTAAGCACGTGAGCATCGACCCGTCCTCGATTCCGAATTTCGGGGGACAGCCCGAACCGCAGCAGGGCGATGGACCGGCGGGCCCCGTTGTCCCCGACCAGGACCTGGTCAAGCAGCTCCTGGACCAGATGGAGCTCAAGCACGTCGTCGACGAAGAGGGTGACCTCGCGGCGCCGTGGGAGGAGTTCCGCACGTACTTCATGTTCCGTGGCGAGGGGGACCAGCAGGTCTTCTCGGTGCGGACGTTCTACGACCGCGCCCACGGGATCGAAGAGAAGTCCCAGCTTCTCGAAGCGATCGACGACTGGAACCGCCGCACCCTGTGGCCGAAGGTCTACACGCACACCCACGACGACGGCACCGTCCGCCTCATCGGCGAGGCGCAGATGCTGATCGGCACGGGTGTCTCCCTCGAGCACTTCGTGTCGTCGACGGTCAGCTGGGTACGGGCCGCGATCGAGTTCGACAAGTGGCTCGTCGAGCAGCTCGGCCTCGAGGCCGAGGTCGACGCCACCGAGGGTGAAGAGAAGCCCGACGACGAGGCCTAGGCCACGCACCTGGACCGCGTTCGTCGCGTTCATCGCGTTCATCACGAGAGCCCGGCCGGGGCGCCCACCATCAGGTGGTCGCTTCCCGGCCGGGCTCTCGTGTCGTTCGCCCGCGGCCGCTACAGCGACTTCAGGCGGGAGACGGCTTCCGCGAGCACCTCGTCCTTCTTGCAGAACGCGAAGCGCACGAACGGCGCCCCGGCCTCCCGGTGGTCGTAGAAGACCGCGTTCGGTACGGCGACCACGCCGACGCGCTCGGGCAGCGCCCGGCAGAAGGCGAAGCCGTCGGACTCTCCCAGAGCGCTGATGTCGGTCGTGACGAAGTACGTGCCCGCCGGGCGGTAGACGTCGAAGCCCGCCGCCGTCAGGCCCTCGCTCAGGAGGTCCCGCTTGGCCCGCATGCTCTCGCGGAAGGACGTGAAGTAGGAGTCCGGCAGGGCCAGGGCCTCGGCGATCGCGTACTGGAACGGGCCCGACGACACGTACGTGAGGAACTGCTTCGCCGAGCGGACCGCCGTCACGAGCTCCGGCGTGGACGTGATCCAGCCGACCTTCCAGCCGGTGTACGAGAACGTCTTGCCCGCGGATCCGATCGTCACCGTGCGCTCGCGCATGCCGGGGAACGAGGCGAGGGGGATGTGCGCGGTCCCCTCGCCGTCGTCGAAGACCAGGTGCTCGTACACCTCGTCCGTGACCACGAGCAGATCGCGCTCGACCGCGAGCTTCGCGATCTCGGTCAGCTCCGCGCGGGTCAGGACGGTGCCGGTCGGGTTGTGCGGGGTGTTGAGGAGCAGCAGCCGGGTGTGGGGCGTGACCGCGTCGCGCAGCTCGTCCAGGTCCAGGCGGAAGCGGCCGGCGGCGGCGTCCGGGCGCAGCGTCACGGGGACGCGCTTGCCGCCGGCGAGGGCGATCGACGCCGCGTACGAGTCGTAGTACGGCTCCAGGGCGATGACCTCGTCGCCGGGCTCGACCAGGGCGAGCAGGGACGCCGCGATCGCCTCGGTCGCGCCCGCCGTGACCAGGACCTCGCGGTCGGGGTCGTACGCGAGGCCGTACCGGTGCTGCTGGTGCGCGGCGATCGCCGTGCGGAGCTCGGGGATGCCGGGGCCCGGCGGGTACTGGTTGCCGCGGCCGTCGCGCAGGGCCCGCACGGCGGCCTCGCGGATCTCCTCGGGACCGTCCGTGTCGGGGAAGCCCTGGCCGAGGTTGATGGCGCCGGTCTTCACCGCCAACGCCGACATCTCGGCGAAAATCGTCGTGCCGAACTCGGCGAGGCGGCGGTTGAGCAACGGGCGCCCGGGTGTGGAGGTCATGAGCGCCATCCTGCGCCGAACCTCCGGACATCCTCAACTCACGCGGCTACGGCTGTTGAGGCTGAAGCGTCTTATTGCTGCTGCTGCTGCCGCTGCCGTTACCGCTACCGGCGTCGATGTCGAAGTCACCGACGTACCACTTGCCGTCGATCTTGAGGGTCTGCACCTTGGCGGTGAAGGACTTCGGGTCGACGCCGTGCGAGCCGGACAGGATGGTGTCCCGCAGGGGCTTTCCGTCGACGTTGATCTGGGCCGTCGGGACGGTTGCCTTGTCGCCCTTGGGGGTGGGCGCGTCGACCTTCACCGTCGGCTTGGCGGAGGCCTTCTGAGGCGCGAACGCCTTGCTCATGGACTTCAGGCCGGGGGCCATCTTCTTCGTCATCGCCGCGTCGCACGTCTGCGCAGTGGCCGCCTTCGGGGCGGAACCTCCGCTGCCCGGCTCCGCGGAGAGCAGGCACGCCTGCTTCCCGTCCTTCTCGATGACCGCGCCGACCCAGGCGCTGACCACGGAGGGCACGGTGGACCGGCCACCCGCCTGCGCGTCGGAGCTGTCGCCCGCCTGTGCGCCGGAGCTCTTGTCCGACGAGGCGCCGGAGTCGCCGGAGTCGTCCGATGTGCCGCCCGAGCACGCCGCCATCAGCGGCGCCATCGTCAGCAGTGCGGCCGCGGTGGCCCAGCCCATGACCTTCTTGCCGGACTCTGTACGTGCCATGACTTCTCGCTCCTTACACTTGCGGGTCCCCCCGGTTCGCCCCGAGCGAACCCTCTGAACTTCCTCAACTCTGCTTTGAGGCCGCGTGGCCGGGGGCATCCCCCTTCCACGCAAGAACAACAAGAACAACAAGAACACAGAAGAGAACGCGGACCCACGGGGGGCCTGCTTCGGGGGAACGGAAAGGGGCGTGAAGGTCATGGTCTTGGTCTTCGTGTTGGTCGCGGTGGTTCTGATCGTCGGACTCGTGTCGTACTCGGGCAGGGGAAGGGGCGGTCGGTCCGGCTCCGGGGCGGCCGGTGCGGCGGGTTCGAGCGGCGGCAGTTGGTGGGCCGGTGGCGGCGACAGCGGTGGCCACCACGGTGGCAGCTCCTGTGGCGGCGGGTCGTCCTGCGGCGGCGGTTCCTCGTGCGGCGGCGGTTCCTCGTGCGGTGGCGGCGGTGGCGGCGGTTGTGGTGGTGGCGGAGGCAGCTGACACGGGGCAGCTGGTCCGTCCATCGGTTGAAGTGCCAGGCTGAAGAACTCGGCTGAAGAACCCGGCTGAAGTGCCCGGCAGGAGTGCCCGGCGGGACGCAACTCCTGCCGGGCACTTCGTCGTTGAGTCATTGAACAGTTGAACTGTGCAGCCCCCGAGGGGGTGGAAACCCTCCGAAGTTGGGTAAAAACGATGTGGCAGTGCAGCAGTCCATGATTCCCTCTTAACCGTCAGCGCCGCCCTCGAAACGGACTACTTGGACAACCGGGACGTCTTCGTGGGCACGAGCCGGCATTCCGACCTCCCGGTCCCTGACCGGGTGCGCCGGATCCACCTCCATTGCGTGTTAGCGGAGCCGACCCATGCTCACGACCCTGAAGACTGTCTATACCGACACGTGCGCCTCGGACCTCGCCTGGACCCTGGGGCGTGAGCCGCTGCCCGCGCTCGCCGCACTCGAACTGGAACTCGGCCACGCCAAGTTGGAGCTGCGTCTCCTGGGGGCATCGCACCAGGTGCTCCTCGAAGAGGAGCGCGGCACCTGCTCCGAGACCGTCGCCTGTATCCCCGGCAGCAGTACGCCCCTTCCGCTCGGCGTCTCCAAGCGCCTCGGCGAGTGGGAGTACGAATTCGCGGCGCGCGTCGAGACCCTCTCGCGCGGCCAGTTCGCGGGCCGCGCACAGGAGCTGCTCGCCCTGGTGTCCGAGCATCCGCACGGACTCGCCGGGGTCTTCCCCGGCAGTCCGCACGCGTTCACCGCGCTCCTCGCCCAGTGGCACGAAGGCGCCGTGCAGTGGCGCACCTGGCACGCCTATCCGCAGGACGGGCAACTCGTGGCGACGCGCACCCGCGTGGGGGTGCGCATGCCCGCGATGCTCTGACCGGCTCGCGACCGGCACGCGATCAGCTCTCGACGGGCTCTCGATGGTTCTACACCTCTGACGTCGAGATACACCCTTGTGGGTGACCGGACGTGAGGGTGTGGTGACGTAGCGTTCCCAAGGTGATCGAGCCGTCAACGCAGTTGCCCGTGACGCCCCGGACGGGGCGGATACTCGTCCTGGCGGGCGTCTTCATCTGCGCGGCCTGCGGTCTGGTGTACGAACTCGAACTGGTCGCCCTCGCCTCGTACTTGATCGGTGACTCGGTCACCCAGGCGTCGGTCGTCCTCTCGGTGATGGTCTTCGCCATGGGCATCGGGTCGCTGCTCGCCAAGCGTCTGCGATGCCGTGCCGCTGCCGGGTTCGGCCTGGTCGAGGCGGCGCTCGCGCTGGTCGGCGGCCTGAGCGCCATGGCCTTGTACGCGGCGTTCGCCTGGACCGGCGACCGGGGCGAGGTCTGGGCGAGCGGCTCGCGGTATCTGCTCGTCGCGTTCTCGCTCGCCATCGGCCTGCTCATCGGCGCCGAAGTGCCGCTGCTCATGGTGCTCATACAGCGGATCAGACGGCAGGACCCCAGCGGCGCCGTGGCGGACCTGTTCGCCGCCGACTACGTGGGCGCGCTGGTGGGCGGCCTCGCCTTTCCCTTCCTGCTGCTCCCCCTGCTCGGCCAGCTCTCCGGGGCGCTGATCACCGGCGCGGTCAACGTACTCGCGGGCGGCGCACTCGTGTTCGGCCTCTTCGGGCGGGACTTGAGTGTGCGCGGCCGCTGGGCGCTGCTCGTCGCCAACGTCACCGTCCTCGGCGTGCTCGCCGCAGCCGCCGTGCTCGTCGGCGACTTCGAGGCGGCGGCGCGGCGTGCGGTCTACGGCAAGGACGTCCGGGTCGCCGTGCAGACCGACGTCCAGGAAGTCGTCCTCACCGGCGGCAGAAGCGATTCGCTCGACCTCTACCTCGACGGGCGTCTGCGGGTCAGCGGCCGCGACGAGCACCGCTACCACCGGGCGCTCGTCGGCCCCGCGATGAACGGCGGGCACGCGCGCGTGCTGATCCTCGGCGGTGGCGACGGCCTCGCCGCGCGTGAGGTGCTGCGGCATTCCGGGGTGCGGCGGGTGGACGTCGTCGAAATCGATCCCGGGGTCGTGCGGTTGGCGCGCTGCGATCCGGCGCTGAGCGAGCTGAACGAGCACGTGTACCGCGACCCCCGGGTGCGGGTGGTGAACGCCGACGCGTTCCGCTGGCTGCGCTCGCCCCCTCGTACGTACGACGTGGTGATCTCCGACATGCCGGACCCCGGCATCACCGCGAGCACCAAGTTCTACTCCCAGGAGTTCTACGGCCTCGCGCGGCGGGTCCTCGCCCCGGGCGGTCGCCTCGCCGTGTACGCGGGTCCGGTCGCCGCCGAGCCCCGCGTCTACTGGACGGTGGAGGCGACGCTGCGGGCGGCGGGACTGCGGACCGAGCCGTACCGCGTGGGCGGCAGGCTTCCCGGGGTCACGGCGGGCCCCGGCCGGACGGCGGACGGTGCGGCCGCGCCGCGCGACTGGGGGTTCGTCCTCGCGGCCGGCTCCCGTACGGCCCTCGAACCGCCCCGGACGGCGGCGCTGCTGCGGGTGGGCGTGGCGTCCGCCGAACGGACGCGGATGCGTGGGCTGACCTCCTCCACCCTGGTGCACCCGCGGTACGCGAACTGACGAACCGACGTACATGGTCTGGACGGCGTGGGTAGGCTCGACTGCCATGGAGCATGAGGTGTTCGTTCCGGTTCCCGCCGACCGTCTTCAGCAGGTGCTGAGTGACCCCGCGCAGGTCGCTGGGGCGGTGCCCGGACTTCAGCGCGACGCGGACGAGTCCGCGCAGCCGCTTTCCGGCCGTCTCAAGGTGCGGATCGGCGGCCACACGATCACGTACCGGGGTGCGGCGCGGGTCGCCGCGCGCGGTGACGGTTCCTTCGCGATCGAAGGCGAGGGCGTCGAGGTGCGGGGCGGCGGCACGGTGAAGCTCTCGCTCACGGTGCGGCTCGATCCCGCCGAGGACGGTTCCGGGACGCGGGTGGTCTTCGCCGGGACGGGTGCGGGGGAGGGGCGCGTCGCCGAAAGTTCCCCACAGGCTGTGGAGGGGGCCGCGCGCAGGCTCATCGAGCGGTTCGCGGAGGGTCTTGGGCGAGGGGCCGAGCCGGAGGCCGAGCCCGGGTCCGCGGCGCCTGAGCCGGAGCCCGTGGTCATCGAACCCGTGGAGGCGGCTTCCGTCTTCGAGACGGAGGTGCCCGCCTCGTCGTTCGACGGGGACCCCGACGACGATGTCGACGTCGACGTCGAGGACATTCTGGTGCCGCCCGCGGAGGCCGCGCACGCTCGGCGGACGATGATCGGGCGCAGTGCGGAGGAGGTCGACCACGCGCCGCCCCGGGGACGGTACGCCCCGGCACCCGCGGCGGACTCGATGTCGACGCGGGACACGTTGCGGTGGGCCGCGCCCGCTGCCGCGGTGGTCCTTGCCTCGGCGATTGTCGCGGGGCGGGCGCTGCGTCGTAGGCGCTGAATCTCCCCCGACCCGGACCCCGACCCCTCCGGCATTTGAGGAGCGGCGGTCGCCCTGAACGTAAGGTCGACCCTGTGAGTAGCGAAGAAAGCGTGACACTGAGCGCGGGCGACGCGGAAGTCGAGCTGCAGCCGGGTAACGGCTGCCGAGTAGGGAGCCTTAAGGTCGGCGGCATCGAGCTGCTGCGGCAGGGCGAACGCTACGGCTGCTTCCCCATGGCCCCCTGGGTCGGCCGCATCCGCGAAGGCAAGTTCCGCAACGGCGGCACGGTCCACCAGATGCCCCTCAACTCCCCGCCCCACGCCATCCACGGCTTCGCCAGGGACGCGGCATGGCGCACCGCCCGCACCGGCAGGAGCGAGGCCGCGTTCACATACGACCTCACCGACCCCTGGCCCTACGAAGGCCGCGTCACCCAGCTCTTCGCCCTCACCGAGGACTCCCTCACCCTCACCCTCGGCATCGAGACGTACGGCGACTCCTTTCCCGCCCAGGCGGGCTGGCACCCGTGGTTCAACCGGAACCTCGGCCAGGAGGACGTACGCGTCGACTTCAGCGCCTCCTGGCAGGAGGAGCGCGGCGACGACCACCTCCCCACGGGCAACCGCGTCGCCCCCACCCCCGGCCCCTGGGACGACTGCTTCGGGATGCCCGACGGCGTCGACGTCACCCTGACCTGGCCCGAGCAGCTGGAACTCACGGTGAAGAGCCGCGAGCAGTGGGTCGTCGTGTACGACGAGCAGGAAGCCGCCGTGTGCGTCGAGCCGCAGACAGGGCCGCCCGACGGCCTCAACACCCTGCCCCGCCTGGTCACCCCGATCGACCCCCTGGAGACGTCGACGACCTGGACCTGGACGCGGCTTTAAGCTGACAGGCATGACTGACGACGTACGTGGCGCGCTGCTGCAGCAAATCAAGGACAAGGCCGTGGTGCACGGCAAGGTGACCCTCTCCTCGGGTCTCGAGGCCGATTACTACATCGACCTGCGCCGCGTCACCCTCGACGGCGAGGCCGCCCCGCTGGTCGGCCAGGTGCTGCTCGACCTCACCGCAGACCTCGACTTCGACGCCGTGGGCGGACTCACCATGGGCGCCGACCCCGTCGCGGGCGCGATGCTGCACGCCTCCGCGGCGCGCGGCAAGCGGCTCGACGCGTTCGTCGTGCGCAAGGCCGCCAAGGCGCACGGCATGCAGCGCCGCGTCGAGGGCCCGGACATCAAGGGGCGCCGCGTTCTCGTCGTCGAGGACACCTCCACCACCGGTGGTTCCCCGCTCACCGCCGTCGAGGCCGTGCGCGAGGCCGGCGGCGAGGTGGTCGGCGTCGCGACCATCGTGGACCGCGCCACCGGCGCGGGCGAGAAGATCACCGAGGGTGCCGGGGTGCCGTACCTCTTCGCGTACTCCAAGGACGACCTCGGCCTGGACTAGGACGGGACTGGGCCTGGACTAGGACGGGACTGGGGCTGGACTCGGCCTGGGCCAGGGCCGGACCGGATCCGGTAGGCGCAGGGCGGCCTGCGCCGCCCGGCAAGTCTGGAAGGATGGGGGCGACGATGACGTCGCCCCCTTAGGTCAGGGCCAAGCACACACCCGCACATCACAAGGAGCGGACACATGCCCATCGCAACTCCCGAGGTCTACGCCGAGATGCTCGACCGGGCGAAGGCAGGCAAGTTCGCCTACCCGGCCATCAACGTGACCTCCTCGCAGACGCTGCACGCCGCACTGCGCGGCTTCGCGGAGGCCGAGAGCGACGGCATCATCCAGATCTCCACCGGTGGTGCGGAGTTCCTGGGCGGCCAGCACAACAAGGACATGGTGACGGGTGCTGTGGCCCTCGCCGAGTTCGCGCACATCGTCGCCGCGAAGTACGACATCACCGTCGCGCTCCACACCGACCACTGCCCCAAGGACAAGCTGGACACGTACGTCCGTCCGCTGATCGACGTCTCCGCCGAGCGCGTCAAGGCCGGTCGCAACCCGCTCTTCCAGTCGCACATGTGGGACGGCTCCGCCGAGACCCTCGCCGACAACCTGGCCATCGGCCAGGAGCTGCTCGCGAAGGCCGCCGCCGCGAAGATCATCCTTGAGGTGGAGATCACGCCGACCGGTGGTGAGGAGGACGGCGTCACGCACGAGATCAACGACGAGCTCTACACGACCGTCGACGACGCGCTGCGTACGGCGGAGGCCCTCGGCCTCGGCGAGAAGGGCCGCTACCTCCTCGCCGCGTCCTTCGGCAACGTCCACGGCGTCTACAAGCCGGGCAACGTCGTCCTGCGCCCCGAGCTCCTCAAGGACCTCCAGGAGGGCGTCGCCGCCAAGCACGGCAAGGCCGCGGGCGCACAGCCCTTCGACTTCGTCTTCCACGGCGGCTCCGGCTCCACCGCGCAGGAGATCGCGACCGCCCTGGAGAACGGCGTCGTGAAGATGAACCTCGACACGGACACGCAGTACGCCTTCACGCGTCCCGTCGCGGACCACATGTTCAAGAACTACGACGGCGTCCTGAAGGTCGACGGCGAGGTCGGCTCGAAGAAGACGTACGACCCCCGCACCTGGGGCAAGGCCGCCGAGGCGGGCATGGCCAAGCGCGTCACCGAGGCGTGCGCGAACCTGCGCTCCACGGGCACGAAGCTGAAGTAGGCACCGCCAGTTTCGCTGTCGGGCCCGGTATTCCGTTCCAGGACGGGGTACCGGGCCCTTCGCGTCGCGCCATGGCGCAGACTGGAACCCATGGCCATTCACAAGGATCTGCTCGGGGGACCGCCCCCGACCCACCTGCCCGACGACCCGGAGCCGCGCGAGCTCCTCGCGAACGGCGCGGCGCCCGCCGACGTCGCCGCGAAGTACCCGACCTCCTCGCTCGCCTGGGCGCAGCTCGCCGACGAGGCGTTCGAGCGGGGCAGCGTCGTCGAGTCGTACGCGTACGCCCGTACCGGATACCACCGCGGCCTCGACTCGCTGCGCCGCGCCGGCTGGAAGGGCCACGGCCCGGTGCCGTGGGAGCACGAGCCGAACCGCGGCTTCCTGCGCGCCCTGCACGGGCTCGCGCGCGCCGCGCAGGCGATCGGCGAGCAGGAGGAGTACGAGCGCTGCGCGGGCTTCCTGCGGGACTCCTCCGAGGCGGCGGCGGACACGCTCGGCTAGCACGGCGGACACCCTGAGCTAGCCCCCAAAAACGTGCTTGACCTGCCTGGACGCCGCTGTGACCAGGCAGGTCTTGCTGTTTTGTGGGATGTTGCGGAGGATGCCGGTGGGGACCGGGGCCCCCGTGTCGGTAACGGCAGGGGCGGACCGCTACCCGGAGTACGTATCAAGGAGATCGCGATGTCCCAAGAGGCGGACACCCCGAACCTCGACTTCGCAGGAACCACCCCTTACGAGGACTACGTCCAGGCGGACGTCCTCACCCACCTCCAGCACCTGCGCTCGGACGATCCCGGAGAGATGGTCTTCCTGGTCACCACCCAGGTGATGGAGCTGTGGTTCACGGTCATCGTGCACGAGTGGGAGACCGCGTCGCGCGCCCTGCGCAGCGATGACGTCCCCGCCGCCGTGGCCGCCCTCAAGCGAAGCCTCCGCGAGCTGGAGGCGCTGAACGCCTCGTGGCGCCCGCTCGCCCAGCTGACCCCCGCGCAGTTCAACTCCTACCGTTCCGCGCTCGGCGAGGGATCCGGATTCCAGTCCGCGATGTACCGCCGCATGGAGTTCCTGCTCGGCGACAAATCCGCGTCCATGCTGGTGCCGCACCGGGGCGCGCCGCGCGTCCACGCCGAGCTGGAGAAGGCGCTCCAGGAGCCGAGCCTGTACGACGAGGTCCTCGCCCTGCTCGCCCGCCGCGGCCACGCGGTCCCGACCGCCGTGCTCCAGCGCGACCTGACGCAGAAGTACGAGCCGTCGCCCGAGGTCGAGAAGGTCTGGACCGACCTCTACTCCGGCGACGAGAGCGACGAACTCGCCCGGCTGGGCGAGACGTTGACGGATGTCGGCGAGCTGGTGTGGCGCTGGCGCAACGACCATCTGGTGGCGACGCGGCGCGCGATGGGCTCCAAGACGGGCACGGGCGGCTCGGCCGGTGTGGCCTGGCTGGAGAAGCGCGCGACGAAGAACGTCTTCCCCGAGCTGTGGACGGCGAGGAGCCATGTCTGACGCGGATTTCCAGAAGCAGAAGCAGAAGCAGACGCAGATGCAGATGCAAGCGGCGAAGAAGGACGCCGATGACGAACTCCGGGGAAAGAGGGACGAGTTCATCCTCGACGACACCGTCTACCTGGACGGGAATTCGCTCGGCGCGCTGCCGGCGAACGTCCAGGAGCGCGTCGCGGACGTCATCTCACGGCAGTGGGGAAAGCTCCGCATCCGCTCCTGGGACGAAAGCGGCTGGTGGACCGCGCCCGAGCGCGTCGGCGACCGCATAGCTCCCCTCGTCGGCGCCGCAGCAGGCCAGATAGTGGTCGGCGACTCGACGAGCGTGAACATCTTCAAGGCGCTTGTCGCGGCCGTACGCATGGTCCGTGACTCGGACGAGGGGCGCGACGAGATCGTCGTTGACGCGACGACGTTCCCCACGGACGGGTACATCGCCCAGTCGGCCGCGCGGCTGACGGGGTGCCGTCTGCGGCCGGTCGCGCCGGACGACGTGGCCGGTGTCCTCGGCCCGCGTACGGCGGTCGTCCTGCTCAACCACGCCGACTACCGCACCGGGCGCCTGCACGACCTGCCCGGCCTGACGGCGGCCGTGCACGACGTGGGCGCGCTCGTGGTCTGGGACCTGTGCCACACCGCCGGAGCGCTGCCCGTCGGGCTCGACGCGCACGGCGTGGACCTCGCGGTCGGGTGCACCTACAAGTACCTGAACGGGGGGCCTGGTTCACCTGCCTACATCTACGTTCGGGCGGACCTGCAGGCCCGCTTCGACTCCCCGCTGCCCGGCTGGAACTCGCACGCCGAGCCCTTCGGGATGCGGCCGGAGTTCGAGGCGGCGGAGGGTGCCGTACGGGGGCGGGTCGGTACGCCCGACATCCTCTCGATGCTGGCCCTCGACGCGGCGCTCGACGTCTGGGACGGGGTGTCCATCGAGGCCGTACGGGCCAAGTCCCTCGCTCTGACGGACTTCTTCATCGAGTGCGTGGCCGCCTACGTCCCCGAGGGCCGGGTCGAGGTGCTCACCCCGGCCGGGCACGGTCAGCGCGGCAGCCAGGTAGCCCTGCGGTGCGACGACGCGGGTGAGGTCATGCGCCGGCTCGTGGAGCAGGGCGTGGTCGGGGACTTCAGGGCGCCTGATGTGCTGCGGTTCGGATTCACGCCGTTGTACGTCGGGTTCGCCGATGCCGAGCGGGCCGCGGGGGTGCTCGCGCGGACGTTGGGGGAAGCTGCGGGGTAGCGGCGTGTCGCCGTTCGCCGGGCGGGCCGAAATCCGGGCCGCCCGGCGCCGGTATCGGGAAGGAGCGGGGTAGGGGAAGATCAAGAGACCTGTACCCGACCTGTACCCCACGCACCCGCAGAGAGGTTGTCGCATGCCGGACGACGCCGACGCCGTGGCCCGCGATACCGCCGAGGCCGACGCCGCCTTCTCGCACCCCGCGGTGACGCCCGACGCCACCGCCGCGTACGGCGAACACCCCGACCAGGTGATCGACTTCTACGAGCCCCGGATCGCCACGGTGGGCCCCGCCCCCCTCGTCGTCGTCCTGCACGGCGGCGCCTGGCGAGCCCCGTACGACCGGCGGCACCTCACGCCCTTCGCGGACTTCCTGGCCAGGCGGGGCTTCGCCGTGGCCAATGTCGAGTACCGCCGGGGGAGTTCGATCCCCGCCCAGGGTGGCGGCCCCGCCGCGGGGCGCTGGCCCGAGACCTTCGACGACGTCGCCGCCGCCTTCGACGCGCTCCCCGCGCTCGCGGCCGACCTCCTGCCGTCGGCCGACATCCGCCGCACCGTAGTCACCGGCCACTCCGCGGGCGGCCATCTCGCCCTCTGGGCCGCCGCCCGCCACGTACTGCCCACCGGCTCGCCCTGGCGCACCGACCGGCCCGTCCCCTTCCGGGGTGTCGTCGCCCTCGCGCCCATCGCCGACTTCCAGGTCGCGCGGGAGCTCGGCATCTGCTCGGACGCCCCCCTTCAACTTTTGGGCGGGGCCGATAAGTTCGACGAACGTCTCGCGCACGCCGACCCGGCGGCCCTGCTGCCGACCGGCATCGCCACGACCGTCGTCCAGGGACGTACCGACATCGTCGTGCCGCAGGCGGTGGCCGAGGCGTATGCCGACGCGGCGGCGAAGGCGGGCGAGGTCGTCGGGGTCACGCTGCTTGAGGACGTCGGCCACTTCCCGCTGATCGACCCGGCGGCGGACGCCTGCGCGGTGGTGGCGGAGGAGATCGCGCAGCTGGCGTACTAGACCGGGGGATGCCCGGGGTTCGCCCGGGGAATGCCCGCAGGGTGTGGCCCCTGGGCTACCCGTAGTACCTGAGAGCTACGCGGCAAGTGAGTTCCACGGTGTGATGCCGACTACGGGTCCTGATCCATAACTTCCTTTCCAGAGACACGAACTGGAAGGGAAGGACCCCATGACGCTCCGGGCCGGGCGGCTTCGCCGCACTCTGCTTGCCGCGCTGGTCGCGGGCGCCGTCGCCGTGCCGGTGTCGGGCGCCGTCCGCCCGCAGGTCCCGGCCCCCGCTCCGGCGGAGCTCGCGCCCCTCACGGCGGGCACGCTCGACGCGGCGTACGACGCGAACCGCGCGAACGCCGCGCGGGCCGCGGGGATGGCCGCGCGGTACGGCGACCGGGGGCGGGCAGGCCGACTCCGCGCCATGGCCGCGCCGGACCGCCACTTCCTCGCCTTCGACGGCCGGGGTGCGGGCAGGACCGCCGAGGTGCTCGGTGACCTGAAGACCGCCGACCGGGTCGCCGTCCTGGTGCCGGGCTCGGACACCGGCATCGACACGTACGGGCGGTTTCGCGCGGGGGCCGTCGCCCTGCACGACGAACTGGGCGCGCACGCGGCGGTCGTGGCCTGGCTCGGATACGAGACGCCGGGCACGGTCAGCCCCGCCGCTCTGACGACCGGGCGCGCGGAGGAAGCGGCGCCCGCGCTCAGGGCCTTCGTCGGCGCGCTGCACACCGTCAATCCGGGCGCCCGCCTCTCGCTGCTCTGCCACTCGTACGGCTCGGTCGTATGCGGCCGCGCCGCCACCCAGGGGCCCGGCGGCCTGGACGTCGCCGACATCGCGCTCTACGGCAGCCCCGGCACGGGGGCCGACCGGGCGGCCGACCTC
Source organism: Streptomyces sp. NPDC031274 (assembly GCF_055570235.1). Classification (NCBI taxonomy): domain Bacteria; kingdom Bacillati; phylum Actinomycetota; class Actinomycetes; order Kitasatosporales; family Streptomycetaceae; genus Streptomyces; species Streptomyces sp. NPDC031274. The sequence goes on along the minus strand of NZ_JBVIHP010000011.1, from coordinate 249,018 downwards.
AAGTCCCGTACACACGCCCGGATCTGGGCGGGCCGCGGCGCCGACGACTGGATCGCCGACGTGCCGCACACCAGCGCCGACGTCTTCGGTACGACCGTCGGCTTCGGCACGGACCCGGTCTCACACGGCTTCGGCGCGCGCGTCTTCGCGGCGGGCGGCGGGGGCCACAGCGACTACCTGAAGCCGGGGTCGGTACCGCTGGACAGCCTCGCGCGGATCGTGCGCGGCCAGAACCCGAAGAACCCGGAGCCCTCCCATGCGTGAACTCGTCAGGTTCGTCAGGCCGCTGTCCACCGGCATCCGCCGTATCGACGACGCGACGCCGCCCGACCGCGACCGCGCGGTCGACGCCTTGCGCGCCCTCGCCATCCTGGGCGTCGTACTCGGACACTGGCTGGTCACCGCGCTCGTCCCGGACAGCGCCGCGCTGCACGCGGCCAGCCCCTTGCAGCATCTGCCGTGGCTCGCGCCCATCTCCTGGCTTCTCCAGACGCTCGCCGTGTTCTTCCTGGTGGGCGGGCATGTGGCCGCCAGGAGTCACGCGTCGGCGCGGGCGCGGGGGATCAGCTACCGGCAGTGGCTCGCCGCCCGGCTCGGACGGCTCTTCGGGCCGGTGGCGGCCGTGCTCGTGCTCTGGACGGTGGCGGCGGCCGTCATGCTCGTGGGCGGGGCAGGGCCGGAGACCGTCCACACGCTCGTCAAGCTCGCGCTCTCACCCCTCTGGTTCCTCCTGGTCTTCGCGGCACTGACCGCCGTCACCCCGCTCGTCACCCGGGTCAACCCGCTGTGGCCGCTTGCCGTCGTGTTGCATGTGGACCTCATTCGTTTCGGACTCGGCGGGCCCTCCTGGCTCGGCTGGATCAATGTGGCGGCAGGCTGGCTCGTGCCGTACACGCTGGGTGCCGCCTGGACGCGCGGGGAGCTGACCCGGCGTTCGGGGTGGGTGCTGCTCACGGGTGGCGCGGTGGCCACCGCCGGGCTGATCTGCTGTGCCGGATACCCGGCGTCGATGGTCGGCGTGCCCGGCGCCGCGATCTCGAACCTGAACCCTCCGACCCTCGCCGCCGTCACCTTCGGCCTCGCGCAGTGCGGGCTCGCGATACTGCTCAGGGAGCCGCTCGGCCGCTGGATGCGGCGGCCCGCCGCCTGGGCCGCGGTGGCGGTGGTGAACCTCTTCGCGATGACGGTCTTCCTCTGGCACCAGACCGCGCTGATGGCGGTCACGGCGCTCGGCCTGCTCGCGGGCGTCCCGCTGCCGGGACTGCACACCGTGCCGGACGGGCTCGGCTGGGTCCTGGCCCGCCTCGCCTGGCTTCCGGTGTTCGCGCTGGGGCTCGGGGTGTGCTGGGCGGCCTTCCGGACGTACGAGCAAGAGGGCCGGGGGCGGAGCCGTGGAGGATCGCGGGTGGCGCGGGTGCACCGGCCCGGTGGGGCGGGGGACGGGACCGTGGGGGCGAAGGTGGTGCGGGATGCCTAGAGTTGATCTTGTGCGGGATGGGGAGCGTGGGGAGCGTGCGAAGGGTGTGGCGATTGCCAAGGGTGCCAAGGGTGTGGCGGGTGCGAAGGGCGTGGTGAGCGCGGACGGGGTGGGCCGTGAGGGCTTCGGCTCCGTCGTGCTGTCCGTCCTGCGGTCGTTCCGCGAGGAGTTGTGCACGCTCGCACCCATGCCGCTGCCCCCGCTGAGCACGCCGCGCGCGCTGCGCTGGATGCCGCACGTCGTGGTGGTGTGGATCGCCGTCGGTATGGTCGTCGGCAATCTCGATCAGTTGGTCCAGCGGTATCAACTCGGCTACGTGCTCGGCCTGTCGGTGGCGGTCGTCCAGGGCGTCGGCGTGGTCCTCGCGTTGTGGCGCCCCGCTCTCGCGTGGTGGATCTCCCTCGCCGCGGCCGTCGTGGCCGCGCTGTGCGCGACGGGGCAACTCCCCGATGTGCCGCACGAGCCCTGGCCCTGGGGTCCCCCCGCACTCCTCGCGCACGCCGTGATCACCTTGCTGCTCGCGCTGCGCGTCCCGACCCGGGGCGCGGTGGCGGCGTTCGTCCTCGGCTCAGGGCTGCCGCCGCTCCTTCGGGAGTGGCGCGAGCCCGCCTCGTACGACAATACGCTGCCGCTCGCCGCGATCACCTTCGGCATGGTCACGCTGATCGGCATCGCCCTGCGCGGCCGGCGCGAGGCCCGTACGCAGCTGGTCGAGCAGGAGACACAGACCGCCGAGGAGCGGGCGAGGCGCACCCTCCTGGAGGAGCGTGGCCGCATCGCGCGTGAGCTGCACGACGTGGTCGCCCACCACATGTCCGTGATCTCCATCCAGGCACAGGTGGCCCCGCTCCTGGTCGAGGACCCGCCCGACGCGCTGAAGGAGAACCTGGCGGGCATCCGCCAGAACGCCCTCGAAGCGCTGACGGAACTGCGCCGCGTGCTCGGCGTCCTGCGCGCGGAGCACCCGGACGGAGCGGAGGCGGCGCCGCAGTCTCCGCTGCCCACCCTCGACCGCGTCGAAGGCCTCCTGGAGAACGCCCGCGCCGCCGGGCTCACCGTCACCTGTGAGACCTCCGGGGAGCGGCGGCCGTTGCCGCCGGGCGTGGACCTCTCGGCGTACCGGATCGTGCAGGAGGCACTGAGCAACGCGATCCGGCACGCGCCGGGTTCGGCGGTACGGATCGACCTCGCGCACAGCCGCCCGGGGCTGCGCGTCCGGATCGCCAACTCCGCGTCGCACGCCCAGGCCCCGCCGTCACCGGGCGCGGGGCACGGCCTGCTGGGGATGCGTGAGCGGACGGCCATGCTGGGCGGGGACCTCGCCGCGGGAGCGACACCCGACGGCGGCTACGAGATATCGGCCTTCCTCCCGACCCATGGAGCGAGCAGCACATGACCACCGACCGGGCCATCCGCGTACTGATCGCCGACGACCAGATGATGGTCCGGCAGGGCTTCTCCGTCCTGCTCGACACCCAGCCGGACATCGAGGTGGTCGGCCAGGCGGTCGACGGACTCGACGCGGTGGCGCGGGTCGCGGAGCTCACCCCCGACGTCGTCCTGATGGACATCCGCATGCCGGAACTGAGCGGTATCGAGGCCACTCGCCGCATCACGGCCGCGCTGCCCGACATCCGCGTGCTCGTCCTGACGACCTTCGACCTCGACGAGTACGTGTACGAGGCGCTGCGCGCGGGAGCGTCGGGTTTCCTGCTCAAGGACGCGTCGGCGGACCAACTGGCGGAGGCGGTAAGGGTGGTGGCCGCGGGTGACGCGCTGCTCGCGCCCGGCATCACGCGCCGTCTGATCGCCGAGTTCGCCCGGCTCGGCGAGGCCCCGCGCACGCCGCTCAAGTCGCGCGTGGGCGCGCTGACCGAGCGCGAGACGGAGGTGCTCGCCCTCATCGCACAGGGTCTGTCGAACGCGGAGATAGCGGCCGGGCTGGTGGTGGCCGAGCAGACGGTGAAGACGCACGTGGGCCGCATCCTGGTGAAACTGGGCCTGCGGGACCGCACACAGGCGGCCGTCTTCGCCTACGAGACGGGGTTGGTGAGACCGTCGGGGTACTGATGTGGAGTGATTCTCAGGCTTCCACCAGCAGTTCCTGAAGGCCCCGGATCACGAAGTTCGGCTTGCGGTCGGGTTCCGACGCGAGTCGCAGTTCCGGGGCCCTGCGGAGCAACGCGCCCAGCGAGGCAGCCAGTTCGACGCGGGCCAGCGGTGCGCCGATGCAGTAGTGGATGCCCGCGCTGAAGGAGATGTGCGGGTTCTCGGCGCGGGTCAGGTCCAGGGTGGTGGGGGCGGTGAACACCGCCGGGTCGTGGTTCGCGCTGCCGAAGAGGAGCGCCACCTCGCTGCCGCGCGGGATCACGGTGCCGTCCACCTCGATGTCGTCCAGGACCCACCGCTCGAAGAACTGCAGCGGGGTGTCGTACCGCATCAGCTCCTCCACGGCGGTGGGGACGAGTCCCCCGGGGTCCGCGCGCAGGGCGGCCAGTTGGGCGGGGTTACGGAAGAGCGCGTACCAGCCGTTGACGGTGGCGTTGACCGTCGCCTCGTGCCCCGCGTTGAGCAGCAGGACGCAGGTGGAGATCATCTCCTGCTCGCTCAGGGACTCCCCGTCCTCGTAGGCGGCGATGAGCCCGGAGATCAGGTCGTCGCCCGGCTTCTCGCGGCGCACGGCGATGAGTTCGCGCAGGTACGCCGAGAATTCGAGCGAGGCCGTGACCGCTCGCGTCGCCGACTCCTCGGACGGCTTCAGCTCGTACATCCCGCAGATGTCGGCCGACCAGGGCCGCAGCTGGTCCCGGTCGCTCTCCGGGATGCCCAGCATCTGTGCGATCACCGCGACGGGCAGCGGCTCGGCGACCCGCGCCGCGAGGTCACCGCCCCCGTCGGCCACCAGATCCCGTACGAGCCGGTCGGCGAGGCCCTCGACGTACGGCCTGAGCTCTTCCACCGTGCGCGGAGTGAACGCCTTGGACACCAGGCGCCGGATGCGGGTGTGGGTCGGCGCCTCCAGGTCGAGCATGCCGTTGTCGTTGAGGACGTGGAACGGCTCGTGCGCGGGCGGTGGCGACTGCCGCCCGAACTCCTCGTGCGTGAAGCGGTGCAGATACGTCCGCCCGAGCCGCCGGTCCCTCAGCAGCGCCGACACGTCGGCGTGGTGCGGGATCAGCCACTGGTCGGTCGGTTCGAAGTAGTGGACCCGCCCGGCGGCCCGCAGTCGCGCGTAGGCCGGGTACGGGTCGGCGATGAACTCCGGCGACCAGGGGGCGAAGGGGGCGTTGGCGGCGTCCATGGAGGGACGGTAGTCGGGGTCAGCCCGGCGTGACCAGCCTCGCCTCGTACGCGAAGACCGCCGCCTGTGTGCGGTCCCGCAGGCCCAGTTTCACCAGGATGCGGCTCACGTGGGTCTTGATCGTGGACTCGGCGACCACGAGGCGCGAGGCGATCTCCGAGTTGGACAGGCCCTGGGCCACGAGCACCAGCACCTCCGTCTCGCGTTCGGTGAGTTCGCCGTACTGCTGCGCCTGGACCGTCGCCGACAGACGCGGTGTCTCGCCCAGTTTGGAGAACTCGGTGATGAGACGGCGCGTCACGGAGGGCGCGAGCAGTGCCTCGCCCGCGGCCACCACCTTGACGCCGTCCGCGAGCTGGCGCGCCGACGCGTCCTTCAGGAGGAAGCCGGACGCGCCCGCGCGCAGCGCTTGGTAGACGTACTCGTCGAGGTCGAAGGTGGTCAGGACGAGGACCTTCGACTCGACGTCCGCCGCGACGATCTCCCGGGTGGCCTCGATGCCGTTCAGCTCGGGCATGCGGATGTCCATCAGGACGACGTCCGGGTTGAGTTCGCGGACGCGCTCGACCGCCTCGCGGCCGTTGACCGCCTCGCCCACGACCTCGATGTCCGGCATCGCGTTGAGCAGGACGGAGAAGCCCTCGCGGACCATCATCTGGTCGTCGGCGATCAGTACGCGGATCGTCACTTCTGGCCTCCATCGGATTCCGGCGCGGACGCGACCGGCAGGAACACGGTGACTTCGTAGCCGCCGTCCTGGGTGTTCTCGGTCGTCATCTCGCCGTCCAGCATCGTGACACGCTCACGCATGCCGGTGAGGCCGTGGCCCGCTCCTGGCGACGGCTTGACCAGGCCGGTCGCCGGGCCGTTGACGATGCGCAGGCCCAGGCCGCCCAGGACGTAGCCGACCTCGACGCGGGCCGTGGCGCCGGGTGCGTGGCGCAGGGTGTTGCTGAGCGCCTCCTGGACGATGCGGTACGCGGAGAGCTCGACGCCCTGCGGGAGTTCGCGGACCGCGCCGGTGATCACCTTCTCGACGTCCAGGCCGGTCTCGCCGACGTTCGCGATGAGCCGGTCGAGGTCGGCGAGGGTGGGCTGCGGGGCGTCGGGGGCCTCGTAGTCCTCCGCGCGTACGACACCGAGGACGCGGCGCAGCTCGGTCAGCGCGGCCACCGCGTTCTCACGGATGGTGATGAACGCCTGTTCGAGCTCGGGCGGCGGGTTCTCGACGCGGTAGGGCGCGGCCTCCGCCTGGATGGCGACCACCGACATGTGGTGCGCGACGACGTCGTGCAGCTCGCGCGCGATCGTCGTCCGCTCCTCAAGGAGCGTGCGCTTGCCGCGCTCCATCGCGGTGGCCGTCCGCTCGACGCTGACCTCTCGCTGGGCCTCGCGGCGGACGTGCAGGAGGGCGACGGTGACGAGGGCGAGCGCGGAGAAGAAGAGCATCTGGGGCAGGTCGCTGCCGTACGCGCTCGAACCCGTGAAGACCTCGACGAAGACGCCGTAGGCGGCTGTGCAGGCCCACATCCACGCGGCGGCACGCGGCCGGGTCCGCACGGCGACCACCGTCATGACGGTGATGTGCGAGATGAACGAGCTGTCGGTCCACGGCCAGCTGTCCGAGCTGGGGGCGATCACGGTGATGAACGGGGTGCTCGCCAGCGAGAACCACCAGGCGCCGACCGGCCTCATCAGGGTCATGAGGACGGCGGCGGCGGGCAGGATGCCGGTGAACACGGCGCCCATCCCGCTGCCGCTGACGGGGGCGACCGAGTACGCGAGGACGGCGGCCATCGCGACCACGGCGTGCGGGATCCAGGCGGCGAAGGGGCGTATGCGGGCCGGAAGCCGTCGGCTCACCGGCCCGTCCGTACGCATCGGCGGCATCGGGCGGTAGGCGAAGGCGTCACGGATCAGGTCCTGGCGGAGCCCTGCGATCGCGCCCACGGCCATGCGGTGCTCAGGGCTGCGGGTACTGCTGGGGGCGGTCTTGGTCGCGTCAGTCACGCTTACGAAGGTACGGGTGCCGTGGGTGGAGGTCGTCCCCTCCTGGACGGGTTCTGTGGCGTCCGTCGCAGGTACTACGTGGGGGTACTCCGGCACCCCGCAGTCCGGCGCCCCTGGAGTCCGGGGCGCCGCACCTTCACGGGCCGACGTCAGCTGATCATGTCCCTGCGCCGAAGCCCCGCGACCCCCGCCGCGACCAGCACCGCCGCGATGGTGAGAAGCGCCACCACCGGCGCCCACTCCATGCCCCCGCCGGGCAGCTTCGGGAGGTGCCCGTAGGGGGAGACGTTCAGCGCCGCCTGCGCAAGGCCGAGCGCGGGGCCGATCCAGCCGATCGCCAGGCAGACCCCGGACACCGCCCAGGCAGCGACCGCGGCCCTGGGGAACGCCCCCACGAGCAGCACCGCGAACCCGCCGAGCGCCCAGATCGCGGCCACCTGCACCAGGCATGCGCCCATGATCGGCCCGAGGTCCTGCCCGTACCCGACGGCGAGACCGAGCCCGCCCACCAGCATCAGGAGCAGCGCGCCGCCGAAGGCGATGACCAGGTGGCCCGCGGCCCACCGGAGCCGCCCCACCGCGTTGGCCAGGACGGGTTCCGCCCGCTGCGAGGTCTCCTCGCCGTGCAGCCGCAGCACCGAAGCGACCACGTACAGCGAGGTGACCATGCCGAGCATGCCGACCATCGTGGCGAGGAAGGCGTCCGTGAGGCCGGACCGGCCGCCCATCCGCTCGATGATGTCGCGGGTGTTCTCGTTGTCGCCGACGATGTCCGCCGCGCCGTCGACCATCCCGCCGAAGACGACACCGGCGGCCAGGAACCCGAGCGCCCAGCCGAGCACGCTGCCCCGCTGCAACCGCCACGCGAGCGCGCCCGCCGTGGCGAGGCGGCCCTTCGCGGGTCCCGGCCGGGTCGGCAGGAAGCTCATGCCGACGTCACGCCGCCCTGCGAGGTCGTACGCGAGGGCGCCCTGCGCCACGATCGCGGCGGCGATCAGGAGCAGCACCCACCACCGCTCACCGGCGTAGGCGCGGAGGTTCTCAAGCCACCCGAGCGGTGAGAGCCAGGTGAGGACGGACTCGCCGCCCCGCGTCCCCGCGTCACCGGCGGCCTTGAGCACGTACGCCGTGCCGAGCACCGCCGACGTGAGGCCCTTGGCGAGCCGCGCGCTCTCCGTGAGCTGGGCGACGATCGCCGCCATGGTGGCGAAGAGCATGCCGGTGCCCGCGACGCCGAGCCCGAGCACGAGCGCCCCGGCCGAGCCCTGCCCCGCCATCCCGGCGGCGATGAGCAGACCCACGGCCGCGTTCGCCGTGAACGCGGCGAGCAGCGCGGCGGTCAGCGGCGCGCGCCGCCCCACCATCGCGGCGGAGATCATCTCCTGGCGCCCCGTCTCCTCCTCCTCGCGCGTGTGCCGTACGACGATGATCAGGCTCATCACGGCGGCGAGGATCGCGGCGTAGACGCCGATGCGCCAGGCGGAGAGCGCGCCGATGGAGTCCCCGAACACGGGTGAGTACAGCGCCCGCATCGAGGAGTTGGCGTTCATCGATCGCATGGCGTCGGCCCGCTCGGCGGCCGTTCCGTACGTCTTCCCCAGAGCGCCCGGCATCGAGAGGACCAGGCCGGCGACGACGAGGACCCAGACGGGCAGCATGACGCGGTCGCGGCGCAGGGCGAGCCCCAACAGGGCACCCGTACCGGCGAGTTGGTCCGATCCGCCGGTGCGGGGAGCGAACCCCGAAGTCTGGGAGGCGGTGGCGGTCATCGCGACACCATCTCGCCGGTCCGCACGTCGTCCTGGTAGTGCCGCAGGAAGAGCTCCTCAAGGGTGGGCGGTGTGGAGAGGAGCGACCGGATCCCGGAGTCGGCGAGCGAACGCAGCACCGCGTCCAGCTTGTCGGTCTCGACCTGGAGCTTGACGCGATTCCCGGATACCTCGACGTCGTGGACGCCGGGCAGCCGCGTGAGCCCGTCGGGCGGACCCGCGAGCTCGGCGGTGACGCTGGTCCGCGTCAGGTGGCGCAGGTCGGCGAGCGAGCCGCTCTCGACCGTCCGGCCCTTCCTGATGATGCTGACGCGGTCGCAGAGCGTCTCCACCTCGCTGAGGATGTGCGAGGAGAGCAGGATCGTCCGCCCCCGGTCCCGCTCCTCCTCGACGCAGCTCTGGAAGACCTCCTCCATGAGCGGGTCGAGCCCGGATGTGGGCTCGTCGAGGATGAGCACGTCGACGTCGGAGGCGAAGGCGGCGACGAGGGCGACCTTCTGCCGGTTGCCTTTGGAGTACGTACGCCCCTTCTTGGTCGGGTCGAGTTCGTACCGCCCGATGAGGTCGGCCCTGCGTGCCTGGTCGAGTCCGCCCCGCAGCTTCCCGTAGAGATCGATGACCTCGCCGCCGGAGAGGTTGCGCCACAGGGTGACGTCACCCGGTACGTACGCCACGCGCCGGTGCAGTTCGACGGCGTCGCTCCACGGGTCCTTGCCGAGGAGCTGAGCGGCTCCGGAGTCGGCGCGGAGCAGGCCGAGGAGGACCCGGATGGTCGTGGACTTCCCGGCGCCGTTCGGGCCGAGGAAGCCGTGGACCTCGCCGGTCTCGACGTCGAGATCGAGGCCATCGAGCGCGTGCGTCCTTCCGAACGACTTGTGCAGTCCGGAGACGGTGATTGCCTTCGTCATGTTTCGGAACGTACGCTAGTTTCACAAATTTGTGAAGTTAAGGAAGCGTATAAACTCGATCACGTCCGGCGGAGCAAGGGAGATGATCGGCAAATGCCCGACGAGTCCAAGGGCGAGGCGCGACGTGACGACGAGGTCGTCTCACGCTTCGTGGAACAGTTCGCCGCGCAGCTGGTCGAGGCGGGCATGCCGAGGATGCCCGCGAGGATCTTCGCCGCGCTCCTCGCGTCGGACTCGGGCGCGCTGACCTCGGCGGAGCTGGGGGAGCGACTGCGGGTGAGCCCGGCGGCGGTGTCGGGCGCGGTCCGCTATCTCACGCAGCAGCACATGGTGGCCAGGGAGCGCGAACCCGGCTCCCGGCGGGACCTCTTCCGGGTGCACAGCAACCAGTGGTACGAGGCCCTTGCCAACCGTGACGGCGTGCTCAAGCGCTGGGAGAGCGCCTTGGCCGACGGCGTCGCCAGCCTGGGCGCGGACACCCCGGCGGGCCGACGCATGGCGGAGACGCTGGCCTTCTTCGAGTTCGTCGAGCACGAGATCGCGGCAATGCTGGAGCGGTGGCGGGTGCACCGGGAGACCTTGTTCGGCAAGTAGCAGGCAGCAGGCGGCAGGCGGCAGGCGGCAGGCAGCAAGTAGCAGACAGCAGGTAGGCCGCAGGGGGGCGCTGAAAACCCCCTGCCGACCCCGCGGCGACCACGGTCATCACCTGGGCAGCATCAAGCCCCAGGCGTCGGCCCGCACCGACCACGTCCGCGTCCGCACAGGCCCCCCGACCACCGCGTCCGCCCGGTACCGGAAATCCGCCCCGGACACCGTGATCGTCCGCGCCCGCACCCGCAGGACCTGGGGCGCCGGGCCCACCGAGGAGAGTCTGACCTCGACCTGCGCGAGGCCGTCGGTCCCGGGACTGATCGAGACCCCCTCCACCGGCTGGTCCAGGTCCACCATGAGCGCCCCGTCCGCCTCCACCCGCAGCCGCGCGGGCGCGGGTCCCGGTGCCGACGTGACGCGCGAGGGGTGCGCGAGGGTGCGGACGAGCGACTGGCACGTACGAAGCCAGGGATGGTTGTCCACCACCGTCCCGCCGGAGCCGGAGCCGGAGCCGGAGCCGGAGCCCGAGCCGGAGCCCGAGTCCGAGGCCGGAGTCGAGGATGTCGAAGAGGCCGAAGAAGTCGAAGAAGTCGAAGAAACCGAAGCTGAAGGCGAAGAGGCGACGGGCGGGATCCGCAGATTCCCCAGGACCACCCCGTCGCTGTCGTCGACGAGCAGATCCAGCCGCCGCTCGGCCCCTTCGAGCACCGCGCGGGCCGCGGCGACGACCCCCGCGGGCACTCCCAGCGACCGCGAAAGAGCTTGGGACGCTCCCACCGGAACGACCGAGACCACACATGATTCGAGCTCACGCTCGCGGTGCAGGACCGCGACGGCTCGCAGCAGCGCCCGGTCGTCACCGATCACTACGGGGCGCCGCGCACCCCTTCTGGCCAGGGCTTTCGCAAACTCCTCGGGTCCTTCCGGCAGGCAGACGCGGGTGGTCGCACCCGCGCCCAAGACATCCTTCGCGATCCGTACCGACTCACCGTCCGTGCGCCGGGCGACAGGGTCGATGACGACTAGCAGCTGGTCGCGAGCCGACAACGTGCGCCCTTTCTTTGGTCCTCGGGTAGCATCTTTGTGCAAGAGCCCCTTGCGCTATTGCGCCAGGGGCTTCGTCTATTCCGGGGCAGCATCCAAGGCACACCCATACGGCGGCTACGGCCCCTAGACCTTGGACATGCCCCGCCCGGAAGGGGTGTACGCCTGTGCCCGCACTTGTGCTGCTCGGTGCTCAGTGGGGTGACGAAGGCAAGGGAAAGGCCACCGACCTGCTCGGTGGCTCCGTGGACTATGTAGTGCGATACCAGGGCGGCAACAACGCCGGCCACACGGTCGTCGTAGGCGACCAGAAGTACGCGCTGCATCTCCTCCCTTCCGGGATTCTCTCCCCGGACTGCGTGCCCGTCATCGGCAACGGAGTCGTCGTCGACCCGTCGGTCCTGCTCTCCGAGCTGAGCGGTCTGAACGAGCGCGGCGTCGACACGTCGAAGCTTCTGATCAGCGGTAACGCGCACATCATCACGCCGTACAACGTGACCGTCGACAAGGTGACGGAACGCTTCCTCGGCAAGCGCAAGATCGGCACGACGGGCCGCGGCATCGGTCCGACGTACGCCGACAAGATCAACCGCACCGGCATCCGCGTCCAGGACCTCTACGACCAGTCGATCCTGGAGCAGAAGGTCGAGGCGGCTCTTGAGGTCAAGAACCAGCTCCTGACCAAGCTCTACAACCGCCGCGCCATCGAGGTCGGTCAGATCGTCGAGCAGCTCATGGAGCACGGCGAGAACATCAAGCAGTACGTCGCCGACACCACGCTGATCCTCAACGACGCGCTCGACGAGGACAAGGTCGTCCTGTTCGAGGGCGGCCAGGGCACGCTCCTGGACGTGGACCACGGCACGTACCCCTTCGTCACCTCCTCGAACCCGACCGCGGGCGGCGCCTGCACGGGTACGGGTGTCGGCCCGACGAAGATCAGCCGCGTCATCGGCATCCTGAAGGCGTACACCACGCGTGTCGGCGCGGGCCCGTTCCCGACCGAGCTCTTCGACCAGGACGGCGAGGACCTGCGCCGCATCGGCGGCGAGCGCGGTGTCACCACCGGCCGCGACCGCCGCTGCGGCTGGTTCGACGCGCCGATCGCCCGCTACGCGACCCGCGTGAACGGCCTGACGGACTTCTTCCTCACGAAGCTGGACGTCCTGACGGGCTGGGAGCAGATCCCGGTCTGCGTGGCGTACGAGATCGACGGCAAGCGCGTCGAGGAACTCCCGTACAACCAGACCGACTTCCACCACGCGAAGCCGGTCTACGAGTACCTCCCCGGCTGGTCCGAAGACATCACCAAGGCACAGACCTTCTCCGACCTGCCGAAGAACGCGCAGGGTTACGTGAAGGCCCTGGAGGAGATGTCCGGCGCCCCGATCTCCGCGATCGGCGTGGGTCCGGGCCGCACGGAGACGATCGAGATCAACTCGTTCATCTAGCGGCTCTCGCTGTACGAGGAAGGGGGCGTCCCGGCTTCGGCCGGGGCGCCCCCTTCTGCTGTTCACGGTGTCCTCAGCCCTCTTTGTCGTACGTCAGGCCCTTGTCCGTGCCGGTGTTCTCGCGGTGCAGCCTGCCGTTCGAGAGCAGTGTGACCGTGCTCGCCTTGCCCGGCGTGCAGGAGGTCGCGGGCTGGCCGACGATCACGTCTGTGGGCCCGATGCGCAGGGTGTTGCCGCTCGCCGACTCCAACTTGCCCTGGAACACGCAGTGGTACGTGCCGCCCGTGTCGGTCGGGCCGTCCGCCGTGATCGAGACGACCGTGTCGCCGATCTCGCCCTGCTGGAGGACGAGCTGCCGGGGGTTGTCGCCCAGGTCGTTCTCGATGGATCCGTTCCAGGTGCCGAGCAACTCGTCCGGGATCGTGCCCTCGGCCTTGGACGCGGGGGACGTGGGCGGGTTCTCGGGATCTGTCGACTTGTCGTCGGACGGCGTGCCCGGCGTCGAAGGGGCGCTGTTGGACGGCGACTCGGAGTTCGTGCCGCCCGCCTTCGTGGTGCCGTCGCCCTTCATCACCGCGTACACCGTGCCGCCCGCTCCTATGGCCACTATGACGGCCACCGCGATGAGCGCGGCGGTGGACCGGCTGCTGCGGCGCGGGGGCTCGGGCTGGGGGTGGACGAGCGGACCGTACGGGGGTGTGGGGCCGTAGGGAGGGGTGGGGCCGTACGGGCCTTGCTGGGGGTAGCCGTAGCCGGGCTGGGGGTGTTGCTGGGGCTGGGGGTGCTGCTGTGGGTGCTGTTGGGGGTGTTGTTGGGGATAGCCGTACGCCGGGCCCGGTGGGGGTGTGGGGGGCCGGGCCTGGCCCGCGATCATCGTGGGGAGGTGGTCGAGCGGGGCCTCGCCGGGTCTTCCGGGCGGGGGTGGGGTGTCGCCGTCGGCGGGGGCGGCGGTGGGAGTGGGAGTGGGAGTGGGAGTGGGGGCGGGGTTGGCTCCGGATCCGGCAGCGGCAGCGGCTGCGGCTGCGGCGGCTGCGGCCCCGGCCCCGGCGGCTCCAGCTCCAGCCCCGTCGGCGGACTTGGGCGCGTCGCCCCCGCCCCCCGCGGCCAGTTCCTTCGGCGGCGCGAGCGACACCGGCGGAACCGCACCCTTCGATCCGTTGACGGACGGCGGCTCCGGCCCGTCCCCGTCCCCGCTCTCGTCCGGATCCTCCGTGTCGAGCAACTGCACCGCATGGCGGCCTAGTTGGGCCACGAGCGCGCCCGGCAGCCACGGGTCACGCGTCCGGCCGCCGTCGCCGAGTGTGTCTTCCGCGCCGGTCCGTTCGAGGAGCTGCTCCAGCGAAGGCCGGTCCGCGGGGTTCTTGCGCAGGCAGTCGCCGACCAGCTCGGCCAGCTCCTCCGGAAGGTCCTCCAGATTCGGCTCCTCCTGCGCGATGCGGAACATCAGCGCGTGCACACCGCTGTTGGCCGTGCCGAACGGCAGCGCGCCCGAAGCCGCGTACGCGAGGACCGAACCCAGGCAGAACACATCGCACGCCGGAGTGATCCGGTCGCCGCGCACCTGCTCGGGCGCCATGAAGCCGGGCGAGCCGACGAGGGCGCCGGTGCGGGTCAGGCCGCCGTCGGTCACCGTTTCGAGCGCGCGGGCGATGCCGAAGTCGATGACGCGGGGGCCGTCGATCGTGACGAGCACGTTCGACGGCTTGAGGTCGCGGTGGATGAGGCCCGCCGCGTGAATGTCCTTGAGGGCGTTGGCGAGCCCGGCCGCCAGTATCTTCACGGACCGCTCGGGCAGCGGCCCGTGGTCGCGCGAGATGACGCTCTGGAGCGAGGGTCCCGCGACATATCCCGTGGCCAGCCAGGGGATCGCCGCATCGGTGTCCGCGTCGAGCACCGGCGCCGTCCAGGCACCGCCGACCCGCCGCGCCGCCCGCACTTCCTGCCGGAAGCGGTTCCTGAACTCCTCCTGCTCGGCGAGCTCTTCACGCACCAGCTTCACCGCGACCGTACGTCCCCGGTCGGATCGCGCCAGATAGACGTGCCCCATGCCGCCCGCGCCGAGCCGCGCGAGCAGCCGATAGGCGCCTATTCGCGGTGGATCCCCGAGCCCCAGCTTCTCCATCGTCGCCCCGACCTCCCCCGTTGGTGTGCAACAGATCGAGGATAGTCGCGTGGTACGACATCGGGGCACGTACCGCCTGCTACGGCTCCGTAACGGGTTGTTGCGCATGCGCCGAGGGAGGCGAGCACCTGCCCCACACGGCGGCGGAGAGACCGCCCGGCTCGTTAACTCCCACTAGGGGCGCCCTTAACCCGCCGTTCCCTAGCGTTCTGGTCATGGACAGCGCAGAAAATCTCGGGCAGATGGCCGCCCACCTCGGCCTCGACCTGGTGGCCGTGACCCTTCTGACCTTCGGGGTCTTCTATCCACGGCACCGCAGACGCGAGTTGGTCCCCGCCTACCTCGCCCTGAACGTCGCGCTCTTCGCGGTCGTCTCCGCTCTCGCGAGCGCCGGTGGCAACGGCGGGCTCGCGCTCGGGTTCGGGCTCTTCGGGGTGCTCTCGATCGTGCGGCTCCGCTCGGACGCGCTGCAACACCAGGAAGTGGCGTACTACTTCATCACCCTCGTACTCGGCCTCCTCTGCGGCCTCCCGGGCCTCGACCTGCCGGTCGCCGCCGGGCTCGCCGCCGTGCTGCTCCTGGTGATGTACGTCGCCGACCACCCCCGCCTCTTCGCCGGTGACCGCCGGACCGTCATCACCCTGGACGCCGTGTACCGCGACGAGACCGAGCTCCGTGCCGAGCTGTCGCGGCGCCTGGGAGAGCCGCTCGGCTGGACTGTCCAGGAAGTCGACTACGTCCGCGACCTGATGGTTCTGGAAGTCCGCTTCCGGCAGCCGGAACCTTCCGAGAGGGCCGGGGAGTTCCCACGTACGGAACCACGACGCCGCACGACCCGGTCCCGCACGCCTGCCGTCCCCCACCAGAAGGAGACCGTGTGAACCCCGCCGTACGCGCCATCGGACGAGCCGCGCTCGCCGCGCACCCCATCTCGCTCGACGAGGTCAACGCCCGTGCGGAGCTGCTCGCCCGCTACGACAACAGCTATCTCGTGCCGGTCGAGATCTTCGACGACCTGGCGGCGCTGCTCACGGACCCGCGCCGCGCCTCCGGCCCCTTCCGGGCCCTGAGCATCGGCGGAAAGCGCTGGTTCAGCTACCACTCCACGTACTACGACACCCCCGAGCTCCTCACCTACCACCACCACCGGCAGGGCAGGCGGCTGCGCTACCGCATCCGCGAGCGGGTCTACCAGGACAGCGGCGAGCGGCAGTTCGAGATCAAGCTGAAAAGCGGTCGTGGCGAGACGGTCAAGCACCGCCAGCGCCTGGAGGGCGACGACCGCGTGCTCGACGCCGAGCGGCAGGGCTTCCTCGCGGGCGTGCTGAGCGGGTCGTACGGGATCGAGGCGCCGAGCGGCCTGACGACGGCCCTCGTCACCGAGTACCAGCGGGCGACCTTCGTCGCCGACGGCCAGCGCATCACGTGCGACGCGGGACTCGTCGTCCGGGACGTGGCCACGGGCCGGTCGGTGGCGGCGGACTCCGGGCTCGTCCTGGTGGAGACCAAGACGCAGGGGCATCTGACGGAGGCGGACCGTGTCCTTCACCGGTACGGGGTGCGGGCCGCGGACTTCACGAAGTACTGCGGCGGTTTCGCCGCGCTGCGCCCCGAGCTGGGGGTCAACCGGTGGGCTCGTTCCGTCCGGGTCGCGTTTCCGCGGGCCTCGGGGGTGCCTGCGGGAAGGTGAGGGTCACCCGGGTGCCGTGGTTGGCGTCCGACGCCATGTCGAAGGTGCCGCCCGCCGTCTGTGCCGTCCGGCGGGCGATGTCCAGGCCGAGCCCCGTGGAGCCACCGCCGCTGGAGCCGCGTTCCGCCGCGTAGGTGGCGGGGAAGCCGGGACCTTCGTCGGCGACGACGAGCTGGGCCCGCCCCGCCGGGTCGGTGCGGACGGTGATGCGGAACGGGGTGCCTTGGGGCGTGTGGTCGAGGACGTTGCCGATGAGGGCGTCGATGGCGGCGGTGAGGTCGTCCTCGGGGACGGGCACCGGGTGGGTTCCCTGCTGGGTCGACGTCTCGGTCTCCCGCCCCTGGTCCTCCGCCAAGGGCAGCCAGAAAGCGGCGCGTTCGCGGGTCACGGCGGCCAGGTCCGCGTAAGGGGCGTCCCGGAATGGACGGCGGGCCTTACGGATCACGTCGTCGACGCTGCGTTCGAGGGCGGCGACGTCCGCGGCGATACGGTGCGCATCCTCCGAGTCGCGGAGGGTCTCGGCGTCCAGGCGGAGGGCGGCGACGGGGGTGCGCAGGCGGTGGGCGAGGTCGGCGGCGTTCTCGCGTTCGGCGGCGAGGAGTTCGTCGATGCGGGTGGCGAGGTGGTTGAGCTGACCCGCGACGAGGCGGAGTTCGGGCGGGCCCTCGGGAGTGGCGCGCGCGGTGAGGTCGCCGGCGGCCAGACGGTCCGCGGTGCGGGCGAGGCGCCTGGTGGCGCCGACCAGACGGGCGCCGAGACGGTCGGCGAGGAGCAGCCCGATGAGTACGAGACCGACCCCGATCCCGGCGAGCACGAGCCAGGAGGTCATGGTCCCCGCGTACAACTGGCGCTCGGTGAGGGTGACCTGGACGACCGCGGTGCCGTCGGCGGCGCCCTGGACGGGGACGAGGACCTCACGGCCGCCGGTGGAGGGCTCGTAGGTGAAGGCGCGACCGGTGCGGGCGAGCCGGACGGCCTCCGTGATGTGGGCCTGCTGATGCCGGGGGGCAGGACCGATGACGGTGCCGTCGGCGAAGACGAGCGAAGTGTTCGGCAGATCGGACGCGTTGACGCTCTCCACGGTCTGCTCGGCGGTCTCGCGCTCCTCCGATGTGGCGAGGTCGGGCCCGATGGCGTGCGCCACCCACTGGGCCCGGGCGGTGGCTTCGGCGGTGGTGCGGTCGGCGGCGTGGGTGCGGGTGAGGAGGGTGAGGGGGACGAGGAGGGCGGTGAGCACCAGGGCGGTGGTGGCGGCGGTGAGGAGGAGAAGACTGCGGCGCATCAGCGGGCCCCGGGGCCTTGGTCTGCGGGGGGTTCTTCGGGAGGATCTTCGGGGGGCTCTTCGGAAGGTCCTTCCGGGGGTGTCAGCTTGACGCCCACGGTGCGGACGGTGTGGAGGTAGCGGGGCGCTTGAGCGGTCTCGCCGAGTTTCCGGCGGAGCCAGGAGAGATGGACGTCGACGGTCTTGTCGGCCCCGCCGAGGGGCTGCTGCCACACCTCGGCCAGGAGTTCGCGGCGGGAGACGACTTGGCCGGGCCGGTGGGCGAGGTAGGTGAGAAGCTCGAACTCGCGGGGGGTGAGGTCCAGCGGGCTCTCGTCGAGGGTGACTTCGCGGGAGGCCGGATCGATGGCGAGGCCTCCCACCCGCAGCGGCTCCTCGGCCGCTTCGGTCGCGCCGAGGCGGCGCAGTACCGCCTTGATACGGGCGTCGAGCTGGGCGGCACCGAACGGCTTGACGATGTAGTCGTCGGCTCCGTCCTCCAGGATCGCCACCATCTCCGGTTCGTCGTCGCGTGCGGTCGCGACGATGACGGGTACGTCGCTGACGGCACGGAGCATGCGCAGGATCTGGGCGCCGTCCACGTCCGGAAGGCCCAGGTCGAGCACGACGAGGTCGGGGCGGTGGGTGACCGCCGCGTCCAGGCCTGCCATGCCGCTGGGCGCGGTGGCGACGGCGTGCCCTTTGTCGCGCAGGGCGCGCACCAGGGCACCGCGCAGCTGGGGATCGTCCTCCACGACGAGAAGATGGGCCATACATCCACCGTAGCCAGGTCCTTTGGGCAGCCCTTAACCGGGCGTTAGGAAACGGTGCGGCACAGTGTTCGGATGAGGAAGTGGCGGAACGCGGTGGTGACCGCGGCATGGGTGGGCGTGGGCACGGCCGCGGGGGCGCTGGGCGCCTGGCAGCTGGCCAGTTCGGACAGCGGGGGAGCGGCGCACAGCCGTCCGCTGGACGAGGGGGCGGTACGCAGAGCGCTGGCGGCGACATCGGCGTCTCCGACTCCGTCTCCGTCGACGTCATCGTCTCCGTCCGGGTCTCCGTCCGCGTCCAGTGGTACGCCGAGCTCCCCCTCGGAGAAGGCGTCCGACCGCTCCACCCTGCGTTTCACGGGCGGGACGGCGACGGTCGAGTGCAGGGCCGATGGAACGGTCTACCTCGTCTCGTGGAGCCCGGCGGACGGCTTCCACATCGACGACGACGTGGAACGGGGTCCGGCCGCGGTGGCCCGCCTGGAGGCGGAGCCGAGCGACGACGACGATCAGGACGATCTGCCGTACGAGATCCGCTGCGGGGAGGACGGGGCGCCCCGGGCGAAGGTGGTGGCGGATGAGGATGACTAGTCCCGGCTGAGGGGCGGGGCGGGGGCGGGGAAGGGACGGGGCCGGGGAAGACCAACGCCCCGACACCGAGCACCGGTGAACGAGAGGCCCACCCCGCCGGGGGACGGAGGTCTCCCGCTCGGGTGCAGAGGCCCTCCCGCCCGGGAGCCCGACACACTGTCCAGTACCCCGCGCCGCCGCGAAACGGAACGCCCATACCCCGTCCACACCGTGGACATTTACCCTCGCCCACATGACCCCTCAGCCGAATCCCCAGGTCGGCGCCGCCGTCAAGGCCGCGGACCGCGCCCACGTGTTCCACTCCTGGTCCGCACAGGAGCTGATCGATCCCCTCGCCGTAGCCGGCGCCGAGGGCTCGTACTTCTGGGACTACGAAGGCAACCGCTACCTCGACTTCACCAGTGGCCTCGTCTTCACGAACATCGGATACCAGCACCCGAAGGTCGTCGCCGCGATCCAGCAGCAGGCGGCGGAGATGACGACCTTCGCCCCCGCCTTCGCCGTGGAAGCCCGCTCCGAGGCCGCACGCCTCATCGCCGAGCGGACCCCCGGCGACCTGGACAAGATCTTCTTCACCAACGGCGGCGCTGAGGCCGTGGAGAACGCGACCCGCATGGCGCGCCTCCACACCGGCCGCCCCAAGGTCCTCTCCGCCTACCGCTCGTACCACGGCGGTACCTCCACCGCCATCAACCTCACCGGCGACCCCCGCCGCTGGGCCTCCGACAACGGCACGTCGGGCGTCGTCCACTTCTGGGCGCCGTTCCTCTACCGCAGCCCCTTCTACGCCGAGAACGAGCAGCAGGAGTGCGAGCGCGCGCTCCAGCACCTAGAGGACACCATCGCCTACGAGGGCCCGCAGACGATCGCGGCGATCATCCTCGAATCCGTCCCCGGCACGGCAGGCATCATGATCCCGCCGCCGGGCTACCTCAAGGGCGTGCGCGAGATCTGCGACCGGCACGGCATCGTCTTCATCCTGGACGAGGTCATGGCGGGCTTCGGGCGTACGGGCAAGTGGTTCGCCGCCGACAACTTCGACGGCGGCATCGTGCCCGACCTCCTCACCTTCGCGAAGGGCGTGAACTCCGGCTACGTCCCGCTCGGTGGCGTCGCGATCTCCTCCGCCATCGCGCAGACGTTCGCCCGGAGGCCCTACCCGGGCGGTCTGACGTACTCCGGGCACCCCCTGGCCTGCGCAGCAGCGGTGGCGACGATCCACGTCATGGAGGACGAGGGCGTCATCGAGAACGCGGCCCGCGTCGGTACGGAGATCATCGCCCCCGCCCTCGCGGAGTTCGCCGAGCGGCACCCGAGCGTCGGCGAGGTCCGCGGCCTCGGCATGTTCTGGGCCCTGGAACTGGTCAAGGACAAGGAGACCCGCGAGCCACTCGTCCCGTACAACGCCACGGGCGAGGCGAACGCCCCGATGGCCGCGTTCGGCGCCGCCGCGAAGAAGCAGGGCCTGTGGCCCTTCATCAACATGAACCGCACCCATGTGGTTCCGCCCTGCAACATCACGGACACGGAGGTGAAGGAGGGCCTCGCGGCGCTTGACGCCGCGCTGACCGTGGCGGACGAACACGCGTCCTGACCCGGGCCGAGACCGGTCCTTGCCCGTCCTGCCCGGCCCCGCTCCGGGCAGGACGCCAAGGAATTGCCCCCACCCTCCCCGGAACCCCGACCGCGTAGTCTGACGTGCTCGTAAGCAAGAAGACGACCGCCAAGACGACTCCACGAGGGAACCCAGATGCCCGGCACCGACGGCCCCGCCGTCATCCGCAGCACTCTGCGCCAGCAGATCGCCGACGCGCTGCGCGACGAGATCCTCGGCGGCCGTCTGGAGCCGGGCCAGGAGTTCACGGTCAAGGAGATCGCCGAGCAGTACGGCGTCTCCGCGACCCCGGTCCGCGAGGCCCTGGTGAATCTCGCGGCGCAAGGCCTCCTCGACGCCGACCAGCACCGCGGCTACCGCGTCCACGAGCACTCCCTCGCGGACTACCGCGGCATGCTGGAGGCCCGCAGACTCGTGGCCGACGGAATCTTCCGCGACCTCGCGAGGAACGGCACCCCGCTGGGACCCAAGCCCCAGCAGGAGGCCTCCGCCGCGCTCCTGTCCGTGCGCCGCCGGGGCGAGGAAGCCGCCCGCGCCGCCTGCGCGGGCGACCTGAACGTCCTCATCGGCTACGACCTCCGCTTCTGGCGCGAACTCAGCGCCCTCTTCGGCAACGCCTACCTCTCGGACTTCCTGCACCGCATCCGCGTCCAGTCCTGGGCCTGCGCCGTCACCTACCTCCGCCGCGCCGTCGAACGCGGCGACGGCGACCTGCGCGGCACCCTCTGGGCCCGGCACACCGAGCTCGTCGAGGCCCTCGCGCGCCGCGACCCCGAGGCCGCGCACGCGATCATCGCCGAGTACAACGCGCACTCGCTCGCCCTCATCGAACGTCTCGCGGCGGCTGCATGAGTGTGGACCTGACGGTCGTCGTCCCCGCCTACAACGAGGAACGGCGCCTGGCTCCCACGCTCGCCGCGATCCGTGCGTACCTGGACGGCGGGGAGGGCTCCACGCAGGGCTCCACACAGGGCTCCCAGGAAGGCCGCGCGGAAGGCGCCCGCGCCCGATGGGAGCTGATCGTCGTGGACGACGGTTCCACCGACGCCACCCTCGACATCGCCGCGGACGCCGAAGCCGCGGACCCCCGCGTCCGGCTCATCCACTCCCCCCGCAACCTCGGCAAGGGCCACGCCCTGCGCCTGGGCGTCCTCGCGTCACGCGGCGACCGCGTCCTGATCACCGACGCCGACCTCGCCACCCCGATCGAGGAACTGGAGTGCCTCGACAAGGCGCTCACCGACGGCCACACGGCCGCGATCGGCTCCCGCGCCCGCCCCGGCGCGACGATCGAGAGCCACCAGCACCGCCTGCGTCAACTGCTCGGCCGCACCGGCAACTTCCTGATACGTACGGTCGCCGTCCCCGGAGTCCGCGACACCCAGTGCGGCTTCAAGCTCTTCGACGGCGGCCGTGCCCGTGAGGCCTTCGCCGCGTCCCGCCTCCGCGGCTGGGGGATAGACGTCGAGATACTGCAGTACTTCCGCCGCTCCGGCTGGCCGGTCGCCGAGGTGCCGGTGCGCTGGGCGCACCAGGAGGGCTCGAAGGTCCGCCCGTTCGACTACGTGAAGGTCCTGGCCGAACTGACCTCGCTCAAGATCCGCACCGTCCCCCGGAGGGACCTGCTCGTCGCGGCGATCTTCCTGTCCATGGCCGTCGTCCTCTACTCGGGCCGCCTGATCGCGCCGGACGACCGCTATCTCCCGGACTCCCTCCAGGACCAGAACCAGTGGGAGTGGTTCTTCGCGGTGACGGCGGACAACATCCGTCACCTCCACAACCCCCTCTTCACGACCCTCCAGAACTATCCCGACGGCGTGAACCTCATGGCCAACACGGTCATGCTCGGCCTCTCCGTCCCCTTCGCCCCCGTGACCTGGCTCTTCGGACCGGCCGTCGCCCTGAACGCGGCGATGACACTGGGCCTGGCCGCGACCGCCGTCGCCTGGTACTGGCTGATCCGCAGGCGTCTCGTACGTCACCGGGGCGCGGCAGCCGTCGGCGCGGCGCTCGCCGCCTTCGCGCCACCCATGATCAGCCACGCCCACGCGCACCCGAACTTCATGGTCCTGTTCATGATCCCGCTGATCATCGACAGGGCGCTGCGGCTCTGCGAGGGCGCGGGCGAGGCAGAGGGAGACGGCGCGGGCACGAGGGTCGTACCCGACGGAGTCGTCCTCGGCCTCTTCACCACCTACCAGATCTTCCTCGGCGAGGAGCCGCTGCTGCTCGCGGCGCTGGGCCTGCTGCTGTTCGCGGCGGCGTACGGGATCGCGCGCAGGGATGTGGCGAGGGCGGCGATCCGGCCGCTGGCGCGCGGCCTCGGTGTGGCCGTGGCGGTCACCGTGCCGCTGGTCGCCTTTCCGCTCTACTGGCAGTTCTTCGGCCCGCAGAGCTACACGAGCGTGCTGCACGGCGACGATGCGGGCAACAGCCCGCTCGCGCTCCTCTCCTTCGCGGAGCGCTCGCTCGCGGGCAGCGAGCAGACCGCGAGCGCCCTCGCCCAGAACCCCACCGAGCAGAACGCCTTCTACGGCTGGCCCCTGGTCGCCCTCGCCTTCGCGATCGTCGTACGTCTCTGGGAGCGGGCGGTGGTGAAGGCGCTGGCGTTCACGGCGGTCGCGGCGGCGTTCCTCTCCCTCGGCCCGAAGTTCCGCATCCCCCTGACGGACGTCGTGCTCCCGGGGCCGTGGGCACCCCTGGCGCACGCACCCCTCTTCGAGTCGGTCATCGAGTCGCGGGTGGCGATGGTGTGCGCACCGGCGCTCGGCATGCTCATCGCGCTCGCGCTGGCGAGGCTGCTCGCTCCCGCCCACCGGATGACGGCCACGCGGTACGCGGGCGTGGCCGCTGTCGCCCTCGCGCTCCTGCCGATCGTGCCGGCGCCGCTGCGGGCGGTGGAGCGGGAGCAGACCCCCGCGTTCATCGCCGACGGGACCTGGAAGAAGTATCTGGGGGATGGCGAGTCCCTCGTACCGGTACCGCTCCCGGACCCGGCCGCCGCGGAGGCCCTGCACTGGCAGACCACCGCCGACCTGGACTTCCGCCTGCCCGGCGGCTACTTCAACGGGCCGTGGGGCCCCGACCGCATCGGCATCTACGGCGCCTCGCCCCGCAACACGTCGAACCTCCTCCAGGACGTCCGCTCCGCGGGCCGCGCCCCGCGGATAACGGACGCCTGGCGCAGGGCGGCGCGCGAGGATCTGACGTACTGGAACGCGGGCGTACTGGTCCTCGCGCCGCAGAAGCACGACGCCGCGCTGCGGGAGACGGTGGATGAACTCCTTGACCGGCCCGGAAAGTGGGTAGACGGGGTGTGGATCTGGGATCTGCACGGGGGCAGCTAGGGGGCACCTGCCCGGACTACGCTGCCTGAACGCGAGGAACGTCCGATGTCCGACATGAGCCGGACATGAGCCCGATTCGAGCCCGACGTCAGTCCGACCTTCTGACCTGAGCCTGACTTCTGACCTGAGGAGCCCCCTTGGCCTGTGACCTGTGGCTGGTCCCGCTCGTCGACGTGCTGTGCCACAGCCCCGACAATCCCTTCGCCGAAGAGATCGCGGTGTACGACAAGGCGCTGCACGAGGCAGGCCTGCCCCCCGTCCCCGTCTTCGCCTACATGCCGGGCCTCTCCGGTGACGTGGCCCCGGTGGCGGGCTTCGACTACGACGCGCTGCATTTCCTGCGCCGGGCGTATCTGCTCCAGGTCTGCGGCCTGGAGGTCACGCCGGTGGACGAACTGGGCGGTGACTACGAGCAGTTGCTGGAGATGTTCGACACGACGGCCCAGCAGTCGCATCTGGTCTGGCACTACGACCACGCGGGGGCGTACGTCCCGGTCGACTTCCCCGCCCCTCTCTCGAACGACGAACTCCTCTCGGGAGGCGGCCCCTTGGGCTCCTCCCACGGCCTTCTCCGGGAACTGGAGTTCGTGGCCCCGTCCATCGGCATCGACGCGGCCAACCCCCCTCGCCCTCCGACACCCCCCGAGGCGCCCACGTCCCTGGAGGAACCGGCGGCCTCGCCCCCACCGGACGACAGCCCCTTCGCGAGGGAACGCCACGTATGGCTTGGCCTCCACGCGGCGACCACCCGAAGCCTGGCGCAAGGCTCAATGATCATCTACAGCTGACCACTTGACTCACCCCACCCCTCACCTCACCCCACCCCTCACCCCACCCCTCACCTCACCGAGGCTCCGGCGGTCGCTGCCGGGGCATATTGGGCCGGGCCCCCGGCGGCAGGGCGGCCCGGACCGGGGGAGCGCCCGCCTCCCCCCGGGAGGCCGGAACCACGGCCTGCATGGCCAACGGTGCGGGCCCCGACCGGAACTCCACCATCCAGTCCGCGGTCTCGGCCCGCACCAGCTCCGTCACATCCTCGGAGAACCGCCGAAGCACCCCGAGACACCGATCGGCGGCCTCACTGGCAGTCCCCTCGGTCGGCCCGAGAACCTCCCGCACGCTCTCCGACGCCCAGTCGAACTGCAGCACCTGAAGCCGCCGCTGCACGGCCTGCGCGGTGGCCACGTCCCGCATCCACCCGGACGTGAGCCCGAAGAACCGATCGCACCCCACGCACGCGGCCCCCGCGAGCAGCGAGACGAACCCCCACGTGGCGACACCCCCCACCGCCCCCGCCAGATCGAGCAGCGGAAGCACCCCCGCGCCCACGGCTCCCACCGCCGCCCCGACCCGCGAGAGCCGCGCCCCGCGCCGCTTCCACGCCCGGTCGGACAGGTACCACTCCGCGGTATTGAGCGCGCCCCGCTCCACCCACCGGTACAGCTCGTCGAGCCGCGCCGCGGGCTCACTCCAGTCGCCGAGGGGAAAGGCCCGCCCCGTCAGATCCCCGAGCCGAGAGCCGCCCCCACCACCAGGAGCGCCACCAGGAACGCCCGGCTGTGCACCCGCCCCGGCACCCTGCCCCTCATGGGGCACCCCCTCGGGCTGCATCTCCGGCTGGCTCACCCGGCACTCCCTCTACCTCTACGAGATCCTTGATGGTGCTGATAGTGCTGACAGTGCTGATGGTGCTGATGGTGCGGAAGCGACTGAATGTCATCTGCTCATGCGCAGCCCCAGTCCTACCGCCCAATGGGTGGCCGTGAGCCCGTTATCGCGGTATTTCCGCCCGGAAGAGGGGCTTGATCAGGTATAGGAGGACGGCTGTTCTCACTCGAAAGAGTGCTGGGGCGAGGGCCCCCTCGACCACGTAGGCTCGTTCCAGGTGGAAAATCCACCGTAAATACCTCCACAGACCGTCCCAGACCATTCGAGACCTTTCGAGACAGGAGCTGATCGTGATCCCCGGTGGTGGCCAGCCCGACATGCAGCAGCTGCTTCAGCAGGCCCAGAAGATGCAGCAGGACCTCGCGACCGCTCAGGAGGAGCTCGCGCGCACGGAGGTCGAAGGACAGGCGGGCGGCGGCCTCGTCAAGGCGACGGTCACCGGCTCCGGTGAGCTGCGCGGCCTCGTGATCGACCCCAAGGCGGTCGACCCGGAAGACACCGAGACGCTCTCGGACCTGGTCGTCGCGGCTGTCCAGGCGGCGAACGAGAACGCGCAGGCGCTCCAGCAGCAGAAGCTGGGCCCGCTCGCACAGGGCCTGGGCGGCGGCGGTATGCCGGGCCTTCCCTTCTAAGAGAGCCACAGGCCAACTACCGTACGTACCAAAGAGCGATACTCGGCAAAAGCAGGAAAGGCACTCCGTGTACGAAGGCGTGGTTCAGGACCTCATCGACGAGTTGGGCAGGCTGCCCGGCGTCGGTCCCAAGAGCGCGCAGCGGATCGCCTTCCACATCCTGCAGGCGGAGCCCACGGACGTACGCCGCCTCGCGCACGCCCTCCTGGAGGTCAAGGACAAGGTCCGCTTCTGCGCGACCTGTGGCAACGTCGCGCAGGAAGAGCTCTGCAACATCTGCCGCGACCCGCGCCGCGACCTGAGCGTCATCTGCGTGGTCGAGGAGCCGAAGGACGTCGTGGCGATCGAGCGTACGCGCGAGTTCCGGGGGAAGTACCACGTACTGGGCGGAGCGATCAGCCCCATCGAAGGCGTCGGCCCGGACGACCTGCGTATACGAGAGCTGCTCGCGCGCCTCGCGGACGGCACGGTCACCGAGCTGATCCTCGCCACGGACCCGAACCTGGAAGGGGAGGCCACAGCGACGTACCTCGCGCGCATGATCAAGCCCATGGGCCTGAAGGTCACCCGCCTGGCCAGCGGGCTCCCTGTCGGGGGAGATCTGGAATACGCGGACGAGGTCACCCTGGGCCGCGCCTTCGAGGGGAGACGACTCCTAGATGTCTAAGAACCAGCCAGAGCAGTCCACTCAGCCGGAAGCGACGATCGTCCCCGAGTCGATCCTCACACCCGAGCCGATGACAGCCCCCGAAACGATCGTCGCCCCCGAGTCGACGGTCCTTCTGCATGCCTCCGCCCAGACCCCGGACTCCTTCGCGGTGCAGATCTCGGACCAGATCGAGAGCTTCATCGTCGCGGTGACCGAGGTCGCGAAGGGCGACGAGCCGGACTCGGCCGTCCCCTTCCTCCTCCTTGAGGTCTCCCAACTCCTCCTCGCCGGCGGACGCCTGGGCGCCCACGAGGACATCGTCCCCGAGGAGCGCTACGAGCCCGACCTCGGCCCGGAGCGAGACGTGGACGACCTGCGCGAACGCCTGGCCGCCATGCTGGAGCCGATCGACGTCTACTCCGAGGTCTTCGACCCGTACGAACCCCGCAAGGCCCCCGTGGCCTGCCGCATCTCGGACGACCTGGCAGACGTGGTCGCCGACCTCTCCCACGGCCTGGCGCACTACCGCGCAGGCCGCACGGTCGAGGCCCTCTGGTGGTGGCAGTTCTCGTACTTCTCGAACTGGGGCTCCACCGCCTCGGGCGCCCTGCGAGCCCTCCAGTCCCTGGTCGCCCACGTCCGCCTGAACCAGCCTCTCGAAGACCTCAACGGCCTCGACACCGACGAGGACCTGGCCGAGGACGCCCTCGCCGAGGCCGCGGGCAAGGTCATGGCGGAGGAGATCGCCGGGCCCCTGGGCCTGCGCTCGGTGCAGTAGGAGCGGCAGTGGGAGTGGGAGTGGCAGTACGAGTGGAGGGCGGGCGGTGAAGGGTCAGGCGTCCTTGGCGCCTGAGTCGCCGCCCGTTCCGCCCGCGCTGCCCGTGCTGCTTGTTCCGCCCGTGCTGCCCGGTCCGCCCTTTCCGCTCGGACGCAGCTTCCGCCACAGGGACCACGTCGTGGTGGCCCAAGCCCATATGCCGACGACCAGCACGGCGACCTTGGCCCAGAACCAGAGGGACGCGGGCTCCGGCGCACTGACCAGCTCCAGGCTCCACCAGATAAGTCCCCCGGTGAACAGGACCGTGGGCACCACCTCGGCCCGTGCCGCACGCCGCGTCTTCCCCGGCCCCTCGCTGAGCCGCAGCGCGTAGACCTCGACGTCCCCGAACTCTCCCGCCGCGCTCCCGTCCGATGCGGCGAGATGATCCCGTGCCTCGGTCACACAGCGCGCCGCGTCCCCCGCGGACAACCGATGCCGCCCCCGCAGCAACGCGGAGAGCCGCATCAGCCAGGCCTCGTCGTCATCCCGTATCACCTCGGCGGGAATCGCCCGCCCGCGGAACCATCGCCCGACGCGCTCAGGGGAAAGCCGCCATCCCAGCACCCCGAGCAACGCACCGACGACGAACAACGAGGGCGCAGGAACGCTCACTTGAGGCCCCCGGGGTAGGGCGGTGAACCCCACGGCGCAGGCCACCACAAGCACCGCCGCGCAGGCGACCGCTATCCGGCCCGCCCGCAGCCGCCCCGCCGCACGCAGCTCGGGGATGACGCCGGTGACGAGCACGATGAGCACGGAGAGCAGCAGACCGGCGCCCCCTGTGGGCCAACCGACGTTCACCCGGAACCCGTTGCTCACCCACAGCACCACACCGAACAGGGCGACTTGGCCGCCGGCCAGCAACAACGAGCTGGTGAACCGGTCGCCGGCGGCGAACCCTTCGAGGTCGACGGTGCTGCGATGGGCCTCGTCGATCCGCTCGGCGGCCACGGTCTCGGCGTACGCAGTGGGGTCGCCGAAGATCTCCCGGACGGGTATCCCCGCCTCGGCGGCAGTCAGTCGGGCCTCTTCAAGCACCTGCTCGGCGAGCCCGCCCGGCGGCGTGTGCTCCACGGCCAACGCCAGCTCGAACTCGGCGGCCCACTGAGCGTCGTCGCCGCTGGCCCAGTCAGGCCTCCGCCCCTGCTCCTGCCCCTGCCCCTGCGTCTGCCTCTGCTCCCTGCCGTCCGTGCGCATGATCGGGTTCCCCCAGTTCTCGTTGATTCTCCGGACCGGCCAAGGCCGTCACTACGCCGTGGAAGTCCCGCCAGGCGTGATACTCGACGGCCAGGCGCTCGCGCCCCGATTCGGTGAGGCTGTAGTACTTCCGGCCGGGTCCGCCCTCGCCCGCGCTCCAGCGGATGTCGACGGCACCTTCCTCTTCCAGCCTGGTCAGGGCCGGATAGAGCGTGGCCGCCTTGGCATTGGCCAACCCGGCCGCGCTCAACTCCTGCAACAGCGCGTACCCATAACTCTCACCGCGCTCCAACATCCCGAGCAGGCACAACGGCAGTGCCGCACGCAGCCAGGCGGAACTGAACTCCGGCACCTGCCTCGCCTCCCCGACTAGTTGAGTTTCCAGAATAGTCGAGAACCCCGACATCCACCACCCCTCAGTCACACACAGCAACCGAGTCGCCCCGCGTGGCCGGGATGGGTCGAACCTGTGACCCGCCCCACTTTCCGGAGTGTCCGACTCTCCAGCGGGCATGTGCCAAGCCGAGCGGTCGGAACGTACCTCCCGACAAGCGGGGGCGTACGCCTGTGGGTGATCACGTAGTGGGCGGGACATCTCACCATGTGATATCCGCAAGGCGAATTTCGGCCGCTCGTTAGACTGAGCCGACCGCAGCAGTGCGGTAAGAGACGGACTGAGCGAGGAGCGCACGTGAGCCTTGTCGTGCAGAAGTACGGAGGCTCCTCCGTAGCCGATGCCGAGGGCATCAAGCGGGTCGCCAAGAGGATTGTCGACGCCAAGAAGAACGGCCATCAGGTCGTTGTCGTGGTGTCCGCCATGGGTGACACGACGGATGAGTTGATCGATCTTGCCGGGCAGGTATCCCCGATTCCTGCCGGGCGTGAATTCGACATGCTGCTGACCGCCGGGGAGCGGATCTCCATGGCTCTTCTGGCCATGGCGATCAAAAACCTGGGTCACGCGGCCCAGTCGTTCACGGGCAGCCAGGCCGGTGTCATCACCGACTCCGTCCACAACAAAGCGCGGATCATCGATGTCACGCCGGGCCGCATCCGGAACTCGATCGACGAGGGCAACATCGCCATCGTCGCCGGGTTCCAGGGTGTCAGCCAGGAGGGCAAGAACATCACCACGCTCGGTCGTGGTGGATCCGACACGACCGCTGTCGCCCTCGCGGCCGCGCTCGACGCAGAGGTCTGCGAGATCTACACGGACGTCGACGGTGTCTTCACCGCCGATCCCCGTGTGGTGAAGAAGGCCCAGAAGATCGACTGGATCTCGTTCGAGGACATGCTGGAGCTCGCGAGCTCCGGGTCCAAGGTGCTGCTCCACCGGTGCGTGGAGTACGCCCGCCGATACAACATCCCGATTCACGTGCGCTCGTCCTTCAGTGGACTCAAGGGCACGTGGGTCAGCAACGAACCGCAAGGGGACCGCAAGGTGGAGCAGGCCATCATCTCCGGTGTCGCGCACGACACCTCGGAGGCCAAGATCACGGTCGTCGGCGTGCCGGACAAGCCCGGCGAGGCCGCCTCGATCTTCCGCGCCATCGCGGACTCCGGCGTCAACATCGACATGATCGTCCAGAACGTCTCGGCCGCCTCGACCGGCCTGACGGACATCTCGTTCACGCTGCCCAAGACCGAGGGTCGCAAGGCGATCGACGCGCTGGAGAAGACGCGCGCCAGCATCGGCTTCGACTCCCTTCGCTACGACGACCAGATCGCCAAGATCTCGCTGGTCGGCGCGGGTATGAAGACGAACCCCGGCGTCACCGCCGCGTTCTTCGAGGCGCTCAGCGACGCGGGCGTGAACATCGAGCTGATCTCGACCTCCGAGATCCGCATCTCGGTCGTGACCCGCGCCGATGACGCGAACGAGTCCGTGCGCGCGGTGCACACCGCCTTCGGACTCGACTCCGACACGGACGAGGCCGTGGTCTATGGAGGCACCGGGCGATGACCGGAAAGCCGACGCTCGCGGTCGTCGGAGCGACCGGGGCCGTCGGCGCGGTCATGCTCCAGATCCTGTCGCAGCACGCCGACATCTGGGGCGAGATCCGACTCGTGGCCTCACCGCGCTCGGCCGGCAAGAAGCTGGCCGTGCGCGGTGAGGAGGTCGAGGTCCTCGCGCTGAGCGAGGACGTCTTCGACGGCGTCGATGTGGCCATGTTCGACGTGCCTGACGAGGTGAGCGCCCAGTGGGCGCCGATCGCCGCGTCCAAGGGCATCGTCGTCGTGGACAACTCCGCCGCTTTCCGGATGGACCCGGACGTGCCGCTGGTCGTCCCCGAGGTCAATCCGCATGCCGCGCGCGTACGCCCGCGCGGCATCGTCGCCAATCCCAACTGCACGACCCTCTCGATGATCGTGGCCATCGGCGCGCTGCATGCCGAGTTCGGTCTGCGCGAGCTGATCGTCTCGTCCTACCAGGCCGTGAGCGGGGCCGGGCGGGACGGTGTGGAAACGCTGCGGCGGCAGATGAAACTGGTGGCGGGTTCGGAGCTCGGCACGAGCCCCGGTGACGTACGACGTGCTGTCGGGGACGACACCGGGCCCTTCCTGGAGCCCGTGGCGCTGAACGTGGTGCCGTGGGCCGGGACGCTGCGGGACGACGGGTGGTCGTCCGAGGAGATGAAGGTGCGGGACGAGTCCCGCAAGATCCTCGGCCTGCCCGATCTGAAGGTCGCGGCCACGTGCGTACGGGTGCCGGTGGTGACCACCCACTCGCTGACCGTCCACGCGCGCTTCGAGGACGAGGTCACGGTGGACCGTGCGCGGGAGATCCTGGCCACCGCGCCGGGAGTCGTACTGTTCGACAACCCGGCCGCCGGTGAGTTCCCGACGCCCGCCGACGTGGTGGGGACCGACCCCACGTGGGTGGGCCGGGTGCGGCGCGCCCTTGACGATCCGACGGCCCTCGAGCTCTTCGTCTGCGGGGACAATCTGCGCAAGGGGGCCGCGTTGAACACGGTCCAGATCGCGGAGCTGGTGGCGGGGGAGTTCACCGGGCGGTAGGTCGCCCGGTGTGGTGGGTCGCTCGCTGCGGTGGGTCGCCCGCTGCGGTGGGTCTGATGGGCTTGGCGCGCGGGCTCGTATCCCGGCTTGGTTCGCGTGGGTGCGGATCCCGTATGAGGACAGAAATACGCAGACGGGTGCAGATGGTTGGTGCCCGGTGGGCGGGGGTGGTCCCTGGTGCTCCCCGGAGTGAAAGCCTTTGTGGGATCTGTGTAAGTTCTGTGTCCAACTTGATGGCCAGGATCGCTTGATCTGGACCATTGCCGCGTTCGAAGATTCGCCATACGCGTTCGAAGATATTCGTCCCCGTCCAACTGCAACCGGCAGCTGGGCGGGGCGCGTCTTTGCGATCGCCCTTCAGGGGTGTGACCTTGAGCGCTGCGAAAATTGGGCATAGGGGAAGAGCTGGTACGCATGGGGGCATTTGATGCATCGTCACCAACGGCGACGATGCCTGCCGCAAACGCACCACATGATGCGTACAACCCTCCAGGGGGTAAGCGTGTCCAACAGGCGTGGCAGAGGTACTCGATTTCACAGCGGTTCAGGCGAGGGGCATTGCCCTGCGTCCGCCTCGCCGTCCCCGTGCGCCCGCCGGCATGCCGGTGATCGCCCCCATGCCCACGACGAGATCGGCCCGCATCCCGACGCAGCGCGAGGGCGCTGAGGAGACGATGAGTGCGGGCACCACGGTCGACCACCTGACCGAGACCTACCGCGCCCACTACAGGTCGCTCCTCGGCCTGGCGGCGCTGCTTCTCGATGACACGGCCTCGTGTGAGGACGTCGTGCAGGAGGCGTTCATCCGGGTGCACTCGGCGCGCAAACGCGTGCGGGACCCGGAGAAGACGCTCGCCTATCTGCGGCAGACGGTCGTGAACCTCTCGCGGTCCGCGCTGCGGCGCCGGATCCTCGGGCTGAAGCTTCTCTCGAAGCCGATGCCGGACATGGCGAGCGCGGAGGAGGGTGCGTACGACCTTCTTGAGCGGGACGAGCTGATCAAGGCCATGCGCGGCCTCCAGCGCCGTCAGCGCGAGGTCCTGGTCCTGCGGTACTTCTCGGACATGACCGAGGCGCAGGTCGCCGAGACGCTCGGCATATCGCTCGGGTCGGTGAAGGCATACGGCTCACGCGGGATCGCGGCTCTGCGGGTCGCCATGGAGGCACCGGCATGAGCAAGCATGAGGACGGGCGCGAGCGCGATGAGCGCGACGAGAACGCCGAGTTTGAGCAGCATGCTGGAGACGGAACTGTGAAACACGGTCAGGGCGACGAGCCCACCGCGTCTGAAGACGGGTCCGGGACCAGGGACGGGGACAAGGCTGAGGCTGAGGCCGGGGCGACGTCCGATGCGAAGTCCAGTGCGTCCGAGGCAGCGTCCGGTGCGGAGGGCGGGGCGGAGAGTGGCGCCGCTTCGGTTTCGGGTGCTGTCTTCGGTGGTGAGGACGGCTTTGACTCCGATTCCGGCTCTGACGAGCTGGCGCTGCGCAGGCTGATGCGCACGGCCGTCCAGGAGATCGAGCCGAGCGACCGTGCCCTGGAGCGTCTGCGCCACGCGGTGCCCGCACGGCGGGCGCGCAAGCGCCAGGCCGTCGTCGGCATGGCGGCCGCCGCGCTCTTCATCGGCACCGCCATCCCCGCTCTGGTGCACGTCGCGAACTCGGGCGGCGGCTCGGACGACCGGCCGTCGATCGCCGGGAACAGCGAGCAGACGCAGGGCGGCTCGAGCGAGGGCAAGGGTCCTGACGGCGGCGAGAAGGGCGAGGGCAGCGGCTCGGGCCCCTCGAAGTCCAAGGACAAGAAGGACGAGAAGGGCAAGAAGGACGGCAAGGGGAGCGGCGCGTCCAGCGCGGGCGCGACCGGTGGCCCCGACCCGGAGGGCACCGTATCCGCCGACTCGGCCGCCTGCGCGATGGACCAGCTCGGCAACGCCGTCGGCAGCGCGGGGGCCCCGGAGGGCGACGGCAAGGTGTACGGCAGCTTCCGGATCGCCAACGTCTCCTCGACCACCTGTACGGTCAGCGCCCCGGGCAGCGTGAGCACGTCCACGACCGGTGCGGCCGACCCCGGGAAGATCGGCGTCGCCGACCATGTGGCGGGCGACCCGGCGGCCGGACTGCCGGACCCGGCACAGGCGGTCAGCTCGCTGGTCCTCCAGCCGGGCGAGGCGTACGAGGTGAAGTTCGCCTGGGTGCCTTCGGAAGGGTGCCCGACGGACAGCGGCGAGCCGACGCCCGACCCGACTCCCACAGAGGGCGGCGGCCCGGACGGCGGCACACCGGAGGGCACGGAGCCGCAGATGATGCGCGGGGACGGCGGCGTCCTGGACGGCGGAGTGACGGTGTCCCTGACGGCGGCCTCGGGTTCGCCCGCTGCGGGCACGACGATCGGCAACGCGTGTGCGGGGACTGTCTACCGGACGGGCATGTTGTCCGCGTCGTAGCGCTGTATGTGAGAGCGCAGTATGTGTGACTGCGATATGTGAGTGACGTGGATTTGGACGGACGGACGGGCTGGGCATCGCTCCAGCCCCTCCGGCGTTTCCAGGTAGGGAAGCTCAGGCCCCGCGAGGAGCCTCGGCGGCAGCAGCCTGAGCGTTCCCAGCAGCCTCAGCGGTGGCAGCAGGCTCCTCCGGCAGAAGCCCCAGCGCGGCGTCCCGTGCGAACTCCCGCTCCCGGCGGAACAACCGGAACCACATGAAGACGACGAACCCCGCGAAGACGAACCACTCGCCGGTGTAGCCGAGGTTCTGGAAGGCCTTGAGGTCGAGACCGGTGTTCGCGGGCGCGGCCGCCGGGACCGCCTTCATCCCGGAGTCGCCCTTCTCCAGCGTGACCCAGGCGTCGTACACATCGCCCTGGACCACGTTCACCAGTGAGGCCGCGCTGATGGCGCCGAGCTGCCCGTTCGGGAGCCCTCCGGCCGAACTGACCCCGTTGGACCCAGGGCTCTCGGAGGCCTGGAGCACGCCCGTCACGGTGACCTCGCCGGAAGGCGCCGAGGGAGCCTTCGCCGCACTCGCGTTCCCGGGGAGCCAGCCCCGCACGACGGGCAGGTCCTTGCCGCTGCCGGTGTGCAGGAGTGTCAGAACGTAGTAACCGGACCTGTCGTCCAACTCCCGGTCCGGCACGAGCAGTTGCTTGCCGTACCGCCCTTTCGCCGACGTCCGTTCCCCGGACGTCTTCTGGTCCACGGGGAGGAGCGAGTCCAGCGGTCGGGCCTTCGCCTCGGACCGGGACGGTGCCGCCTGCCGGTCCGCCTGTGCCTGCGCGGCGTCATGCGCCTCGACGCGGTCCTCGAACCGCCCCAGCTGCCAGGACCCCATGAAGATGCAGAAGGGGATGGCCAGCAGTACGAAGACGTTGATCCCCCACCAGCGGGGCGTCAGCAGGAACCGGTACACACCCCCACGGTACGGGGGCGCCCCGGAGCGACGGGCCGCGGGGTTGGGAAATCACAGCTCCCCTCTCCTCCCCGCGGCCGAGCCCCCGGCTAGCGAAGGTGTCGCTCGGCGAAGTCCAGTTCCAACCGCACCTGCTTGATCCGCTCGTCCACGACGAGCGAGCCGTGCCCCGCGTCGTACCGGTACACCTCGTGCGTCGCGCCCCGGGCCTTGAGCCGGTCCACGTAGTTGTCGATCTGGCGGATCGGGCAGCGCGGGTCGTTCACGCCCGCCGAGATGTAGACCGGCGCCCGCACCGCGTCCACGTACGTCAGGGGGGACGAGGCCTCGAAGCGCTCGGGGACCTCCTCGGGTGTACCGCCCAGGAGCGTGCGGTCCATGGACTTCAGGGCTTCCATCTCGTCGTGGTACGCCGTCACGTAGTCCGCGACGGGCACCGCGGCCAGGCCCACCGCCCACGCGTCGGGCTGGGTGCCGACGCCGAGCAGCGTGAGGTAACCGCCCCAGGAGCCACCGGCCAGGATGATGCGGGCCGGGTCGGCGAGGCCCGACGTGACCGCCCACTCCCGCACCGCCGCGATGTCCTCGAGCTCGATGAGGCCGACGCGGTGCTTGAGGGCGTCCGTCCACTCGCGGCCGTACCCGGTCGAACCGCGGTAGTTGACCCGCACCACCGCGTACCCATGGTCGACCCAGGCTGCCGGGCCCGCCGCGAACGCGTCGCTGTCGTGCCACGTCGGGCCGCCATGGATCTCGAAGATCGTGGGGAGCGGACCTGTCGTGTCGGCGGGCTTCTGTACGAGGGCGTGGACCCGGCCCCCGGGCCCCTCCACCCACACGTCCTCCACCGGCACGGAGGCCGGGGCCTTCATGCCGGGCGGGTCGAGCACGACGCCGCCCGTCGTCGAGCGCACCACCGGCGGCTCGGCGGCCGACGACCACAAGTACTCCACGCTGCCGTCAGGCCGCGCCGTCGCGCCCGACACCGACCCCGTGGGTGTCTCGACCTCGATCAGCTCACTGGAGGCGAACACGTAGCGGAACAACTCGCTGCGGGCCTCGAAGCTGTGCGCGATGAGCAGGGCCGAGCCGTCCGGATACCACTCGGCGCTCACGTCACCCGGCAGGTCGAGCGCCAGCTCCGTCTCCTCGCCCGAGGCGACGTCCCACACCATCGGCTCCCAGCGGCCGCGCCGCTGATGCCCGACGAGCAGCCGCGTGTCCCCGTCGACCGGCGCGAAACCGAGGACCTCCAGGCCGAGCTCGACCGTGCCGCCCTCGGTGTCGTCGAGCTCGGCGACCGTGGAGCCGTCCGGCCTGATCACCCGGAGGGTGGAGTGCATCGCGTCGCCGTGCTCCGTGTGCTCGACGGCGATCAGGGAGCCGTCGTGGGAGAGGTCGCCGACGCCCGCGGACTCGCGGTGGCGGTAGATCTCGACGGGGTCCGCGCCCGGGGAACGTACGACATGGATCGTCGTGCCGTCGTCGTCCGTGGAGCGGCCGACGACGGACATCAGACCGTCCCGCGCGAGGACGAGGCCCGCCGGATACGACGCTTCGAGCCCCGCCACCGCGGGCTCGTCGGCGCCGCCCGCGAAGGGCTGGCGCATCCACACGCCGAATTCGTCGCCGTCCGTGTCGCTGAACCACCAGATCCACTCGCCGTCCGGCGAGAGCAGCCCGTCCGTCGTGCCGTTCGGCCGGTCCGTCACCTGGCGCTGCTCGCCGGTGGCGCGGTCCCATGCGTACAGCTCATACGTCCCTGTCGCGTTCGACACGAACAGGGAGCGGTCCGGAGCGTCCTCGGCCCAGTCGGGCAGGGACACCCGCGGCGCACGGAACCGCTTCTCCCACTCCGGCATCCCCGCGCTTTTGTCCGCACCCGCACTCGACGTATCCACTGAACCCGCACCCAAGTCGCTCATGAACCCCATAGTGCACGCCCGCGCCGACAATCCGCTGGCGAGGGTCCCCAGCCTGTGGATAACTTTCTGGAATGTACTCACCGACCCCGTCCGACTGGCGCGAGGCCAACCGAAGACGCTGGGACGAGCGTGTTCCCCTCCACCTCGCCAGTGACTACTACGACCTCGAGGCATTCCGCTCCGGCAGTGACCCGCTGCGCGGCTTCGAGCTCGCGGAGGTCGGTGACGTCACTGGGCGCTCGCTGCTCCACCTCCAGTGCCACATCGGCCTCGACACCCTCTCCTGGGCCCGGCACGGCGCCTCCCGCGTGGTCGGGCTCGACTTCTCCGAACCCGCCGTCGACGCGGCCCGCGACCTCGCCGCCGAGCTCGGCCTCACCGCCGACCGGGCGTCCTTCGTCGCCGCCGATGTATACGACGCGGCGGATGCGGTGCCCGACTCCTCGTACGACATCGTCTACACCGGAGTGGGCGCCCTGTGCTGGCTCCCCGACATCCGGCGGTGGGCCGAGACCGCCGCGGCGCTCGTCGCGCCCGGCGGCTTCCTCTACCTCGCGGAGTTCCACCCGCTCGCGGACATCCTGGACGACGAGACGGGCTCACGGATCGCGTACGACTATTTCGCGCGCGACGCCTGGATCGACGAGGCCCCCGGCGGCTACGCGGACACGACGACGCCCACGGTCCACAACCGCACCGTGGAATGGCAGCATCCGGTCGGCGAGGTCGTCTCGGCGCTGGCATCGGCCGGCCTGCGCATCGACTTCCTCCACGAGCACGACACCACGCTCTTCGAACGCTTCGGCACCCTCGAACGCCGCGACGGCACCTACCAGTTCCCCGTGGACCGCCCGCGCATCCCCCTCATGTACTCCCTGAAGGCGAGCAAGGAGGGCTAGCGATTCCCGGGACTCGGACGCGGGCTCAGGCGCGGGCTCGGAAGCGGGCTCAGACGTCGGCTCGGACGCGGGATCAGCCGCGGGCCAAGGCGGGGGGGGGGCTCGGAAGTGGGCTCAGGCGCGGGATCAAGGCATCGGCCGCATCCACCCCTCCCACATCAGCCCGTTCGGCGTCCCCGCCTCGGTCTCTCCCCGCCGGGGCGGTGCCGACGAGCCGGGTCCTGCGGGATCGAACTCGCCGAGCTTCGTCCAGCCCCACGACCGCAGGACCTCCCGCCCCAGGTTGTCGTCCGGCTTGATGACAGTGACGACCAGATCCGTGGCGTGCCGTACCAACAGGAGCGTGCGCAGGCGCTCCGAGATGCCCTGGCGCCGGTGGTGGGGCACCACCATCAGCTCGGTCAGGATGAAGACCCGGCCCGAGGCCGTACCTTCCTCGACCTCCGCGGGCAGGACACCGCGAAACCCCTCCCACCAGTCGCCGGAACGCTCGGCGCGGTATCCGTAGAGACAGCCGACCGTGCGCATGCTGCCCGACGCGTCGGCGACGACCATGTCGAAGTCCGGTCGCTGCACGATGTCCTCGAAGTCGTGCAGGAACCCCTGCCGGTCCCGGTACTCGGCTCCGGCCTCTCCTTCGTAGGCCTCGACATAGACGTCGGCGATCGATTCCCGCTGCTGCTCCGCCTGCCACCGGCTCAGTCGTCGCAAAAACACCTCTGCCATTTGTTCCTCCGCCCGCCCCCGCCGAGGGGCCCCTCGACACCCCTCGACACCGCTGGACTCCGCATGGTGGCACCACGGAACGGTGAGCGGAACGGGGCGTCGGGTATACATCACGCCGATCAGGCATCGGCGCGTAACGCCCATGCTACGCAAGCCGGTTGCTCTTCTCGTGCGGTCTTCGGGTGAAGACAGGTCAGAAGTGCAGCATCGACATGACCTCGGGACTTCGTACCCCCGTCGACACGGCGGGGACGTCTGCGCCGGGCCGGATCCATCCTGCCCGCTGCGCCGCCACGACGGCGGCTCTCTCCGCCACGTCCGCCCGGGAGTTCAGCTCCTCGTCCGCTCCGAGGTAGCTGGCTCCCGCTGCCGATGACGCGGCCAGGGAGGCTTTGAGCGCGGCCTGGCAGGCGGCGAGGGACGGTTCGGCGTCGCCGTCCACGAGTTGCCCCATCTGTGCGGCCTGCGCGGCGGAGGCGGCGGCGTTCCTGGCGCAGCGAGAGTCCGCGGCGGGGTCGGGTGCGCTCTCGGAGAGCACGGCGAGGGCCTGCGCCGCCACGCGCGCGGCGTGAGCGGCCTTCCAGACGGCGTTCTCGTCGGGTGCGGGGCCGGACGGTTGCTCTGCCGTCTCTCCCGCCTCTGCCGCTTTCCCTGCCTCTGCCGTCCCTCCCGTCCCTCTCGTTCCTCCCGTCAGTCCTGTCCCTTCCATCTCGTCCGTCTTTTCCGCGCCGCGCTCGATGTACTCGATGTAGTGGCTCAGCGCGGCCGCCCGAGCTGCCGCGCTCTCGGCTCGGGCGGCATGGCCCTGTCTGAGGGCGGCCGCCTCCGACTCGTACGTCTCCTGCGTCTCCTGCGTCTCCTGGTCGCGTTCGCTCATCGGCCTCTCCTCAGTTCCTCAGTCCGTGGAAGTCCGTGGAAGTCCGTAGAAGTTCATAGAAGTTCGTAGAAGGCGGATGTGCCGGGCAGGGTGGCATGCCGGGGCGCAACAGACCAGACAAGCGCGCGAGGCCCGGACGGCTTCGAGCGTCTACGTGAAGAGCCCGAAGGCGTGGTCAAGGGACCAGACCTGCCAGGACATCCCGAAGAGCGCGACCACTGAGATCAGCGCCATCATCAGGTTCTGCCCCTGCTCGCCCCAGTCGTGGATCATCAGCACCAGGTAGATCAGATTGAGCACGAGTCCGCCGATGAGGGCGATCGGCGTGAGGAGTCCGACGATCAGGCCGA
Source organism: Streptomyces sp. NPDC031274 (assembly GCF_055570235.1). Lineage (NCBI taxonomy): Bacteria > Bacillati > Actinomycetota > Actinomycetes > Kitasatosporales > Streptomycetaceae > Streptomyces > Streptomyces sp. NPDC031274. The sequence goes on along the minus strand of NZ_JBVIHP010000011.1, from coordinate 208,907 downwards.
GGCCGAGGGCCAGTTCCGCGTAGGCGACGACGTACGCCATCGTGCGAGGCCGGGGCTTCACCACGACATCGAAGCCCGACCGCACGAAGGTCCAGCGGTGTTTGTCCGCGATGCCCGCGGCCCAGTCGATACCGCCGCCGGTGAACCAGGTCTTCTTGTCCTTGTGGCGCCAGCTCTCCAGCCACCACAGGCCGAGCCCGATCCGGAGCACGGCGACCCACTCGGCTCCGGTGAGCCACATCGTCTCCATCGGGCGTCCTCCCTCGAATTGACCTGCGGTACCGCAAACTGACGAGCCGTCAGTTCAGCGGATCCGGCGCGATCGCGCAAGAGGTCGAGTTTCAGGAGAGCTGTTGCCGTCACCGGGGTGAGCCCATAACCTCAATCTGATGGTCCGTCAGATGTCAGCTAGGGAAACCGGCAGGTAGTAGGGGGCACAGCAGTGGACAACAACGAGGTCGGGGCCGAGGAAGCCAAGGAAATCCCCCGCGTCATCAGCGTGGACGACCACGTGATCGAACCCGCGCACCTCTTCGAGAAGTGGCTCCCGAGCAAGTACCGCGACCGGGGCCCCAAGCCCTTCACCGCGGGTATCGGCGAGCTCGAGTACATCGGTGGCAAGTACAAGTTCACGACGGACCCGGAAGGGCAGGTCACCGACTGGTGGGAGTACGAGGGAGAGATCTTCCCGTACAAGCGCATCATCGCCGCCGTCGGCTTCTCCCGGGACGAGATGACGCTCGACGGCATCACGCGCGAGCAGATGCGCCGCGGCTGCTGGGACCCGAAGGCCCGCCTCGCGGACATGGACATCAACCATGTCGAGGCCTCCCTCTGCTTCCCGACCTTCCCGCGCTTCTGCGGGCAGACGTTCTCCGAGGCCAAGGACAGGGAGGTCGGGCTCGCCTGCGTCCGGGCGTACAACGACTGGATGGTGGAGGAGTGGTGCGGTGACAGCGGCGGAAGGCTGATCCCGCTCTGCCTCATCCCGCTGTGGGACGTGCACCTCGCCGTCGCCGAGATCAAGCGCAATGCCGCTCGCGGCGTGCGGGCCGTGACGTTCAGCGAGATTCCCACGCACCTCGGCCTTCCGTCGATCCACTCCGGCTACTGGGATCCGTTCTTCGCCGCATGCGAGGAGACCGGCACCGTCGTGAACATGCACATCGGCTCTTCGTCGCAGATGCCGGCCGCGTCACCCGACGCGCCCCCGGCCGTTCAGGCTTCCCTGAGCTTCAACAACGCGATGGCGTCGATGATGGACTTCCTCTTCTCCGGGGTCCTGGTGAAGTTCCCGCGCCTCAAACTCGCCTACAGCGAGGGGCAGATGGGGTGGATCCCGTACGCCCTGGAGCGCGCCGACGACGTGTGGGAAGAGCACCGGGCGTGGGGCGGGGTCAAGGACTTGATCCCCGAGCCCCCGTCGACGTACTACTACCGGCAGATCTTCTGCTGCTTCTTCCGGGACAAGCACGGCATCGACTCGATCGAGACCGTCGGGGTCGACAACGCCACCTTCGAGACCGACTACCCCCACGTCGACTCGACATGGCCGCACACGAAGCAGGTGGCCGAGGACCACGTCGGCCACCTCCCCGAGGAAGTGGCGTACAAGCTGCTCCGCGGGAATGCGATCCGCATGCTGGATCTCGCGTTCGACCGGAACCGGGACCGGGACCGGAGCCTGTAGGGCGTCGGCTAAGCGACTGACCCGGGGCCGGGCCTGGATCTGGGCCTGGATCTGGGCCCGGAGTTGGGCGGCCGATCCGGGCCCGGCCCCGGATCCGAGTCCAGGTCAGCGCAAGGTCTCCGCATCGACCCGCGAGAACACCAGCTCGCACTCGCCGACGATGGGGCCGCGCCATCGCGTCGGGGGCTCCGGTCGGCGGAGGGCGTGGGGGTAGTTCTCGGGCCTGTAGTCGGTGGGCAGCCGGTAGGTGTGGAAACCGTGCTGCGCCATCGTCTCCATCAACTCATCGATGGAATCGCCCAGTTGCGCCATGCGGTCCGGGGTCACCTCCACGGCGATCTCCACATCCGGGCGGAGCCGTCCCAGGGCGGGGGCAAGGCCTCGGATCACGCCGCCCTCGGCGCCCTCCACGTCGATCTTGATCACGCGGGCCCTGACGAGTTCGTCCTCGTCCAGGCTCTCGTCCAGGATCTCGGGCAGGGGCCGGGCCTTCATCTCGAAGCTCGACTCGGCCGGACCGTCGTACGGGACGATCGAGTTCGCGCCCATGTTGTTCGAGCTGGCGAGCACGAAGGTCAGCGTCTTGTGGCTGTCGGAGACCGCCGCGTTGACCGCGCGCACGTTGTGGCAGCCATTGAGCTCGACGTGCCGCAGCAGGCGGTCGTGGAACGTGGGGGACGCCTCGATGGCCACCACCCGCCCCGTGCCGCCGACGAGACGCGAACCCAGAACCGCGAAGTAGCCGATGTTGGCGCCCACGTCGACGAACGTGTCCCCGGCGCCCAGACGGCTCTGCAGCCACCGCGTCATGTGCGGCTCCCACACCCCGTACAGGCTGATGAACCGCTGGATGAGGTCGCGCGAGTCGCAGGCGAAGCGGGCGTCGAACCGCGCCTCGACCACGCGCTGACGCGGGTGGTCGCGCAGGTACGGGTTGAGGTAGCGGGCAGCGAGCGGGCCCTTGAGCAGCGAGCCGGGCGCGTTGCGTACGTAGCTGCGGCCGAGGGTGGCGAGAAGTTCCGGCATGCGGCGGGGGGTGGCGGGAGGCTCCGACGTGCGGCGGGGGGTAGCGGGAGGCATAGCCGTGACCGTACGAGTCCGGCGGCGACCGCGGCAAGATCGGTATCGCCCGTCGGCCATCAATACAGGCCATCAGTACAGGCCAGTAATGCACGTCAGTAACGGGCCCCGGGCATGGGCGCCAGTAATCGGCGTCAGTAATGCAGGAAGCCGAGGATCATGGCGAGGGAGGCGGCGCACCCGGCATGGGCGACGACGAGGAGGGCCCATTCGCCGACCGGCATCCGCCACCGGCTGCGGACGACGAGCCGCCACTCGTACGCCGCGATCCCGACGGCCACAGCGAACAGCGACGCCCAGAGCAGGGGCCACCAGGGCCAGACTCCGCCGAAGCGGAGGATCAGGGCGACCACGCCGAAGAGGAACACGGCAGGGAACCACGTCGGTGCCTCATCGTCTCCCTCCCCTTCTAAGTCTCCCGTCCCCTCATCGGCGGACGCGGACTCGGCGCCGCTCGGGTCATGACTTCCGACGTCGGCGGGATAGCTCCACCGGAAGCTGCCGAGGGCTCGCGCCCTGGCCTCGACCACGGCCATGCGGGCATCGCGCTCCGCCCTGTCGACGTGCGAGGCCTGGCCGGTCGCCTGGCCCTCCCACTTGCGGTAGAGCAAGCCGACCTCGGACGAGAACCAGCCCCGGGACGTCGAGTTGAGCGCGAGCAGGAGGCCCGTGTCCTCGGACGCGGGCAGGGCCATCCAGCCGCCCAGGGCGACGAGCAGCTCGCGGCGGACGAAGAGCGTCGCCGGATGGACCTGCGCGAGGTAGTCGTGGGACGCCCAGTAGTCGAGTACTTCCTGGCGCTCCACCGGCCCGTTCACGGGGTCGCCGGGGAAACCGGCGGTGGACCCGTCGGGGAGCAGGTCGAGCACGCGTGACGTCGCCCAACCGATGGTGCGATCGGCTTCGAGGGCCGCGAGGTCGCGGGCCAGCGCACCCGGCGTGAGCTGGTCGTCGGCGTCCAGGACCTTGATGTACTCGCCGTCCGCGTGGGCCAGGGCGATGGTTCGTGCGACGCCGGGGCCTCCCGCGCGGCCCTGTGTGAACGTGATCCGGTCGTCGCCGGCGGGGACGTGGGGCGCGACCTGGTCGGTCGTCCCGTCCTCCTGGATCAGCCAGTGCCACTCCCAGCCCGCGGGCAACTCCTGCTCGCAAAGGGACCTGTACGCGTCAGCCAGGAAGCGCGCCGACGGTGCGTGGACGGCCGTGACGATGACGATGCGCCGGCTCACGGCTCACCACCCTTTCCAAGTGCGTCGTGGAGAGTGTCGGTGTCGTACGGGGTCTTGAGCGACGTCGTACGCGGTCTTGAGCGACACACCATACGAGCGACTCACCACACGAGCGACACACCATACGACCGAGGCGTAATCGGGCCGGTTCGAAAACAAGCGAGCGGGCCTGATCCGCGATATGTGAGACCCGTCGTTCACGAAGCATGGCCCTACCACCCAGTTGGTCCGTAGATAGTTCGCCGACCGCCGGGGAAGGGGAAGTGGCCTATTGCCTAAATTTCAACTTCCTGTCCCTTCGCCCTGAAAGCAACGTGGCACTGGATGCCTCGATCGGGCGCTGGATGCCTCTTGGGTAATGGGTTCACGGTGGCCGCTGAGCAGCCACCAAGCGGCGCACCAAGGTGTCACCAAGCGGCGCACAGAGATGCCACCGAGGGGTCAGATCATGGAAATGCCCGACCGCTGGCGACGGGGGATGCACCAGCGATCGGGCTGTTGCCAACCGTAACAAGGCTCCGCGTGTAGAGGGGAGCAACTCCCGAACTGAAATGCGTAGTTGTGACCGGGATCACGCAGCGTGATTCGTAGGGTAGAGGCCGCGAACCGCCACTCGCCTGCCCATATACCGCCTACCCGCCTACTGGGCTCCCCGCCCGCCCGGCTACCCGGGCCACCCGCCTACTCGTCGCAAGGCGGCGCGTACGAGAGGCGGGACAGATACTCGTCCCACTTTTCCCGTGTCAGTACGTCCCGAGTGGTTGAGCAGATGCGGCGAATCGCCTCGCCCGTGTCCAAGTTCCAAAGCCGGACGGTATCCGTACCGCTGGAAACTCCGAGCATCTGGCCCTGGGGGCTGAACGACAGGAAACTGCCCGTCTTGGCGTTGGGGCTCATCGACTGACCGATGGGAGCGGCCTTGGAGGGCTGGGCGATGTCCCAGAGTCGGACCGTGTTGTCGTTGCCGCCACTCGCCAGGGTGCGGCCGTCCCGGCTGAACGTCAGCGACATCACCGCGTCGGTGTGCCCCGTGAGGGCGTTGCCGAGCTGCTTCGCCTTGAGCGGGTCGGTGATGTCCCAGAGCCGGACCGTGCCGTCGTCGCTGCCGCTGGCGAGCGTGCGGCCGTCCTGGCTGTGGTCGAGCGTGTTGATGGGGCCCAGGTGCCCCGTGAGAGGCCTGCCGAGGCGGGTGGCATGGCGCCGGTCGGCCACGTTCCAGAGCCGGATGGTGCTGTCCGCGCTGCCGCTGGCGAGCGTGCGGCCGTCGGTGCTGAAGGAGAGGGCGTTGACGTAACCCTTGTGGCCGGTGAGCGGCTTGCCGAGCGGTCGGAGGCGAGAGGGTTTGCTGACGTCCCACAGCTGGATGGTGCGGTCGGTGTGGGTGGTGGCGAGGGTGTTCCCGTCCGGGCTGAAGGCCAGCGCGGCCGCGAAACGTGTCCGCAGCGCGACGGGCGGCCCGTAGGGGACGGGTCGGGTCGGGTCGGCGACGTTCCACAGCTGCACCGCGCGGCTCCCCGTGAGGACCGCGAGTGTGTCGCCGTCGGGGGAGAACACCGGTGAACGCACGTCCCCGTCCCAGGGTTTGAACGGTTCGCTCAGTGACACGGGCTTGTTGGGACGCTCCACGTTCCACAGCCGGACCTGCTGGTCGCGCGCGGCCGTGGCGAGCACCTTCCCGTCGGGGCGGAACGCACCGATCTGGCCGATCATGTCGGACGTCGGTATCGACCACAGGCGGACCTTGTTGTCGCCGCTCCCCGTGGCGAGAGTCCGTCCGTCGGGGCTGAAGCCGAGGGCGTACATCTCCCCGCTGCTGCCCGCGAGAGGCTCACCGACCTGCGAAGGGTGCGCCGGATCACGGACGTTCCACAGGCTCGCCGTACTGTCCGCGCTGGCGGCCGCGAGCATGGTTCCGGCGGGGTTGAAGGCCACGGACCACACGGCGCCGGTGTGGCCGGTGAGCGCACCGCCGAGCGATTTCATGTGGCGCGGGTCGGTCACGTTCCAGAGCCGGATGGTGTTGTCCCTGCTGCCGCTGGCGAGCGTGCGGCCGTCGGGGCTGAAGGCCACGGAGTGCACCGTGCCGGTATGGCCGCTCAGCACCTTCGCGAGCGGCTTGGGGCGACGCGGGTCGACCACGTTCCACAGCCTGATCTTGCCGCTGTCGCCGCCGGACGCCAGGGTCCGCCCGTCGGGGCTGAAGGCCACGGAGCGCACGGCGGCGGTGTGGCCGGACAAGGCACCGAGTGCCTTCGGCCGACTCGGGTTCCGCACATTCCACAGCCGCACGTGGTGATCGTCATGGGCGGAAGCCAACGTCCGCCCGTCCGGGCTGAAGGCAACCAGGTAGATCGCGCCGCCGTGCGGGTCCATGGGCGAACCCAACGGGCGCGGGTGGCCGGGATCGCGGACGTCCCAGAGCCGGACCGTGCCGTCGTCCGATCCGGTGGCGAGGGTGTCGCCGTCCGGGCTGAAGACCGCGCTGCTCACCCAACTCGTATGTCCGGTGAGGGGTTTGCCCAGGGGCTTGGGGCGCGACGGGTCCGATACGTTCCACAGCCGTACGGTCCTGTCGTAGCTGGCGGTGGCCAGGAGCCCTCCGTTCGGGCTGAAGGAGGTGAGGTAGACGGCGCCCTTGTGGCCGAGGAGCGGGGTGGCCAGCGGCGCGTTCACGATCGAGAGCAGGCGGTTCTTCGCGCCCGCGTCCTCCGGCCGCAGATTGTGTGCCACCAGATCCAGCTGGGCGGAGAGGGACGGATCCGTGTGCTGGGCGCGATCGGCCTCGGCGACCACCTGCTGGAACACGGCGTCGTCCCGCTGCTGCCACGCGACCACCGCCGATACGACGGCCACCATGGCCAGTACGACCAGAGCCGCCACCGCGCCCCGGGTGATCAGAACCGTGCGCCGACGGAGTCTGGCGGACGCCGCCACGAACTCCACCGCACCTCTGGTCAGAAAGGTGCCACCGGCGGTCTTCGTCCAGGCACGGGCCTGTTCGAGGCGGGAACCCCGGTAGAGCAGCGACGCATCGCGGCCGGAGTCCTCCCAGGTCCTGCCGTCCTCCTCGAGGCGTTGGCGCAGGAGGTTGTCGTTCCTGTCCTCGTCGATCCAGTCGCGCAGCCGGGGCCAGGCGTGGAGCAGCGCCTCATGCGTGATCTCCACGGCCTCCGCGTCGAGGGTCACAAGACGGGCGCGTACCAGCGCTTCGAGCGACTCCTCCGTCTTGTCGGGGTCGCTCGACTCCTCCGCCAGTGTGCGCCGCGTCCCCCGCCTACGGGTGGTCTGGGTGTCCTCGCCGAGCCTGACCAGCCTGAGGAGGAGCAGCCTGGCGGCCGTGCGTGCCGCCGGGTCGAGGCCGGACCAGGCACGTTCGGCGCTCGCCGCGACGGCTCCCTGGATCCCGCCCGCCGCGCGGTAGCCGGCCAGCGTCAGCCGTCCCGTCTTCCGCCGCTGCCACGTGGCGAGCAGGGCGTGGGAGAGGAGAGGCAGCACTCCGGCGTCGTGCGCGCCGCGGGGCCCGTCCGTACTCACTTCCCGGACGATCAGTTCCGCGAGCCCCGGTTCGAGTTCGAGCCCCACGGCCTTGGCAGGTCCTGTCACCGCGTCGCGCAGCTCCTGCGTGGTCAGCGGCCCGAGCACCATGTGCCGGTGCTGCAGGGCGTCGGCGAGTTCGGGATGCGCGAGGCACTGCTCGTAGAAGTCGGCGCGTATGCCGAGGACCACGAGCGCGGGAGCCGGGCCACCGGCGCCGAGCGGGCTACCGGCGTCGAGCGGACTGCTGCCGTGGACCGGGCTACCGGCGTCGACTCGGCCACCGGCGTCGACCGAGCCACCGGCGTCGACCGGGCCACCGGCATCGAGGGGAGAGCAGGCGGCCTGGAGGACCTGGATGAAAGTGCGCTTGCTCGCCTCGTCGGAGGAGAGGGTGAACGTCTCCTCGAACTGATCCACGATGACGACCGGGCGGGCGGCGGACGAGGACTCGCGCCGCGCCCACGCGGCGACGGACTCCCGCACGGCCTCCACGAATCGCGGAGCACCGGCACCGGGCTCCTCCGCGGCCGGACCCTCCAGGATGGAGATGGCGTGCGCGAGCTCGGGTATGTGGCGGGTGAGCTCCGCGAGAGGATCGCTTCCCGGTACGAGTTGCAGTACCGGGCCCGCGTTCCCGTCCTCGTCCCCCAGTTCGCCGTTCTGCAGCGTGGGCACCAGGCCGGCGTTCAGGAGGGAGGACTTCCCCGCTCCCGACGCGCCCACGAGCATGACGAGGCCACCCGTCTTCTCCGCGGCGCGAAGCTGGGCGACGAGGGCCTCCGTGCTGCGGTCGCGCCCGAAGAACCACCGGGAGTCCTCCTGGCGGTACGAAGCGAGCCCGCGGTAGGGACACACACTGGTGACGGCTGCTGGAGCCTCACCCGGAAGCCGCTCCTCGCCTGCTCCTGCCCCTGCCCCTGCCCCTGCTGGGGATGCCGGGGCGGCGACGCGACCACTGACCGGGTCGGCCACCGCGCGCTCCCACAGGAGCTGCCACTGGGCCATGTCGTACAGACCCGTGGACACCGGCGCGGGCCGTTCGCGACGGGCTTCGGGTATCAGGACATGTAGTACCGCCGCGAGGGCAGCGAACTGTGCGGGCACGTTCCTGGCCCGCCGCCAGTCGCTGATCCGCTGGGCGGACACCCGGACGGTCCGCCCTCGTTCGTCGACCCGCTGATGCCGGACGACCGCCTCGGCCACGCGCTGGAGGGGAGGGTTGCCTGCTTCCTTGTACAGCAGCGCGAGACGTTCCGCGAAGGCTGTACGTGCCCCTGAGTCGGAACTCAAGGTGTCCACCCCTTACTTCCCCCGCACCTGTATATCCGGACCGGAAAACTCACTTTATACGGCTGACCTGCGGCTAAGGCGTCCGGACAGATGCGGTACCTCCCTGTCCGGGGCCCGGACTGACAGGATCACGAAGCGGTAGCGAACCAATCGCGCAGCGTCAGGCCAGGTCACCAGCTCGTGCTACCCGCACTGGTGACTTCTGACGCCGCAGAGCCTCGACTGGTTTCCACCGAGCACATCCGGACCGTATCCGTCTTGCCTGTGGATCCGGCCCGTAGATCCGTACTCGACCCGTGCCGATGCGCCGATACGGCACGGGACGAGGACACCCACGTCGTTCGGCACCGGTCCCCACAGGGGAGGGACCGGCGCCGAAACGACGTGGAGCGTGAAGGGCTCCCGCCGCACAGTGCCCGGCGGGCAGGATGGCCTCATGACAAAACTGCCCGCACGGTCGTCGGTTCCGTCATTCCGGTCGTTCCGGTCGGCCCCGTCGTTCCGGTCGGCCCCGTCGGCCCCGTCGGCCCCGTCGGCCCCGGCCCGTCGTACCTCCACCGGTTCGGTCCTGTCGTTGTGGTCACAGGACTCTGTGTTGTCGATCGGCTCAGTGGGTTCGGTGCTGTCCGTGGGGTCCATCGGTTCGGCGTTGTCGATCGGCTCGATCGGAAGCGCCCTGTCGGCCGGCTCGATCGGGTCTTCCTTGTCGCTGATCTCAACGGGGTCGTGGCTGAGCACGGGCTCGTTGCTCTCCGCGCAGTCACGGTGGTCGGTGCTGTCCTGGCGTTCTTCCGGCGGGTTCCTGGCGGTGGGAGCGGCGGCGGGAGGCGTCCTGCTGGCGTCCCGACTGCTACAGGGCTCCCACAAAGGGAATCGGGCTCGGTAATCAGGCCCGGTAAATAAGGCCCAGTAAGTAAGGCCCGGTACTGATCTCTCAGTACCGGGCCCGTCACCGGAGTCTCAGCGCCCGCCTCGCAGGAGTCCCAGATCAAGCGGGCGAGAGAACGAGTGGGCGAGAGATCAAGCGGATGCCTAAAGCCCCAGCACTTCGCCGTACTTGATGGCACCGTTGGGCAGCGCGAAGCCGAACGGGGTCAGCGACTTGCCCAGCGGGTACGTCTCCTCGGTGCTGCTCGGAGCGAACCAGACGCCACCCGACCTGGGCTCACCGGCGTTCTCCCCGGGCGCGCTGACCGCAGTGTCCCACAGTCCGTCGCGGTTGTAGTCGCCGACGGCCACCTGGGCGCCGAAGCGGTCACCGGCCTCCGCCGTGCCGGGCATGTTCGGGGTGCTCTGGCTGCGGGCCAGACCGCCGTGGAGGCCGTGCTCCGTACCGTTCATGGTGACGTAGCCGCCCGCGTCCTTCACGGTGCCCACGTCCTCGCCGGGCACGCCGACGACCAGTTCCGGGCGGCTGTCGCCGTTCAGATCACCGGCGGCCAGCGCGGCGCCGAAGTCGTCGCCCTCCTCGGCGGCGCCGCCGACATCCGGGCTGGACTGCGTGACGCACTCGTTCTCGGTGCCGAAGGACGCGGTCTTCGAGCCCTTGAGCAGGAGCACCGCGCCGCCGAGCCGGTCCTCGCAATGCGTGGTCTCCGACTCGGGGTTGGGCTGTACGAGGCCGACCGCGAGGTCGTCCGTGCCGTCCCGGTCGAAGTCGGCGGCGGCGAGCGCGCTGCCGCGGTCGGCGTCGGCCCACCACTGGGCGGGCTTGGCCTGGTCGTCCCAGCGCGTGATGAAGGTGCTGGAGTCCTCCATGCCCTTCCAGGTGGTGGCGAGGTCGTCCCGGCCGTCGCCGTCGAAGTCGCCGGTGGCCAGGTCGCTGGTTCTGCCGCCCATGCCGTAGCTGCGCAGGGTGGTGGTGGTCACCGGGTCGGCGGTGAGCGGCCCCGGGCGGAACCGGAGCGACCCGCGCTCCTCGCTGCTCTCGCCGTACACGAGGTCGGTGTCGCCGTCGCCGTCGTAGTCGCCCGTGGCGATGGTGTCGCCGATGCCACTGAACTCGGACGTGCCCCTGGCCACGGTGGTGCCCTTGACGTTGAACTCCGAGCCGTCCAGGACGGTGATGGTGCCCTCGCTCCCGAGCTGCTCGGAGTTGAGCGTCTCGCCGCTCGCGCCGACGACGAGCTCGAAGACGCCGTCGCCGTTCACGTCGACGGGCGCCACGGAGGAGCCGAACCGGTCGCCCGCCTCGGGCGTGCCGGGTATGCCTGCCTCGGCCTGGCTGATGACGCCGGTGGACTGGCTCGGGCTCTGCGGCCCGCCAAAGATCACGCTGACGTAACCGGCCTTGGCCTTGCCGTTCACGGTGGCGTTCGGCATGCCGACCGCGATGTCCGCGTATCCGTCACCGTTGAAGTCGAACCGCGGAGTCGCCGTGACAGCCGCGGCGCTCCCGGCAAGCGGCAGGGTCAGACCGGCGGCTGTGAGCGCCGCTACGGCGGCGGTGGCGGCCAGGGTACGTACACGCACGGTGGAACTCCCTTAATCGAGGGGGGAAATGAGAGAGGGAATCGAGACAGGTGAGGCCTTCCGGGGGTGTGACTCACGAGGGGTACGAAGAGTTGTGCGAAGGTGGCCACGCGGTGAACGCGGCTCACTTCGGCATGCTCCCGGTCTGCGCTCCCGGGGCCCCCGGAGCACCATGAGGACACCGCGGCGCTCGTGGTCGACCCTTGGCATGACCCGTTGTCCCGACGGGCCCGAGGGGAAGGAGCTTCACCTGTGCGGCGGGGATCCGCAGCGGCCGGTCCGCCGAGGAGTTCCACAGGACCAGGTTGCCCTCGGCGACACCGAACGAGAGGTACGGGGTACGCGGCGAGAGCGTTCCGCCCTGCTCGTTCAGGGAGCGGGCCGGGACCGTGGGGCGGACGCAGGTCCAGTCTGCGGAGATGCCGAAGTACGGCGGGGCCTTGGTGTGGTGGGCGGCTGCCCGCTTCAGCCGGTCGGCCGCCTGCTGTGGTGACGCGAGGGTCCACTCGGCGGCATTGAGCAGGGCCAGGGTGAGAGCAAGGGCGGCCAAGGTTCCCGCGGAGAGGCTCCTTGGCCGTATGAAGTGGAAGTAGCGCAGGACGCCCCAGGCGGCTGCCACGAAGAGGACCGCCGCGAGGGTGGGCCACAGCAGTTTCACCGCTGCCATGAGCTGGTAGGCCCCGCTGACCGTCGTCTCTTCCGATGTCAGGGACAACTCGTCGGCGTAGCCGTCCTGCAGCAACCGGCCGGTGATCGGCAGGGCCGCGACGAGCAGCGTGGCGAGCAGGGGCAGTACGGTCGCGGCCAGTATCTGCCATCGCCAGCGACGGCCCAGAAGGATCAGGCCGGTCACATAGAAAGCGATGGCTGCCAACACCCAGGCGGACCGAGGCTCGACGCCGTCGAAGAGCCCGGGGACGCCCAGCGCGTAGACGGCCGCTGCCAGGGTCGCGAGGACGCAGACGGCCAGACAGTGGAGACGGGTGGCGACCATGGGCAGGGCGAACGCCGTCCACCAGGCCGGGACGGCACAGGCGAGAGCGAGGAGCCAGCACACCGCGGCCGCGACGGGTCTCATGTGCTGAGCCGTCGTAAGGAAGAGAGCCATGGCGAGCAGCGGCCCGCCGAAGAGTGCCAGAGCCCGGTTGAGTGCGTCCTCCCGGTGCCGGACGGTGCCGGTGCGCCCCCGACCGTCGAGAGGCCGTACGCCGAGGTCCGCGCGCGGTCCGTCCTTGCGCAGGTGCCGGGCGAGGTGCAAGGCGGCGTCCTTGCTCGTGTGGATGCGGACGCCGACGTCGAGGAGTCCTGTGCGCGTGGCGCCCCAGCGCGTGACGGTCAGCCAACGCCGACGAAAGCCCCGAGCGGCAGCGTTCCCTGTCGGATGTCCTGCTGAGTGCACTTGCCACTCGGGCTCGATGACCCGGTCGGTCTCGGCGAGCCGGAACAGACGGCCGTAGATCACGGCCTGTGCCGACCTGCTCAACTCCGCTATTTTCCAAGCCGCTTCACGGTCAGCGCGCCAGGAGGAGCCGGTGACCGGCACCTCCACCCACCAGAACTCGCTGGATCCGGCGTCGGAGCCGAATGCCCGGCGGACCGTACGCCGCTCCTTCGGGCTGAGCTCGTGACACGGCCAGCCCAGCTCCTGTATCCGCTGCCGAGCCTTGTCCCACTGCGGCTGTCCGCCTTGCAGTTCGACAAGGGAGGTCACTGTGCAGTCCGGTCCGCGGGGAATCATCGAGTACCTCCGTCGTCGCCTGAGCACCTTGATCTGCAAGAGTGTTGGCCATGTCGTGCGCCCTGTTACGTCTGGCGCGTGCCTGCCTATGATCACGGCTCGGCAGACATGGTGGCTGGTGTTGCAGACATGGCGGCTGGTGTTCAGGAGGCGCGCCGACTGGAGCGGCCGGGGGTGATGCTGTCCCAGCGGTTCAGGCGGCTGTCAGACCGACGCGTCGCAACCATGCCTTGACGTCGCGATCGGCTTGGTCGACCTCTTCGCCTTGGACAGCAAGACCGTCAGCGAAGGTGGCGCCGCGGCAGGAGGCTGCGTAATCGCGTGCGGTGGTGCCCAGGCCGCTCATGGCGTGGGTGGTGAAGGGGACAACGGTCTTGCCGGTGAAGTCGAGTTGCTCTGTGAACGCCGTCATGATCATGGGAGCGCGGACGTTCCAGACGGGGCTTCCCAGGAGCACGGTGTCGTACTCGTCGAGGTCGGGCAGGCGGCCCTTGACGGCGGGGCGGGCGTCGGTGTCCTGTTCGCGGACGTTGCGCTTGACGGTTTCGTCGTAGCTGTTCGGGTAGGGGTCGGCGGGCTCGATGCGGTGCAGGTCGCAGCTGATGAGGTCGCGGTCGATGAGGTCGCGGATCGCCGCCGGACCGATGTGGGGTGTGGCTGGTTCACGGGTGGGCCCTTCGCGAGGGTTCCGGAATCGGAGAAAGGGGCGGGCGACAGGCCGAGTGGCCAGCCCGCTGCCCGCCCCTGGAAGCCGCCCCTGGAAGCCGCCCCTGGGGGCCGCCCCTGGAAGCGCCAGTTCAGGCGTCCAGGCGGCGCTTGGCGAGCCAGGTGACGATCTCGGGATCGTGGTGGTCGAAGAACAGGGAGCTGCCGGTGTCGAGGGTGGCGATCCGGGCCATCTGCTCGTCGGTGAGCTGGAAGTCGAAGACGTCGAAGTTCTCGGCCATGCGCTCGGCACGGACCGACTTGGGGATGGCGATGACGCCGCGCTGGGTGAGCCAGCGCAGGACGACCTGGGCGACGGACTTGCCGTACTCCTTGCCGATCTCGGCGAGCAGGGCGTTGCTGAACAGGTCGTTCTTGCCTTCGGCGAAGCCGCCCCAGGACTGGATCTGCACGCCGTGTTCGCGCATGAGGTCCTGGTAGTCGACGCGTTGGAAGAAAGGGTGGGTTTCGACCTGGTTGACCTGTGGGGTGATCTCGTTGTTGACGATCAGGTCGACCAGGCGGTCGGGGTAGAAGTTGGCGACGCCGATCGCCTTCGCGAGCCCCTCGCGGTTGCTGTCCTCCATGGCGCGCCACTGGCCGTAGACGTCGCCGAAGGGCTGGTGCATCAGGTACAGGTCGAGGTGGTCCAGGCCCAGCTTGGTCAGGGACGTCTCGAGCGCGCGGCGGGTGTTGTCCTGGGCGGGGGCGTCCTGGACCCACAGCTTGGTGGTGACGAACAAATCGTCGCGCGGGATGCCGCTGGACTTGATCGCGCGGCCGACCGCTTCCTCGTTGCCGTAGGCGGCGGCGGTGTCCAGGAGGCGGTAGCCGGCGGCGAGGGCGTCGGAGACGGCGCGCTCGGTGTCCTCGGCGGGGATCTGGTAGACGCCGAAGCCCAGAAGCGGCATTTCGACGCCGTTGTTCAGGGTGACGGTCTGCATGAGCGGGAGTCCTTACCTGTGCGATGGGGGGTGGTCGCCGGGCGGGGCGGCAGGACGGCGGGGCAGGGGGCGCCGGGGTCAGGGGCGGAGGAGTGCCTTGAGGACCTGGCGGTCGGCCATGGCCTGGTAGGCGTCGGGCGTCTCGTCGAGGGTGTAGGTGCGGTCGAAGACGCGGCCGGGGGCGATGGTGCCGTCCAGGACGTCGGGCAGCAGCTGCTCGATGTAGGCGCGGGCGGGGCTGGCGCCACCGGTCAAGGTGATGTTGCGCATGAAGAGGCCGGGGCCGATCGGTCCCTCCTCGTACTGCGGCACGCCCAGGCGGCTGATGGTGCCGCCGTCCAGGACGGCGCCGAGCGCGGTGTCGAGGGCCGGGCGGGTGCCGACGGCCTCGATCACCTTGTCCACGCCGCCGGTCAGTTCGCGGATGCGGGCGATGCCCTCCTCGCCGCGCTCGGCGACGACGTCCGTGGCGCCGAATTCGCGGCCCAGGTCGGTGCGGGCCGGGTGGCGGCCGGCGAGCACGATGCGCTCGGCCCCGAGCCGGTGCGCGGCGATCACCGCGCACAGGCCGACCGCGCCGTCCCCGACCACGAGCACCGTGTCGCCGCGGCCGACGCCGGCGGTCACGGCGCCGTGGTGGCCGGTGGTCATCACATCGGAGAGCGCCAGGAGCGATGGCAGAAGCGCGGAGTCGGCCGCCACCGGCAGCTTGACCAGGGTGCCGTCGGCGTACGGGACGCGGACGGCTTCGCCCTGGCCGCCGTCGACGCCGTCGAGGCCGTACCGGCCGCCGTCGCGGCACGAGATGTGCAGGCCCTTGGCGCAGTAGTCGCAGGTGTTGTCGCTGTAGGTGAACGGGGCGACGACCAGGTCACCGGAGTTCAAGGCGGTCACGTCCGCGCCGGTCTCCTCGACGACGCCGAGGAACTCGTGACCCATGGGGCGGCCGGTGTCGGTGGTCGGCATGGACGCGTAGGGCCACAGGTCGCTGCCGCACACGCAGGAGGCGACTACGCGAACGACCGCGTCGGCCGGCTGGACGATCTTCGGGTCGGGCCGGTTCTCCACGCGGACGTTTCCGGCTCCGTACATCACTGCTGCACGCATGAGGGTGTTACTCCAAACGGGGGAGGCTGGGGTGCGGCCGGGCGGCGTCAGCGTTCGAGCATGCGGGCCTGGGCCTCGGTGTGCGTGGCGCCCGCGGCGGGCGGCAGGCTGGAGAGCCTCTCCAGCTGCTCGGCGGTCAGCCTGACGGCGTCCGCGGCGGTGTTCTCCTCGACCCGGCTGACGCGCTTGGTGCCGGGGATCGGGGCGATGTCGTCGCCCTGGGCGAGCAGCCAGGCCAGCGCCACCTGACCGGGCGTGGCACCGGCCTCGTCGGCCAGGGCCTTGACCTCGTCGGCGAGGGCGAGGTTGCGCTGGAAGTTCTCGCCGGTGAAGCGCGGGTTGCCGCGGCGGAAGTCGCTCTCGTCGAACTGCTCGGTGGAGCGGACCGCGCCGGTCAGGAAGCCGCGGCCCAGCGGGGAGAAAGGCACCAGGCCGATGTTCAGCTCCCGCAGCACGGGCAGGACCCGCTCCTCGATCCCGCGGGTGAACAGGGAGTACTCGGACTGGACCGCGGTGACCGGCTGCACGGCGTGGGCGCGGCGGATCGTGTCCGGGCCGGCCTCCGAGAGCCCGAAGGACCGCACCTTGCCCTCGTCGATCAGCTCCTTCACGGCGCCGGCGGTCTCCTCGATCGGCGTGTTCGGGTCGACCCGGTGCTGGTAGTACAGGTCGATATGGTCGGTGCCCAGCCGCTTCAGGGAGCCCTCGACGGCGGTGCGGACGTTCGCCGGGGAGGAATCCAGATTCCACGCGCCCTCACCGCCGTGCGAGACGAGCCCGAACTTCGTGGCCAGCACCACCTGGTCCCGGCGCCCCTTCAGCGCCCGCCCCAGCAGGTCCTCGTTCGTGTACGGGCCGTAGATCTCGGCGGTGTCGATGAGCGTGACGCCCAGCTCCAGAGCCCGGTGCACGGTCCTGATCGACTCCGCGTCGTCCGTGCCGGAGCCCGTGTAGCCGTGGGACATGCCCATAGCGCCCAGACCGATCCGGGAAACCTCCAGGTCACGCAGCTTGATGTAACGCATCTCGCCCTCTTCGCATCGTGGCGTCACCCGACACCCTGATCGTCGTCCGGGGCGTCGGCTCTTGCTCATTCAGCTTCGCCCGGATTGCGGCGATGTGGCAGGGTGCGCTCTTCAGGGGTATCGACAGGGCCCCCCTCCGGGCTGCGCGGTGGATGTACGGCGCGTGAGACTGGGGGCATGGCATCGACGAGCGCGCACAGTGAGGGCGCCGAGCTGGGCCGCTACCTGCGCGCCCGCCGCACCCAGACCAGCCCCGAACACGTCGGCCTCACTCCAGGCGCCGGTGTACGCCGCACCCCCGGCCTGCGCCGCGAGGAGCTGGCCACCCTCGCCGGCATCAGCATCGACTACTACGTACGCCTGGAGCGCGGCAAGGAGACCCGCCCCAGCCCCGGCGTCCTCGACGCGCTTGCCCGCGCCCTGCACATGGACGACCAGGAGCACCAGCACCTGCGCGAGCTCGCCGCCCGCGCCGCACGCTACGTCGGCGAACCGCCGCCCGCGCCCAGCCGCACCGTGCGCCCGCATCTGAAGCTGCTGCTCGAGTCATTGCGCCCGAACCCGGCCTACGTGATCAGCCGCAGCATGGACATGCTCGCCTGGAATCCCGGCGGCCTCGCCCTGTACGCGGGTCTGGACGACTGGCCCGTCAAACACCGCAACCTCGCCCGCTACCTCTTCCTCCACCCAGCATCCCGCGACCTGTTTCCCGACTGGGACCGTCAGATCACCGCGTGCGTCGCCCGCCTGCGCGCCATCGCAGGCACCGCGCCCGATGCACCCGACCTGACCAACCTCGTCGGCGAACTCCTCCTCAAGAGCCCGGACTTCGCGGGCCTGTGGGAGCGCTACGAAGTCACCGGACGCAAGCCGGCCCACAAGACCTTCCACCACCCCCAGGTCGGCACGCTGACCCTCACGTCACAGTCGCTGCACGTGGAGGGCACCCCGGGCCAGCGCATCGGCGTCTACACCGCAGACCCTGACACCCCCGACCACGACGCCCTGCTCCTCCTCGACATGACCGCACCCCGCCCCGCCGAACGCCCGCCATCTGCCTCCCGGTCCACCGATCAGCGGCCGTAAGCAGCGCGTGCCCGGCAGCCCTGGGCTTGCCTCACCCATCTGGTGCCGCGTCGACCCGGAGACCGACGACCTCGTTGGCGCCTTCCTGAAGCGGCTACGCGAGTACCGATAGGAGACAGCGGGGTGCGCGGGAGGGGCCCACGGGGGAGCCGCATCTCGAAGCCGACTCCCCAACGGCTCCCAGATTGGCGCCCCAACGCACATCAGGCCCGGCACTGATCTCTCAGTACCGGGCCTGACCTGGTGTTTCTCTGTCGGGGTGGCGGGATTTGAACCCACGACCTCTTCGTCCCGGAGCAACTTGGGGTGCCCGGTGTCCATGGGCTGCTGTACCTGTCACCTGCGCTGATGGTCCGCTGGCGTCCGCGGTTGTCCGTGGTGGTGCGTCGCGGTTGTCACGCAGTTAGACACTCATCTCGTACGGCCCGCAGTCTCGGACGGTCCAGGTACCACCCAGCCAACGGTGTCACCTACGGCGGTTGATGACGCCGCGAAGCATCTCAAGCCAGCTCACGGAGAGCCGCTGGAGCCGCCACCACCACCACCAACCTCGCTGTCTTCCTTGCCGCTGTGGGCTGGCTGACATGCGTGGAGGACGGAAGTTGACGCTCCGGCTTCGGAGGCGAGCACCGCCATGCAAATGGCGGCAGCTGTTCCGTCCAACTGGGTTGCCGCAGGCTTGCCCCTGCCGTGCCACGCCAGAGCAACGCCGCATGAACGGAGTCTGGCAGAGCCTGTGTTACCGAGAGTGTCAACTGAGGCAACTGGCCGCGGAGCCTCTCATCCCTACCTAGAGGCCATCAGCTTGGGAGGCTGCGGACTTCAGAGGACGGTCTCGGCGTTGACCTGGGTATACGACCGTGGCGTGGCCTCGGCGAGCTCGGCTCTCTTCACCGTGGTTCCCCGCTGATCACCGTTCGATCGGGTGCGCTTATGGTGCAGGGCAAGCGGAACACGGTCGAGGAGTGCCACGTTCGCTTGCTTGGCCTAGGGTCTCGGGTGCGCGGTCGGTTTCCGAGGCGTCCAGCTCTGTAGAGCAGCTGCATCCCCGGTTCTGTCTGGGGGCGGTCCAGGGAAACCTTGGGCCTAACCAACGGTCGGGCTTCGTCGATGGCCAAGAGTGAGACCTGTCAGCACCGGCCGCGCACCAATTACAGCTGCTTGTCGACCGTAGGTGCACGCTTTCCAACTGTGTTTGCCCAGCTCAGGAGCCCGTACAGGGGCGTTCACCTGGATCCACGGGAGGCCGCCTGGTGGGCTGCGGGCGGCTCGGGGGCTCGGGGGCTCGGCTGAACGGTCTTGGACGGGGGTGAATGAGACGGCGGACCAGGCTCTGCTTCTTCTTGCCCAGGGTGTTGTCGGGGACCTTGGCGGCCTGCGTTTTTGCAGCTCCGAGGCCTGGTCGCGACTGCCTGACCGGTCGTCATCTGTCGTTGTCGGCCGGTGTTGAGCGGCTTCGCTTGGGAGGTTTGCGGCCAGGACGTTCAGGAACCGATGTGCGACCAGTGCGAGCAGATCAGGTTCGACGACTCGTGAGCCCGCAGGCACCGACGTCCTGAGACATCACAGCTAGCGGCTCAGCCAGGGCGGCGCGACGGCTTCTGCCGGGTCCGCCAGATCCACCACTGGGCGACCGCGTTGCACACCGCCAGCACGACGGCGAACACGACCGCGTCCGCCCATGATTTGTCGAGAAGGTAGCGCCACACCACAGCGCACGCCCCGTAAACGACAACCCAGACGGCGATGACGACCCCCCAGCGCACCCACCGCTGAGCCCACCACTCCGCCGGCACGAGCTTGGCCACACTCCATCTGTCCATGACCAACGACTACCCCCTGAAAGCTCCTTGAGAGGAATCCGCATGTCCGCAGGAGAGACCCCGATCACCGTGATCGGCAACCTGACAGCGGACCCCGAGATCAAGTTCACCTCTTCCGGGGCCGCGCTGGCGCCCAAGCTCATGGATGAACGCATGGGGCACGAGGACGGGTCGGTACAGGCGCGCTACTCGCACATCACCGCGCGGATACGGAATCGGCTCATGGACGAGCTGACCGAACAGTGGGAGGAGTCGTTGGACGCACGGTTGGTCAAACATCCGGGATCTCCCGTGCGTGCGCTCGATGCTCTGCTGCGAGCGCGCCAGGGGTAACGACTGGGGAGTGAATTTCCTTGATCCACTCCCCGTTTACTCCCCAGCAGGCCACACAACGAGTCAGGGCCTGGTGTTTCAGCGATTCGGGGAGCAGGTCGGCTCCCAGATGGCTCCCGGGTCGAGGCTTCCACCCTGAGCACTTGCCGCATGCCCCGAGGCGTTCCTGTACCTGACCCGACAGGGCGTTCACCAGAAGGTCGAAGTGACCTCCTCGTGGAGCGCGACGCCGACGGCGGTCATGGCATGAGCGAGACCTGCGTCCCAGGCCGCGCTGACGGGCTGCCGTCGAGCGGCAGTTGAGATACTCCCTCGGCCTGACTGCGAGTGGCCAGGTGCTCGTAGTCCTCGGCGCCCATGCGCCACGGCTGAGCGCCGTAACGGCGGACGATCCGGTTGGCTAGAGCGATGCCTGGCCAGTCGAAATCGCCGTGGTAAGTACGAGCACCCACCCGACCCTGCGGACCAACGAGGAGCTGGAGACCACAAACCTTCTCGAAGCTGTGGTCGGCAGCATCGCGGTCGGTGTCGTGCACAGGCCAGCGCTGAAGCGACCAGGCGTCGGATCGGAGGGGCGCTGAGGACGCTCAGGGATCCGCTCCGCCACGTGATCACCGGGGGCTCATGTTCACGCCGTGCGCGGGGACAAGTCCGCGTTCCTCCGCCAAAACCCGCTTTCGGGCGTGAGGCAACTTCGGCCTCTGCTCACTCCTGCCAGTCCATGCCGTTCACGGCGGATATGTCTCCCTGCGAAAGGGGCAGGCGAGCGGCGAGGGCCTCGTCTCAGGATCCCCCCCACTGTTCTCCACCCGCGTCACAGCGAGCGTTCAGCCTGAGCGATCTCTGCGCTGAAGTCATTGCGGGCTTCCGAGGCGCACAGGAAGACGACACGGAACGTGCCTTTCTTCCGGTTGGGCAAGTCAGGCTTGGCCGCCCAAGATTCAGCGGCCCTGAAGAGGGTTCGCAGAAAATCAGGACGTTCGCTTGGGTTGTCCGAAAGTACATGTTCGGCATCGTCCACGATCAGCAGGTAGCGCGCTGCTGGGATCCAGTTCAGGTCGGACAGGCAGTCGTACAGTGCGTTCCAGTTCCATCCGAAGTAGTCGGGCAGGTGAACATGCTCGTAGAACTGGGTGAAAACACCGTCAGTGTCGAGCATCTCTCTGCCCGGCATGCGAGCGGCATAGAAGGATCCGCTGGGCGGTAGAGCTTCCGCCGCCGGAACGAGCGAATCGCTGGGGTTGAGGCACAGCCAGGGGGGCGAGTCGGTCCACCACGAGAGATCACTCATCGTCCCACCTCCATGACGATATAGGTCTGGTAGTGCGTTGGAGTGTAATAGGCCGATCCATCAGAACCCGTAATGATCCGCTCTCCGCCCGGTTTCGGGTTTTGCGTAGACTGCACTGTGCCCCATTCCGTGTAGCGAACCGGTTTCCCGGCGCTGTCGAATTCGGGCAGCTTGTGACCCCCGCCCCTTCCGCTGTTCTCAAAGGGGCGCGGAATTGATGGTCCCATGAGCTGCGGCCCAGCGCCTTGCGCTTCGACTCCGAACTGTCGTATGTCCTGCAGCACTGCCTTGGACTCGCCAGGCACTTTTGTGGGAATCCACCCCTGCAGACTGGAGGTGTCGCCGAGGACTTGGCCCTCCTGGCACTGCGGTGCGAGACCGAGGGCATCGGACCACGTGTGGGGGTTCTGGACGTAGGTGTTGGGATTGGGCGCGGGAGTGAGGCCAAGAGGGTCCGGGGTGAGGTAGCGGGCAGTCTCGGGGTCGTAGTGGCGGAAGTAGTTGTAATGAAGGCCAGTCTCCGGATCGTGGTACTGACCGGGGAAGCGCAGTGGCGTGTAGGTGTTGCTGTCGGCTGCCCAACTCGTCGTCCCCCAGAGGTTCGTGCGGGCGAGCCAGGCGACGTCCCCCGTCTCGTCGATGAGTTCGGTGGGCGAACCGATGAGATCGGTGACGATGGCGAAGAACCGGGAGTCGATCTCGTGCTGGGGTACGTCGGCAGAGGTGATGCGTTCGGTCTGGGTGATGGGCCGCAGACCTTGGTGGTCCCAAGTGAGGGTGACCGGATTTGGCAGGCCGGTGGCTGTGGTGGTTTGTTCACACAGGATAGAGCCGTCCCAGGTGAAGACGACCTGCTCGACGACGGCTTCACTGTCGCCCGCGAGACGCTGCTTGGCGACTCGGCGGCCGAGCGGGTCGTACCGGTACCGCCAGACGGTGCCGTCCGGGGTGGTGACGGAGGCGAGGCGATCTTCAACGTCCCAGGCGTATCGCCAGGTGTCGGGTTTCCGGGAGAGGCGTATCTTCTGGCGCAGCGTGATGCGTCCCAGGGCATCGTGTTCGTACCGGACGCCTCCGGCACGAGTGATACGGGTGCCGGCGTAGGTGCGAGGCCCGGTCGCTTCCTGGCCGGGGTGAGCGGCGGGCCACTCGGCCTGGGTCTGGTTTCCCGCCTCGTCGTAGGCGTATCGCTCGCTCCCGGTCGTTCCGTGGACAGCCGTAACCCGCCCAGCAGCGTCCAGAGCGAACTCGCGGAATCCGTTCCGCTCGTCCTCGGTGCGAATGAGATTGCCGTCTGCGCGATAGGCGTAGGTCCGTTGCAAGATGTCTCGGCCGCCGACGATGGTGGCTGCCTGAGTCGTCAGTTGGCCGAGATCATCGAACGTGTTGGCCAGGGTGAGTGTTTCGCCGACCTGGCGGTTCAGTTCCTGGCCAGCCAGGTCGAACTCGAAGTCGATCTTGCGACCCGCGGCCGTCAGGTGGGTGCGTCGCCCGGCCGTGTCATAGCTCCATGCGCTGGTGACGCCAGTGGGTGTGGTGCGGCTGGTACGGCGGCCCAGGAGGTCGTATGTGTATGTGATGGTGCGCTGGTTGACCGTTTCGGCCAGAACGCGCCCTTCCGCATCGAGCTCCCGTACTAGCGTGGCGTCCGGACCTGCCACCTGGACGAGTTGTCCAGCAAGATCGTATTCGTAGGTCGTGGTTGCTCCGCCGATGTCTTTGCGACACACGCGGCCCACCGGGTCTCGCTCATACCGGATGGCCTGCCCGAGTGCGTTGGTTGAGGTGACGAGCCACCCTGCCGGGTCGTACGCATACGTGAGAGTCCGCCCGTCGAAGTCCGTTTCCGACGCCAGACGTCCGGCCTGGTCGTATTGGTAGTTCCAGGTCAGGCCCTGCGGGTTGGTGACCTGAGTGACGCGCAACTCTGTGTCGTACGTGAAGGTGGAGCGCGTACCGTCCGGGGCGATGCGGCACGTCGGCAGGTCGAAATGGGTGTACTCGAACTGCGAGACCGCGCCCATCGCATCTGTGTGACTGAGGCAATTCCCCTCGCCGTCATATGCCCAGTACGCCGTAGTACCATCCGGCTCGGTACGGCGGACTGGCTTGCCCTCGACAGTCCACTCGAGCATTGTCATACGGCCAAGGGCATCGGTGGCGGTGACGGTACGACCGAACGGATCACGCTGATAGCGAGTGATTGCCCCCACCGGGTCGGCGATTTCGATGGGCAATCCCGCCTTGTCGCAGCGGACGCGAGTGGTGTGGCCGAGCGTGTTTGTGAGCGAAGTGAGGTGCCCGGCTGTGTTGTATGCGTAACGGGTGATGGCGCCGACCGGCGTGGTGATAGCTGTGCGGTTGCCGCGTTCATCGAATTCCTGACGCCAGTAGGCTCCGTCTGCTGTGGAAATTGTTGTGGGCTGACCCAGCGGGTTGTACTCGGCCGTTGTCGCGCGACCATCAGGACGGACGATGGACGTGACACGGCCGAGGGCGTCGTATGTGTAGCGGGTGGTGTGGCCGAGTGGGTCGGTCACTGAGACGAGTCGGTGGCTCTCGTCCCATTCCTGCGCCGTGACGTTGCCCAGCGGGTCGGTTTCGCGGACGAGCCTCAGGGCCTCGCTGTGTTCGTACCGGGAGCTGTGGCCGAGTGAGTCGGTCACAGTGGTGGCGTGGGTGGCGTCATCGTAGGTAAGGGATCCGGAGAAGAAGCCGTCGCTGCCCTCGGTGCGAATGACCCGGCCGAATCCGTCGTATTCGTAGGCGTAGACCGTGTCGTTCCGGTCCGTCCACGAAGTGATGCGCCCCTCTTCGCCGTACGTGAATCGCATGGGGAGACCCGAGGAGTTGATGACCTCGGTGAGGTGTCCGTCATCGCTGTAGCCGTAGGTGACCAGTGGCGTACCCGCTGAATGAGGACGTTCTGGATCGAGGAGACTGAGCGCTGCTACCCGGGGCAGATCGGGGTGGCGTTGTATCGCGATGCGGTATCCGCCGGAGTGAACGACTCCCTCTGGGCAGCCGCTTTCCGTGTAGTTGATGGTGATCCGTTGTCCGTTTCGGTCAACGATCGATTGGAGCGGTAGGTCAACCGCCTCGCCGTCGTCGGTGGCCTGCGGTGTGTGGAAGATGTAGGCCAGGCCAGTGTCCGGATCAGTCACACGTAGTGCGCCGTCAACATCGCTGTCCCAAGTCAGAGGCCACCGCTGGCCGACTTCTGGGTACACGGGTATATCGGAGTCGGCAGATATCTGAGGGTAGACAAGGCGGGCGCCGTCTGCAGCGGCATAGATGATGCCGGTTTCGTCGGCCTGCAGACGCTGATCAAGGGTGGAGGCCCAGGACGGCCCGAACCATCCTCCCCAGCGGTAGGAGGACACATGAGTGCGCTCCAGAACCAGTGACAGGGCACCTGGCAGCTGAACGTCAGTCTGTGGGAGCAGCATGTCGCCGGTGGCGACGTCGATCGGGTCGAGCTTGCACTTCTTGAACAGCGCGCGGATCGAAGCGGGAAGCTTCTGCAACTCTTCGGGGCGAAGTTTGAGGCGGGAGAGATCCGATCCATCGAGCTTCAACGACCGGCTGAGCTTGGCGAGTTCGCTGGGCTTGAGTTTGCCTAGGCCCTTGCCGAGGGCCTTGCCCAGCACTCCGGCGCCGACACCGAAGGCGGCACCCGTGGCCAGCAGTTCCGCCAGCTTGCCGGGGTTCTTGAAGGCTCCAGGATCTTGCAGGGCGGCGTCGAAGGCGGAGAACTTCATGCCCTCGCCCGCGAGCTTCCCGGCCTTGGCGATTGTCTTGATCTCCCCGAGAGCCTTCAGCGCCCGCTCCAGGCCGCGTATCGCCTCCATCACGGTGCGGATCACCGAGGCCATGCGGGTGCCGGACTTCTCGATCCGGGCGATCAGCGCCACTACCTTCGCGACCCGCGCACCGGCCGCGAGGCTGCCGGCAATCGCGGAGAGTCCGCCGGTGAGCACCGACAGGGCCAGGCCCGCGATCTCGAACTCGACGATCTCCGCGAGGATCACGCCGATCTCGGTCAGCAGCTCGTGAGCCTCGTCGGCGAAGTCGTCCAGTGCCTTGGCCCCCTCGCGCAGCGAGTCGGCCATGTTGGTTGCCTGGGTGCGGCTGGTCTTGGCCCGCTTGTGGAGGGCCTTGGCGGCTTCACCCTCCCACCCCAGGCCCTTGAGCGCCGTCTCGGCGTCGCGGGCGGCAGCGTCGAGTCCCTTGGCCAAGGCCCGCCACTGCTTGGCGATCTCGCGGATACCGTCCGGGTCAACGGCCGGATCGGTGATGCCGAGGAACTCCAGGCCACTGGCGAGGGTGTCGCCGAAGGCATGGTTGGCCTTGTTGATCCAGTGCAGCGGGTTGAGGTCTTCGGCGTCGATGTCGCCGGG
This sequence comes from Streptomyces sp. NPDC031274, assembly GCF_055570235.1. Lineage (NCBI taxonomy): Bacteria > Bacillati > Actinomycetota > Actinomycetes > Kitasatosporales > Streptomycetaceae > Streptomyces > Streptomyces sp. NPDC031274. Next base: position 183,157 of record NZ_JBVIHP010000011.1, on the reverse strand, counting down.
GATGATGTCGAAGCCCATGGACGCCTCAGCCCTTCTTGGCGCGGGCCGCGGCGCTCAGCAGGACGTCCAGCAGGTCGAAGGCGTCGGAGACATCGCCCAAGAACTTCGCCTCGCCCTCCCACTCCTTGTGCAGGTTCTTGGTGAGCTTGGCGATGGTGTCCATGCCGTCCTGGATGTCGTCCTTGGCGCCCATCAGCGAGCCCAGCACGCCGAACGCGGACATGTCGTGCGAAGCGGCCTTGAAGTCGTGCAGCGGTTTGCGGGTGTGGTCATCCACCTTGCCCAGCGCGGATGCCGCCTTGTGCAGGGCTTCCGCGTCCTTCGTCAGGTCCGACATACCTGCCCGCCCCCGGGGGTTGAGATGGTTCTACGTTGGATGCGCCGACGTGTGCAGACCAGACCGGTCGGCAGTCTCGTTCAGCGGTTGATGGACTGGATCTCCTGCACGACGACGTCCTGTTCAGTGCCGAACACGCCATCAGGAAGCTTCTGTTCGCCCTCGATCCCGGTTCCTGTCCAATGGATCTTCCAGGTGACGGTGGCCTTGAGCTGATATGCATCGTCGCCGGACGCCCGCAAGTACGTCACGCCGCACGGAGGGGTGTCGCCGCTATTGCCCTTGCTATACGGCACGCCGATGCGGCCGCCCTGAATCGGGCACTGTCCGGAGGCCGGGTGCAGTTCAGCATCTGGCGTCCCTGGTTCGATCTTGAGTGCGGTGGGCTCGGCCGTGCTGGTTGCTTCGATCCCGAGCTCGGGAACGGAGGCGGTGACCGACACCGGCTTGAACTCTGCCTTCTCCAGCCACGCCCACGTCGGCAGATTCACCGTCGACTTGTTCTGCGGCTTCAACTCAACCTTCGTACCGGGAACACGAATCTCGGAGTAGGCGAGCTGCGCGAGGATTTCCGGGGTGACGGCCTGCGGAGCGTCAGCAGGAGGCGAGTCCCCCTTGTCGACCCAGAAGGGGATCTTGTCGCAGTCCTGCGCCGCGGGGTCAGCCTCTCGCCCCTCGGTCACGAAGGCGCCCCACCAATCCCCCTTGCTGGCTTTGTCCTTGTTGAAGTCCTTGTCAGAGTCGCCGCCCTTGTCGACGTACTTGCCCTGCGTCTCCTTGTCCCACTCTTCGGTGGTCGATGTGCCCATCCACTGGTACCGCATGTACCCCTCAAGTGACTTCGGGGTGTACTTGGGAGCGTAGTAGCAGGCAGGGGGAGTCCACGTTGCGGAAGACGAAGTGACGGGACCGGCGGAGCTGCCCTTTCCGTTCTTCGAGAAGTCGTAGACGATCCCCTTGGCTGACGCCGAGAGGGCGGGACCGCTGGCATCGCCGGAGACGCCGGCGTCGCTTCCCTGCCCGCCACCGAATGAGCCGCCTCCTCCGGGAGGTTTCTGGTCTGCGACGGCGGCAGGCGCCGCGCACAGCCAGGCCGCTCCCGCTACCGCCGCGATCGCGGCGGTACGGAGGAGCCGACTCACGACTGGCAGCCCGTCGCGCCGCGGGTGGATGCCATCTTCATCAGTTCCCAGACCCCCTGCTTGTTCTTCCTGAGCTGAGCGCTGTAGGCGACGTAGCTGTCCTTCGTCACCTTCGTCCGCTTGATCTCGTCCGTCTTGACGTCTCTGCTGAAGCCCTTGCTCTCATCGGCGCAGTATCCGACCGCCGCGCTGTCCTTGGACTTGATCTTCACGTTCCGGTCGAAATAGCGCACTGTCCCGGTGACGGTCCAGCCCGCATCCTTGAACGACTTCGCCCAGTCCCGGGCGGCCACAGCACCCTCGCCCTCGGTGTAGAACTCCAGGGCGGGCAGCTGAGGATCTCCAGCCACGATGGCCATGTTGAGCGCACGAATCATGTCCGCGTTGTCCCGCAGGATCGCGTCCTTGACGGAATCCCCCGCCCGTTCTGGAGTGAAGGTGAGCTTCACGTCAGAGGGCAGTTTGATCTCCGGCCGGTCGGTCCCGTCCGCTGGCGCGGATGACGACGGCGATGCCGACTTCCCGCTGCCCGCGTCAGCGCCGACGATCTTGTCGTTGTCCTTGCTGTCGCCCGATCCGCCGCAGGCGGTCAGCAGCAGGGCGGCGGAGGCCGTGAGCGCGGCCACCACGCGCCGGGTCGAGCGAGTCACTGTTGTCTCCGGTGAGGTGAGGGTTTACCCGAGCGAAGTAACGCTATCCGTGGCCGACTGGCGACGATGAGAGCGGGTCGGGCTTTGGCTGAGACGTACCGGGCATACCTGTTGATGGCGGCTGCTTTCGCCTACGTATGGCTTCGTTGCCCGGCTGGGAAACGGCCTGATCCGAACGAAGCGGCCCAGCTAGGAGTTCGACGGCGGCTCGGGCTACCGAGTCTGGGGCTGCCTCGCGGTCTGCGGCCGAGGCTACGCAGAAGACGTGCTGTTCCGGACGGGGTGTTCTCCGGGGGCCGCCCGGCTCTGTGCTCTGGCCGGTGTCCGTGGTGGTGCCCGCTGTGCTCAGTGCAGCTCACTCGTCACCGACGTGGTGGACGTTGACACGGCAACTACTACCACGCACGAAGAAGGGCCCGGCCGCTCAGCGGTCGGACCCTTTTCGTTTGCAGGTGGGCGAGTGCGGAGGATACGAGATTCGAACTCGTGAGGGGCTGCCCCCAACACGCTTTCCTACTGTGTTGGTGGGTTTCGTGGTGTGTAGGGGGCATCGACCTGGGTTCATGAGCGGTTGGTGCAGAGGCCAGGCTCAGCCCTGGTCTCGTCTGAACCGAGACGAGCCCTCGGGTCGCGGAGAAGAGTTCTCTACAAGTCCGGACCGCCCGGCGGAGCGGAGCGCAGCCGGGTGCCTTGATGAGGTAGAGAAGCTCGTAACAGCTCCGGCCAGAGGCAGTTGTCTACGTCGAGCGGAGAGCATGCCGGTGCAGAACTGCATCCTGCTGTGGATCTCCGGTGTTCGCCGAATGGCGAGCTTACGCCGATCGGCTGTGCCTCTGGGCAAGGGCGCTGCAGGCTCAAGCGCTGGGGAGTGGATTTCCTTGATCCACTCCCGCACACTCCCCAGACGGCCTCGGAGAACGAGCCAGGCCCGGTTCCCATTTCTGGAAACCGGGCCTGACCTGGTGTTTCAACTGTCGGGGTGGCGGGATTTGAACCCACGACCTCTTCGTCCCGAAGCAACTGGGGTGGGGGTGTTGCCTTGGGTTGCCGCGCTCCTCACCTGCGCTGATAGTCCGCAGGCGTCCGCGCTTGTCCGCCGCTGTTCGTCGGCGTTGTCACGCAGTTAGACACTCACCGCTCAACAGCCAGTCCGACACACAGCCGTTGTCAGTGCCGACCTTTAGGGTCTCAAGCGCGCGGTCGGCTTCCGGGGGTTCCAGCTCTGAAGAGAATGGTTGCATCCCCGGCCTGTCTGGGGGCGGCCCGGAGAATCGTCCGGGACCTAACCGACGGTCGGGCTTCGTCGATGGCCAGCGGATGACCTGCCAGAGCCGACCGCGCCCCCCGTCCCGTGCCGACGGCAGGGGCACGCTTTCCAACTGTGGTGGTGGTCGCGAAGGCTCTGAACAGAGCCGTTCACCTGCGTTCATGGGAGGCCGATCGCGAGGGCGACTTCCGGCTCTGGTCTCGTCTGAACGATCGTGAACGGCGCTGAATGAGACGGGAACTGAGACGGTGGCGAACGGCTGGCCTCTAAGCCTGCGCAAGACGCTCGCACTCAAAGAGTGAGCTGGGTCACACTCGGTGTTTGAACTTTTCTCCTGAGACTCATCCGGCCATCAGCCCACCTCCAGCATCCGTGGACGCTCAGCTCGTCCCTTCCTCTCGCTGCTGAACGAGGCAATAGCGAGACAGCCGTCTCAGCCGCCGCCATACTGCGACCATGTTGACGCCTCCAGAGATCGAAAACTTGTTGGGCCGCCCAGAGGGCGTCGACCTTGAGTTCAAGTCGGGGATGGTCCAACCTCGAATACTTAGCCGGGTAATTTCCGCTTTTGCGAACACCGAAGGCGGCACCATTATTGTTGGCATCGGTCAAGATGCTGAAGTGCTGGGAGTAGAACCTAGGGAATTTGAGAGGACCATAAGAAGGTCCCGGCATTTCCTGGAACCACAGCCAGCCATTGAATATTACTGCGTGGCAATCGAAGACAAGCAGGTAGGGGTCGTACACGTTAAGGTGTCAACTGATCCCATCCTAAGCGATGGACAATTGGCGTTGCGGATAGGAGAAACAATCCGCCCCCTAGGATCCGCCATCTCCAACAATGCAGCCGTGCGCTCTTACTCTAGGACTGGGCGTTCGAGGTTGCCATGGAGGTCCCGCCGAGGCAGGTTACTGTTGATTTCGATTACAGCCGTCCTGCTGCCAAGTGTAATCTTCTTCATACGTCTAAATCAGGGAAAGGCTTCCTCTGACCTTTTGCCCGGTGCGATCATTATTGGAATTTCCATTCTCGCATCCGGGATGCTTACGGAGTTCTTCACCTCAAAAGCGGAACCCGAGGAAATTACTGCAACACGAGAACGTGTCCGGCGAGCCGAATTTGACTTGGAAGAAGGCCTGCGAGCCCGCAGCGCCGGCACGTCAGCTTCTTCGTCGGAGGACGCTCAACAGGTTCGCTTGACCCTTTCAGACTTGTGGACAGTTACGCACGCCCGTTTGGATCTCTATCACGGCATCGCACTGGGTCAAGCCTCGAAGTCGTTTCGCAATGCCCAAATAGCCATGGGGATTGGATTCCTCATGCTCGTGGGCTTTGCGATTGCTGCTCTTTGGGCTCATACAATTGCTGGCGCTGTGGCATCTGGAGGACTAGGTGCGGTATCTGCCGCGCTTGCCGGTTACGTAAGCCGCACTTTCGTCAGGTCGCAGGAAACTGCGGCTGGACATCTTCGGGCCTACTTCGATCAGCCTCTGGAGTTTTCCCGATATCTCGCAGCCGAGCGTCTGATCACAGATGCCCATCTAAATACGGATCAGCGCGCCGAAATAATTGGTGGTCTGGTAAAAGCGATGATCGAGGGGCCGCCGCAGGAGGGCTCAGACCCATCGCAATCCAGCCAGTCTGCGTAAACCTCACCGCACCACTCTTCCGCGGCGGAGGCTTTGTCCTTACCTGACGATTGTCAGACGCGGCCTAGATGCAACCAGTGGTGGCGCCGTCCGGCCAGCCCCCGCTCGAACAGTGACAACCAGGCCGAATATCCAACTGCGCAATTCTTGGATGCTGACGTCTAGCTCGTCCGCCACATGGCGCGCCGAAATGCCTTTCCCGTTTGCCATGCTGAAGACTTTTTCCAAAAGTTGAGACTTCTCGCGACTCCGGATTCCTCGATGTTCTTTTGTTCGGTACCCTTTCTTGCTGAGCTCGATGCAAGCTTTTCGATAATGCCAATCCGATAGCATTTCGAGGTCATGCAGGCGGTACGCAAGAGCCATTGCCGCAACTTTCCAGATCTTCCTGGCCTCAATAATCTGCGACGGCATGGGAGAGATTGGAATGTGGCTTTTCACGCTGTCTCGAGGCATAAGGAAGGAGCTGGCGAAGGAATTGGCCTCCTTCTCCGCAGGTGGGCCGTGAAGCCCCCGCTCCTCACCATGGAGCACGAGATGACCCAGCTCGTGAGCCACGTCGAAGCGGCCGCGCTCCGGAGTCTTCAACGTGCTCAGGAAGATGAAAGGGGTTCCATTTCGCCAGAAGGAAAATGCGTCTACGTCGGCGAACTCTGGAGGCAAAGAGAAAACCCGAACGCCGCGCGATTCGACCAGATGGAGGATATTTGAGATAGGGGTGTCATCTAGCCCCCATCGCGCCCTCAGGACATCTGCCGCAGACTCAGGGGAAAGGCGGCCCAATGTGGGAAGTTCGGCCGCCGGAAGCTTGTAGCGAAGTTCGATCCACTCGTTGAGTTCTAGAGCCAATGTGCTTGCAGCCAATGCCGCATCCCTGGGAGCTGCGGCTAGTTTGCTACGCGCTCGAAACGAAACGGCATCCAGGGGCAACAGTTCGACGTCAGGTTTCCGAAAGAATGATTCCGGAAAATCCAACGCAGCCGAGATTCGCTCCAGAGTTTCGTCCGCCGGATCGGTGCGACCCGTCTCATAGTTAGACAGGCTCTGAAGGCTCACGCCCACGAGCTCGCTGAGTTCAGCGAGAGTGAGCCCCCGTCGCTTACGAGCGATGGTGATACGCGAGGAAGAAACCATTTACTAACGCCACCCTCACATATGACCGGATTGCCCCTATCTCACCACTCTTCAACGGGGACGTCGAAGCCAGTGTCACCCTCAGGGTAATCGAACGTCTTTTTGAATCGAATAGCTGGGAGGAGGATCCTCCTGTCCCAACTGTCGATCTTTCCCTTGGCGCCCACCTTACTGGGGAGGGATAGCTCGCTTCGCACCTCGATGAAGCCCTGCCTTCGCGCCTGGTACCGGAAGGTCAACAGGTACCACGTAGCCAACCGCGCATACTCGTCGTCCGTGAGGTCCGCGCCTGGCTCGTCTTGCGAAGGTAGAGGGAAGAGACCCAGATCGAGGTCCTGGTTACGCGCCACCATGGTTTCTTTCGCGACGCCCGCCGGCCTGTGACTCCGCGGCTGCGGGTTGCCTGGCAGGCCTGTGCGGGCATCGCCCAACAGTACGCCGATGCCCATGGTCTTCTCAGGGTTGATCGTGAGCGGGGACTGCTTGGGGTCGTACCGCCTCCAGCCCTCTTCGGTGCGGAGCAAGTAGCGCATGGTGCGCACCCGGGCGAAGTAGTCGAAGGTGCCCGCAGCGTTGTTGGCGTCGTCCTCTGTGGCGGCAGCCCGAGCCTCTTCCCCCTCGCTGATCAGGCGCTCGAAGTGCTCGTACTTCAGCCCCAGCTCTGCGAGCTGATCTTCGTGACCGTCGCGCTCATCGGGCCTGACCCAGGCGTTCTCGCTCACGCGCCCCTCCCTTGGGGTTATAAGAACGCGCCCTCGCATGAGGGGCGATTTTTATAAGCGTAGCGTGCGCCGCTGACACTGAGCGGATCGGTCAATACCCAAGTCGCCTTGTATGCAGGTCAGTCGGCGTGCCGGAGGGTTTTCGTCTCCCCCCTGAGCCGCCACTCTCCCCCGCTCCCATCCCGTCCGCCGTCGACCCACACACCGTGGAGCGGGCGTGGTTCATGGCGTCCAGGTGGAGCGCGCCACTGTACGAACGACCTGGACGCCATGAGCCGCGTCTGCTCGGCTTTGCCTGGGTCGATGGTGGACGGGATGGGAGCCCCTAACGCTCGCCACGATGGGCCCGCAGTCGCGTACGGCGCCCCCCTCCATCCCAGAGTCAGAGCGCCCCCGCCGGAGGCATCGCCTTGCCCCTAGGCCGATGCGGCGGGTGATCGCTGATTGGCCTCTGCCCTATCCGTGTGTGGGCGGGCGTCGGCGCAGCCGGGGCGGAGCGGGCCGAAGGCAGGAGCGGCAGCCCCGAGCGGAGCCGTGAGCCCGCCCGGCGGCGCGGAGCGGCGCCGGGTGCTTGAACCAGTAGAGAAAGTTGTAACTCATTCCCCGTCGCCGGGGCGTTGGGCGGATCTGCTGTTCCTACGTGGTCGGTTCGTTGATGTTGCTGTTGTCCACGAAGAACTGCGCGGTGATCGTGTGGCCGTTCTGGCTGTCGTTGACCACGACCAGGTGTGCGAGCGCGTTGACGATGTCCAGTCCGCGGCCTCGTACGGCGCTTTCCTCGGGATGCTCGACTTTGGGGGCCGTGTTCGTGCCTCCCTCATCCGTCACCGACAGGGCGATCACCTTCGGGGAGATCGTGACTGTCAGGTGGAAGCTGCCGCAGCTCTGACCGCTGGCCGTGTGGAGGATCGCGTTCGCGCTCAGTTCGCTGACGATCAACTCGGCATCGTCTGCCATTGGGGAGCCACGCAGGATGTCACGTGTCCAGCGGCGGACCCGGCTGACCTCTTCTGGTGAACCTGGGCAAGACAGGCTCCAGACTCGCGAGATGCTCGTATACTCGTGCATACAAGTTCCTTTACGCTGGTAGGCCGCCGTGTGCAGCGGGTTCGAGCTAGACGAGTTTCACGCCGTCGTGGGCGCGGATGGCCGGCGGGGCTGTGGCGTCGAGTGCGTCCAGGACGCGGATCGCGTATGCCTCGTCGGAGAGTTCGTTGACTTCGTCGCGGGTGGCCCAGCGCAGAGCTCGGGTCTCGTCGCCGGTAGTGGGCGTACCGTCGGCGGCCTCGCAGCGGAAGACCATGGAGACGATCAAGCCCGACATGTTCTTGTAGATGCCGGTGAGGGTCGCGGGAAGCGCGATCTTGATGCCGGTTTCTTCGAGGACTTCGCGTTGCAGGGCCTCGGGGATGGTTTCCTCGCGTTCGAGGACGCCGCCCGGGGGTTCCCAGTGGCCGTTGTCGCGACGCTTGATCAAAAGGGCCCGGCCTTGGTCGTCGACGATGACTCCGGCAACGCTCACGGAGTGCGGACGGTCAGTGCTCAAGGTCCTCGGCCCTCTCAGATGGCTAGGCTCTCCACCGTAGCAACAACACTCGCCCACTCGTCTAGATACCTAAAGGAGTACACGTGACGTCACTCCCGAGCCTGCTCGGCGATGTCGACCCCACGAGCGATCGTGCGGTCTTTCGACAGATCGCCGACCAGCTGCGTGAGGCCATCGACCGTGGGCGATTCAAAGAGGGCGAAAAGCTGCCTTCGGAGGCCGAACTCGTCGAGCACTACGGGGTTTCCCGGATGACCGTTCGGAACTCCTTCTCGATTCTTACGGGCGAGGGCCTGGCCCACGCCGAACACGGCAAGGGCGTCTTCGTCCGGCCACGGCCACCCGTCCGACGCCTGGCCTCCGACCGCTTCGCCCGGCGCCACCGTGATCAAGGCAAGTCGGCCTTCATCGTCGAGGCTGACGCTGCGGGCAGTCATCCCCAGGTCGACAGCCTGGAGGTCAAGGAGGAGAAGGCCAGTCAGGACATCGCCACCCGCCTCGGCTCCGTGCGGCGCGTGCTCGCTCGTCGGCGCCGGTACCTGCTCGATGGGCGGCCGGTCGAGTTCGCGGCCTCCTTCCTGCCGCTCGACATCGCGCGCGGTACGCAGATCGCCGAGCCCAATCCCGGCCCCGGCGGCATCTATGCCCGACTCGAAGAGCTGGGGCACCACCTCGACCACTTCGAGGAGGAGATCCGGGCGCGCATGCCCTCGCCCTCCGAGGTGCGGACCCTGCGGCTGGCCTCCGGTGTGCCGGTCATCAGCCTGATTCGCACCGCGTACGACATCGAGGGTCGGGCCGTGGAAGTCTGCGACACCGTCATGGCGGCAGACGCATACGTCCTGTCGTACCAGCTCCCGGCCACGTGAGGGCCTAACGGCCGTGACGCGCGGTGGTCCGCTTCCCGAACTCGTACATCCCAACAGGCATACTCGTATAGACGAGTGGGCAAGTTGTGTGGCAACGTGGTCGTCGTTCCCGGAGATCGGGTTCGAAGGCTGCATCTTGTATAGACGAGTAGATGGGAAGATCTTTGCGAACCATCCGTGTGGAGACCTCGGCCGCGACGATCCTGCTGACCGAGGCTCCTGTGCCCAAGGTCCGTGACCGTCAGACGGGCGAGATCGCCAAGGACGTCACCAGCGGCGAGGCCCTGATGACGATCGGCGTCGTCTACATCGAGGAGGGGGAGTCGTCCCTGGTCAAGGTGACCATCCCGGAGAGCGGAGTGTCCGAGGGGCTGGCGCTCGGTGCGCCGGTCTCGCTTCCGGGGCTCGTGGCCCGGCCGTGGGAGAGCGTGTTCAACGGCCAGCAGCGGCACGGCATCGCCTACCGCTGCGCCGCCGTCACTCCGGCCGCCTTCCCGGCCGCCATGGAGGCCTCGGCCTGATGACCGACCTGACGACGCTTCTGGAGGTGGGTGGTCCTGTCGCCGCGCTCGGCGGCGGGGCTGCCTACGCCCGGGCCAACCATCCCGGGGCCTACTGGTCTGCGGTCGGCCTGCCGATATCCACGGCCCGACTGCTCAGCTCGTACGGCTCGGTCATGGAGGCCTGCGGCCTGACGGTGACGCCGTCCCGACTGCGGGTCCTGGCAGTCAAGGCCACCACCCGTGGGGAGATCCGGCCCGTACCGCCTCGTCGCGGAATCATCCGCCCGACCACGACCGGGCTCCGGCTCCGCCTGCGGCTCGCACCGGGCCAGGAACCCGCCGACGTGGCCGCCTCGGCCGAACGACTGCGGCACGCCTGGGGAGTCCACGCGGTCTACGTGACCACGGTCAAGCCTGGCGTAGTCGACCTGCGGCTCGTCGGCTACGACGTCCTGCGCAAGGTCCGCATGCCGCGCAAAGCGGAGGGTGGGTTCCTGAAAGTGCCCGTAGCGCTGCGGGAAGATGCCACGCCCTTCGTACGGGACTACCGGGCCGTGCCGCACGGGCTCTGCCTCGGCGCCACCCTGTCGGGCAAGTCCATGTACCTGCGCCACCTCGTCACCGGACTCGCGCCGCAATCTGTCGCTCTGGTCGGCATCGACTGCAAGCGAGGCGTGGAGCTTGCGCCCTTCGCCCCGCGACTGTCGGCGCTCGCCACCGATCCAGAGCAGGCCGCCGACCTGTTGCCTGTGCTCATCAAGGAGATGGAGGACCGTTACGACCTGATCAAGGCACATCAGCGGGTCGCCCCGGGCACGCCGGACGAGGACATCACCTCCGACATCTGGGGGCTTCCCGAGCAGGAACGGCCCGTTCCCGTAGTGCTGTTCGTCGACGAGGTGGCGGAACTCTTCCTCGTCGCCACGAAGAAGGAGGAAGAGCGGCGGGACGAGATGGTCACTCAGCTCATCCGGCTTGCTCAGCTCGGCCGCGCGGCCGGTATCTACCTGGAAGTGTGCGGGCAGCGATTCGGCGCCGAGCTCGGTAAGGGCGCCACGATGCTTCGAGCCCAGTTGACCGGTCGGGTCTGCCACCGCGTGAACGATGAAGCCTCCGCGAAAATGGCTCTCGGAGACATCGCCCCCGAAGCGGTCTCCGCCGCCTGCGCCATCGCCGCCGAACGGCCCGGCCTCGCCGTCGCCGGTGACACCTCGGGCGGCTGGTCCCGCATCCGTACGCCGTACCTCTCCCTGTCCGACGCCGCCGAGACCTGCCGCGCATCGGCCGACCTGGTCCCCGACCTGCCCGCGCTGAAGCCCTTCCGGCCCTCCGTGCTCGTGCAGCCGGTCGAGCCCCCGGCCCCGACCGTGAAGCCGCGACCGGTCACCGGCTGACCCCCACACCCTCTGTCCGGTCGGCGTGACCGTCTCGCGCCACGTCCCTACCCCCTCCATGCCTAGACCCGGAAGGAGCCGCAGCATGCGCGCCCAACTGGCCCGTATCGATGCGGTACTCGTCCAAGCCGTCATCGCTGCCGCCCTGTCCTTCGCCCACCTGCACGACGTCGCCTCGGCGGCCGGACAGGACGGGTGGAAAGCGTGGGCCTATCCGATCTCGGTCGACCTGCTGCTCGTCGCCGCCTGGCGTCGACTGCGGGCCGGTGACGCCAAAGCCGCGGGCTGGTGCTGGTTCGTCATCGCGCTCGCGGCCTCTCTGGGCGCGAATGTGGCCACCGCCGGTCTGCTCGACCTGAACCATGTACCGGCCTGGCTCCGCATCCTCGTCGCGGGATGGCCTGCGGTCGCCTTCCTCGGAGGAACGCTCCTCGCCCACTCGGCGCCGATCCGGCACGAGACGACCGAGGAGGACGGCCGAGAGCCCGTGCGTATCGACGACCAGGAGGACGCGCCCGATCCCGTGCCGGAGATTCCGTCGACACCGGCCACCGAGCCCGCGCCCACCTCGACTCCTCCAACTGCCGTCTCCATCCCGGCCGCCCTGGTCGAGCACGCCCGCAAAGTCGCCACCGAGCACCACACCCGTACCGGCACGGACATCGACATCACGACCCTGCGCGCCCGCCTCGGCGTCCCGATGCCCATGGCCGACGCCATCGCCGCTCAGCTCTGAACGCTCTGAAGGGAGATCCACATGAGCGCCAACCGCCGTTTTCGCTCCGTCGCCCGCATCGGTCCCGTCCAGGTCGGCACGTCGTACGGCGGGCGTGGCCGCGAGGAGCACACCGCCGCCTGCACGGCCCCTCGCTGCGGCTTCTCTGCCGACTACGACAGCCGCGCCGCCGCCGAGCTGGCCGCCCGCACCCACCGCTGCCCCGTCCGCTGAAAGGACTGTCTCCGTGACCGTCAGCCTGCCGCTCGTGTTCGTCCTCGGCTGCTTCGCCTGGGGAGCGGTCAAGTTCCTCGGCGTCCGCACGTGGATCGTCGTAGTGATCACACTGTTCGGCTTCTGGCTCTCGCACACCTTCATGGCCCCGGCCATCGAATCCGGTACGCGCTCCGGCGTGGACGTCGTAAACGGCTCACATGACTAGACGAGTAGGTAAGGAGAACTTCGCCGTGTTCCTGCCCAAGTACCCCGACAGTCCGACACCGCCGCCCGCACACGCCCACACCGTGGCTGACCCGCTGGCTCCCGTGCAGCGGCCTGCGCCGCAGATCTCCGTCACCACCGGAGCGGTCGCGGCCGTCCTCGTCGGCGGCGTCGTGCTGACCGCGCTCCTGGCCGCCGTCGCCGTCACGGCCATCTCCGTCGCGGTGTGCGCCGTGGTCATCCGCTCGATGCTCCGCGACCAGCGCCGCCGCTAGGCGCCATCACTGCCAGACCCCCGGGGCGGCCCTGATACCGCCAAGCATCCGCCGCCCCGGGGGCCCTGTCCCTCCTAGCCGAAGCCAGAAGGAGAACAGCCATCATCACCCGCGCCACCCCGCCCCCGCTCCGCGAAATCGGTCAACTGGCCGCGTTCGGCACCATGCCCGCGCTCCTTCGCCAGCTCTCCGGACTCGGCGGCTGCACGCACCCGATCCGCCTCGACGGCCACCGCACCGAGCACGCGGTGAACACCCGTACCGGCGAGATCGGCAACGTCCTCCACCGCCTCGACTCGACCGCCCTCCCGGCCGGTCATCTCTTGGTCCGCTGCAACAACCGCCGTACGACCCGCTGCGCGGCCTGCGCGGAGGTCTACCGCCGCGACACCTTCCACCTGATCACCTCCGGCCTGCGCGGCGGCAAGGGCGTTCCCGAACGCGTCGCCGCGCACCCCCGCGTCTTCGCCACCTTCACGGCCCCCGGGTTCGGCCCGGTCCACAACCGCCCCAAGGGCCCGGCCCGAACAGTCCGCCCCTGCCGCTGCGGCGTCGTCCACGACCAGGAGGACGCCGCCCTCGGCACCCCACTGAACCCCGACACCTACGACTACGAAGCGGCCGTCCTCTGGAACGCACACGCCGGAGCGCTGTGGCGGCGCTTCTCCACCTACCTCCGCCGGGAGGTCGCCAAGCGCGCCGGACTCACACAGCGGGCCTTTCGCGAGTACGCCCGGGTGTCCTTCGCCAAGGTCGCCGAGTACCAGAAGCGCGGTGCGGTCCACTTCCACGCGGTCATCCGCATCGACGGCCCGGACGGCGGTGACACCCCGCCTCCCGCCTGGGCGACCGCCGAGCTGCTGACCGACGCCATTCGAGCTGCCGCTTCCGCCGCCAGCGTGGACGGCCCGGTCATCGACGGACGCGCCCACGCCTTCGCCTTCGGCCGCCAACTCGACGTACGCACCATCCGATCCGCCGACTTCGACGGCGGCCAGGAACTGACCGAACGGGCCGTTGCCGCGTACATCGCCAAGTACGCGACCAAGGGCGCCGAGACCGCCACCGGAGCTCTGGACCGCCCGCTGAAGTTCCTCGCCGAACTGGCCCAGCTCGACATCAGCGACCACGCCCGCCGCATGATCCGTATCGCCTGGAGCCTCGGCGCCCACAAGGAATTGGAAGAACTCCGGCTCCGGACCTGGGCCCACATGCTTGGCTTCCGCGGCCACTTCTCCACGAAGTCCCGCCGCTACTCGACCACCCTCGGCGCTCTCCGCGATGCCCGCGCCGAATGGCGTGCTGCCCAAGCCACAGAGCCTGCCACCGGCCTGACCACCTACGGAAATCCGGAGGTGGTCGACACGACCCTCGTCCTCGCCCACTGGGTCTACGCCGGAATGGGCCTCACTGACGCCGAAGCCTGGCTCGCCGAAACCCTGGAACCCGCCCCCGGAACAGAAGGAGAACCGACGCATGCGTGACGACGAGCTGTTGACCGTGGCTGATGTCATGGCTCGCCTGAAGGTCGGGCGGTCCACGGTCTACGACCTGATCCGCACTCGACGTCTGCCTTCTGTCGCCATCGGGCGATGCCGACGTATCCCTGCTGCCGCTCTCGCGGACTTCATCGCCGGTCAGATGGAGCGTGCTGCCTGATGCCCCTGCGCCGTAGCCGTGGTGACGGTGGCCTTCACTGGGATGAGAAGCGGCAGCGCTGGATCGCCACCGCGAATCTTGGCTTCGATCCGAGCGGCAAGAGGATCGTCAAGCGGGGGAGTGGCAGGACCAAGACCGAGGCGAAGAACAGGCTCAAGGAGGTTCTGCGGGATCATGAGGATGGGCTCGCCATCGCGCCCACCAACTACACCGTCGCTGACGCGGTGAATGACTGGCTCACGTACGGGCTGGCGGGGCGTGACGAGAGCACGATCGAGACCGTTACGGGGCTGAGCCGGACTCACGTGATCCCAAGCCTGGGAGCGCGAAAGCTTCGTGATCTCAGTGCGGAGGACGTTGACCGCTGGCTGGCGGTGAAGGCTCAAACGCTCAGTACGCGCACCCTTCAGGGGCTGCACTCCTGCCTCAACCGGTCGGTCAAGCGGGCCATGGCGCGGGACAAGGTGAAGCGCAACGTCGTTGAGCTGTGCGCCGTTCCGGCTGGCCGTCCGGGGCGTCCGTCCAAGGCGCTCACCTTGGTCCAGGCGGAGGCCGTGCTCAAGGCAGCCGAGGGGACCTCGATGTACGCGTACACCGTCGTCGCCCTGCTGACTGGTGCCCGTACCGAGGAGCTGCGCGCGCTCACCTGGGACCACGTGTTCCTCAAGGGCAGGCCGGAAGCCAACCCGCCGCAGCTTCCGCACATCGCTGTGTGGCGGTCGGTCCGACGTGGCGGGGACACCAAGACGCGGAAGTCCCGGCGCACGCTCGCCCTGCCTGCGCGCTGTGTGGAGGTCCTGTGGGCCCAGTTCGAGGACCAGGGTTGGGAGCGCCTCGCCGCCGGTGACGACTGGGAGGAGAACGGGCTCGTCTTCTCCTCGGCTGTCGGCAAGCCGCTGGACGCGACCAACGTCCGTCGCGCCTTCAGGGTGGCCCTCAAGGACGCTGAGGGGATCGACGCCGCCGAGTGGACGCCTCGGGAGCTCCGGCACAGCTTCGTCTCGCTGCTCTCCGACAGTGGCGTGCCCCTGGAAGAGATCTCCCGGCTCGTCGGCCACTCGGGGACCGCCGTGACCGAGGAGGTCTATCGGAAGCAGATCCGGCCCGTGATCCAGACCGGCGCGGTGGTAATGGACGGCATCTTCAAGCGGGCTCCGGAGCGGTAGTCACGCAGATAGACACGCACACGAAAAAAGTGGCCAGCCTACTCTCATGAGTAGGCTGGCCACCTGGTGTTTCAGCTGTCGGGGTGGCGGGATTTGAACCCACGACCTCTTCGTCCCGAACGAAGCGCGCTGCCAAGCTGCGCTACACCCCGATGTCGTTGTTCCACTGGCCCGCTGCGCGGGTCGTGGCGACATCGATTACTTTAGCGGACCGGCGCCCGGAGACGAAATCCGGTTTCCGAGCACCCCCAGGACCCCGGAGGGATCCCCGAGGGGATCCCGTACTGGAGCCCCAGGGCCAGCCCCCAGCCCCCAAGCCCCCGCCTCCCAAGCCCCCGCCCCCTCAGCCCCCCGCCGTAAGCGTAAGCAGCGTCGCCTCGGGTGGGCACGCGAAGCGCATCGGGGTGTAGCGGTTCGCGCCGCAGCCCGCTGAGACGTGGAGGTACGACGTGTTGCCCTCCGCCTTGTGCGTCGACAGGCCCTTCACGCGGTCCTTGTCCAGGTCGCAGTTGGTTACCAGCGCTCCGTAGAACGGGATGCACAGCTGGCCGCCGTGAGTGTGGCCCGCCAGGATCAGGGGGTAGCCGTCGGCCGCGAAAGCGTCCAGGGAGCGCAGGTACGGGGCGTGCACGATGCCCATCGAGAAGTCGGCGCCCGTGTCGGGACCGCCCGCCACCTGCGCGTACCGGTCGCGCTTGATGTGCGGGTCGTCCAGGCCCGTGAGGCCGATCTCGTAGCCCTCGACCTTCAGCGCGCCCCGCGTGTTCGTCAGGTTCACCCAGCCCGCGGCGTCGAAGCCGTCGCGCAGGTCCTCCCACGGGTTGTGGATCACGCCGACGGCGGGTGGATTGCCGTTCAGGCCGTGCTTGCCCTGCGACTTCTCGACCAGGTAGCGGGCGGGGTTGCGCGGCTTGGGGCCGTAATAGTCGTTCGAGCCGAAGACGTACGCCCCGGGGAACTGCATCAGCGGGCCGAGCGAGTCCAGCGTCTCCGGCACGCCCTCCGGGTCGGAGAGGTTGTCCCCGGTGTTGATCACGAAGTCGGGGCGAAGGCCGGCGAGCGAGCGCAGCCAGCGCTGCTTCCTGCGCTGCCCGGACACCATGTGGATGTCCGAAACCTGGAGGACTCTGAGCGGTCGCATCCCCGGCGGAAGGACCGGCACCGTGACCCGTCGCAGTCGGAAGAGGCGGGGCTCGATGCCCACCGAGTAGACCAGACCGGCGGCGGCCGTCGCCGTAATTCCCAGGGGTACTGCGTATCGCGCGCGCATCCTCCCATCGTGTCAGACCCGAAGGCCCCTTAAATCAGCGGGCGTCGGGCCGTACGCACCTGCGACAATCACCGCATGACCACGCTCAAGTCGAAGCTTCAGGAAGACCTCACCGCCGCGATCAGGGGGCGTGACGAGCTGCGCTCCTCGACGCTCCGGCTGACCCTCACCGCCATCACGAAGGAGGAGGTCTCGGGCAAGACGGCCCGCGAGCTCTCCGACGACGAGGTGCAGAAGGTGATCGCCCGCGAGGCGAAGAAGCGCCGCGAGGCCGCGGAGGCCTTCGCCAACGGCGGCCGCGCCGAGCAGGCCGAGAAGGAGAAGGCGGAGGGCGAGATCCTCGCCGAGTACCTGCCGAAGCAGCTCTCCGAGGACGAGCTCCAGGCGATCGTCGCCCAGGCCGTCGAGGAGGCCAAGGCCGCCGGTGCCGAGGGGCCGCGTGCCATGGGCCAGGTCATGAAGATCGTGAACCCGAAGGTCGCGGGCCTGGCTGAGGGCGGCCGCGTCGCCGCCGTGGTCAAGAAGCTGCTCGCGGGCTGATCAGCTCTCTGATCAGAGAGCTGATCACGCGTCTACGTGAACAGCTGACCAGAGAGCAGGCACGCCGTCTACGTGAACAGCTGATCAGAGCGCAGACACCCGTCTACGTGAACAGACGCGTGCGTACGTGAATGAGGGCGCCCCCTGACTCCAGGGGGCGCCCTCATTCATGAAGCATGAAGCATGAAGCACGAAGCCAGCGGGTCGGGCTGGCTACCGAGCAGCGACGACCTACCGGCCCCAGCCGCCGATCCCGCCGCCATCCTCGTTCCCGCCGATGGTGCCCGGCGGCAGGGAGATGTCCGGCCAGGGATTGCCGCCTCCGTTGCCGCCCCCGTTGCCGCCGTTGCCACCCCCGTCGTTGCCGCCTCCGCCGCCCCCGCCGTTGCCACCGCCCGGCTTGTTGTCCTCGTGGGGCTTGTCCTTGTCCTTGCCCTTGTCGCCGCCCGGGATGTGCACGGTGTTGAAGCCCGGCGCGGGCTTGCCCTCCAGCGCCCCGCTCATCGCGTCGCGCCAGATCGGGCCCGGGACCTCACCACCGAAGACCTTGTCGTACGGGACTCCGCCGATGGTGATGTTGACCATCTTCCGCTTGTGCTGCGGGTCGCCGACCCACACCGCGCCCGACATGTTCGGGGTGTAGCCCACGAACCAGGCGGCGAAGCGGTAGTCGGTCGTACCCGTCTTGCCCGCGCTCGCGCGGGAGCCGAGACCGGCCTGCTTGCCCGTTCCGTCCTCGACCACGCCCTTGAGGAGGGTGTTGATCGTGTCCGCCGTCTTGGTCGACATCGCGCGAGAGCACGTCGACTTCGGCACCGGCATCGACTTGCCGTTCGGGTCGGAGATCGACTCGATCGCGATGGGCGAGCAGTACTTACCGCGCGCCGCGAACGTCGCGTACGCGCCCGCCATCGTCAGCGGCGACATCTCCTGGGTGCCGAGCGCGATCGACGGCGCCTGGTCGATCTTCCTGCCGTCGGCGCGCTCGACGCCCATCTTCTCGGCCATCTTCGTCACCGGGCAGATCCCGATGTCGCCGATCATCTCCACGTAGTACGTGTTGACCGACTTCGCGGTCGCTTCCCGCATGTCGTACGGGCCGACCTCGGTCTCGTTCTCATTGGTGAGCTTGTCGCCGCCCGAGTTCACCCACTTCTTGCCGTCGCACGCCGCGACGCTGCTGGGATACGGCATCTCGTACGGAGATCCATAGCTCTTGGTCGGCGGCGTGCCGCCCTCCAGAGCGGCCGCGGCCACGATCGGCTTGAAGGTCGATCCCGGCTGGTAGCCCGCACCGCCGCCCACCGCGTGGTCCACGGAGAGGTTGATCGTGGTCTCGTCCTTCTTGAAGCCGTAGGGCCGCGACTGGCCCATGCCCAGGATCTTGCCGGTGCCGGGCTGGACGATGGTGGCCGCCGTCGCCACTTCGTCGGTCTGGTTGACGTGATCCTTTATCGAGGCCTGCACGGACTGCTGCGACTGCGGGTCGAGGGTCGTCTTGATCCGCAGGCCGCCCTGGTTCCAGACCTTGGCCCGGTCCTCCTTGGTCTTGCCGAAGACCGGATCGGAGAGGAAGACCTCGCGTACGTAGTCACAGAAGAACCCGGCGCCGCTGACCGACGTGATGCAGCCGTTCTTGGGCCTGCTCACCTTCAGGCCGAGCGGCTTCTCCTTCGCCGCCGCGGCCTCCGCCTGCGTGATGTCGTGCGTCTCGGCCATCCGCTGCAGCACGGTGTTGCGACGCTTGGTCGCTTCCTGCGTGTCGTTCACGGGGTCGTACCTGCTGGGGGACTGCACGATGCCGGCGAGCAGCGCGGCCTCCTGGACCTGCAGGTCCTTGGCGGGCTTGGAGAAGTAGCGCTGGGCCGCGGCCTCGACCCCGTACGCCTGCTGCCCGAAGTAGGTGATGTTCAGGTAGTTGCTCAGGATGCGCTTCTTGCCGAGCTTGTCCTCGACCTGGATCGCGTACTTCAGCTCGCGGATCTTGCGCCCCAGCGTCTGCTGGGTGGCCTCGGCGACCTTCGTCGGGTCGTCGCCCGCCTCCTCGACGAAGACGTTCTTCACGTACTGCTGGGTGAGCGTGGACGCGCCCTGGGAGACTCCGCCGCTCTGCGCGTTCTGGTTCACCGCGCGCAGGATGCCCTTCGCGTCGACCGCGCCGTGCTCGTAGAAGCGCGAGTCCTCGATCGCGACGATCGCCTTCTGCATGTACGGCGAGATCTGCTTGAGCGGCACCACGGTGCGGTCACGTGAGTAGACAGTGGCGATGGAGCCGCCCTTGTTGTCCAGGATCGTGGTGCGCTGACTCAGCGGCGGCTGCTTCAAGTTGGAGGGGATCTCGTCGAATCCTTCGACCGATCCCTTCGCCGCGAGGCCGAGCGCGCCTGCTGCGGGCAGGGCGATGCCTGCCAGCACGGCTCCCGCGAGCACGCTGACACCTAGGAACTTCGCGGCCTGCTGAGTTGGTGACAGACCACCGCCGGAGCGCTTCTTTCCCATGAGGGCAGCCTACGTTCTGATTCGCCGGACACGCCTCAATGCCTTGGCCTAAGCTGCTCTCAACTGTCACAGCAGTGCGGTTTGGCAACACTCCCTCACCCCATCGGTCCCGAATCCCGAGTGGGCCCCCTGTTCTTCACGAGGTTCTTCACGAGGCTCGTCACGAGCACGGATCGCGTTCGGAATGAGCTCGGAATGGGCTCGGAATGAGCCCGGGGAAGTGCCCGAAATCGCCTCATGCGGCATTCAATGCCCGTTGTGACCCAGCTGAAGTGCCCGCATTTGCCGGGTTAATCACGCATGTCGCCAGCTCACTCCGTCGGGTGATCTGCCGCTTACGCATAGTCCGTTCGGGCCATTCAAGATTGGGCCCGAAGGGGGTGTTGCGCTGTGCCCACCTTCCGTAACGTCCTCAACTGGCGGCGGTGAATATGCCGCTGCCGCCGTGGGGGAGCCTCGATTCGGGAGAGGACGGCGCCGGTATGGGCTGGGTAACCGACTGGAGTGCGCAGGCGGCCTGCCGCACTACCGATCCAGATGAACTGTTCGTTCAAGGAGCAGCGCAGAACAGGGCCAAGGCGGTGTGCACCGGTTGCCCGGTGCGCACGGAGTGCCTGGCCGACGCGCTGGACAACCACGTCGAGTTCGGCGTGTGGGGTGGCATGACTGAGCGGGAGCGCCGCGCATTGCTGCGCAGGCGTCCCACAGTCACCTCTTGGCGCCGTCTGCTGGAGACGGCGCGCTCCGAGTACGAGCGTGGCGCGGGCTTGCTGCCCGTGGACTTGGAGGACGACGAGACGTACGAGAGCTACGCGGCAGTGGGCTAGCGCCCCGTCGGCCGCGTGGCGGTGGGGGAAAGCCCCACCGGGCTGGGGGAAGACCCCGGCATGCGCTGGGGAAAGCCCCAGCAGGCGCTGGGGAGAGGTCCCCGACGCCAGCCGCGTGGCAGTGGGTCAGTCCCGTTGCTCAGGCAGCTCCGGCCGGGTCAGTACCAGTACCGGCCGCGAGCCGGTTTCCGATGGCCCGAAGGCCTGCCAGGTCATGAACGTCACCCGGCAGCGCCGTCACTTCGGCCACGGCCACCTCGGGGTGAAGCGCGGTGAAGCGATCGCGCGTGTGCTGTTCGCGCGCGAGCAGCCGCATGCGTTCCGCGTGCAGTCGCAGCAGGCCTGCGGTCAGCTGTGCCACGGGCGGATGCGTGTCATCGTCATGGGAGCCGGAAGCGTCATGGGGCTCGGAACTACCGGGGGTCTCGGAGGTCTCGGAACTGCCGGGGGCCTCGGGGGAGTTGCCGGGAGCCTCGTGGGAGGTACGCACTCCAGCCTTCCCGTCCTCCTGATCCACAATGCGGCTCTCATCAAGATTTTCCGCGGCGGTAAGCGCCCGCTCGGCCGAGAGCTGAGCGGCGCCGCTGCTGTGCACCCGGTTCAGTACGAGGCCGGCGAGCGGCATGTCGTCGGCGGCCAGGCGCTCCACGAAGTACGCCGCCTCACGCAGCGCGTCCCGCTCCGGTGACGCCACCACGAGGAACGCCGTACCCGGCGCCTGAAGCAGCCGGTATGTGGCGTCCGCGCGGGTGCGAAAGCCGCCGAACATGGTGTCCATCGCGGCTACGAACGTCTGGACGTCACGCAGCAGTTGCCCGCCGAGCAGCTTGCCGAGCGCCCCCGTCATCATCGACATCCCGACGTTCAGGAACTTCATCCCGGCCCGGCCGCCCACCTTCGCCGGGGCCATGAGCACCCGGATCAGCTTCCCGTCCAGGAACGAGCCGAGGCGCTTGGGCGCGTCGAGGAAGTCGAGGGCCGAACGTGAGGGCGGCGTGTCGACGACGATCAGGTCCCACTCGTCGCGGGCGCGCAGCTGCCCCAGCTTCTCCATCGCCATGTACTCCTGCGTGCCCGCGAAGCCCGCCGAAAGCGACTGGTAGAAGGGGTTGCTGAGGATCGCGCTCGCCCGCTCCTTGTCCGCGTGCGCCTCGACGATCTCGTCGAAGGTGCGCTTCATGTCGAGCATCATGGCGTGCAGCTCGCCGCCGCCGTTCGACCCACGGCCGTTCGACCCACTGCCGCCCGACCCGTCGCCGTCCTCCGACCCGCCGTCGTCCGACCCGTCGCTGCCGCCCGACCCGTCGATGGACTTGACCTGGCGCGGGACGTTGTCGAGCGAGTCGATCCCCATGGACTGGGCGAGCCGGCGTGCCGGGTCGATCGTCAGTACGACGACCTTGCGGCCTCGTTCGGCGGCGCGCAGGCCGAGCGCGGCCGCCGTGGTCGTCTTGCCGACGCCTCCGGAGCCGCAGCACACCACGATGCGGGTCTTCGGGTCGTCGAGCAGGCGGTCCACGTCGAGCGTGCGGGCCGGGTCAAGCGGGCGTGTCGTGTCCGGGGCCCGTGTCGTGTCCGGGGGCCGGTTTCGTGCGGGGTCCGAGGTCATGCGATCCCTTGCTTCCGCAGTTCCGTGGCGAGTTCGTAGAGCCCCGCCAGGTCCATTCCGCCGGCCAGCAGCGGGAGCTCGTGCAGGGGGAGGCCGAGGTCGCCCAGGACGGACCGCTGGGATCCCTCCAGGGCGTGCCGCTCGGCGTACTCGGCGGCCTGCTCCAGAAGCGGGTCGACCAGGCGTTCGGCGACACCGCCCCGGCGGGCCCCGCCGAGCCCGGCGGCGGACAGGGACTTGGCGATGGCGGTACGCGGGGTCCGGTCGAGTCCGAGCTCCAGAGAGGCCTCGTCGAGCAGCTCGGGCCGCACCATGTTCACGATGACGCGCCCCACGGGCAGCTTCGCGGCACGCAGCTCGGAGATCCCGTCGGCGGTCTCCTGGACGGGCATCTCTTCGAGGAGCGTCACCAAGTGCACCGCTGTCTCGGGTGACTTGAGTACACGCATCACGGCCTGCGCCTGATTGTGTATGGGGCCGATCTTGGCGAGGCCCGCGACTTCGTCGTTCACGTTCAGGAAGCGCGTGATGCGGCCGGTGGGCGGCGCGTCCATCACCACGCAGTCGTACGCGTAACGCCCACTCTTGTCCTTGCGGCGTACGGCCTCGCAGGCCTTGCCGGTCAGCAGGACGTCCCGCAGACCCGGTGCGACGGTGGTGGCGAAGTCGATGGCGCCGAGTTTCTTGAGCGCGCGTCCGGCGCCCCCCAGTTTGTAGAACATCTGGAGGTAGTCGAGCAGTGCGAGCTCGGGGTCGATGGCAAGGGCGTACACCTCCCCGCCCCCGGGAGCGACGGCGATCTTCCGCTCCTCATACGGCAGCGCTTCGGTCTCGAAGAGCTGCGCGATGCCTTGTCTGCCCTCGACCTCCACGAGGAGGGTGCGCTTCCCCTCCGTCGCGAGGGCGAGCGCGAGTGCGGCGGCCACCGTGGTCTTGCCGGTACCGCCCTTGCCGCTGACGACCTGGAGCCTGCTCACACTTCCGAGCCTAACCAGTCGCCGCCCGGGCTAAGCAGGAGGCCACCGTGAGCAGCGCCTCACAACGGCTACAGTCGGCCATATGACCAAGTGGGAATACGCAACCGTGCCGCTGCTCGTCCATGCCACGAAGCAGATTCTGGACACCTGGGGCGAGGACGGCTGGGAGCTCGTCCAGGTCGTGCCCGGGCCGAACAACTCCGAGCAGCTCGTGGCCTACCTGAAGCGGGAGAAGGCATGAGTGGGGCCGTGGAGGCGAAGCTGGCCGAGCTCGGTCTGACGCTGCCCGAGGTCGTGCCGCCGCTCGCCGCCTATCAGCCGGCGGTTCAGTCCGGTGTGTACGTCTACACGTCGGGCCAGCTCCCGATGGTGGAGGGCAAGCTTCCGGTGACCGGCAAGGTCGGCGCGGAGGTGACCCCCGAGGAGGCCAAGGAACTGGCCCGTACGTGCGGCCTGAACGCCCTGGCCGCGGTGAAGTCCATCGCCGGTGACCTGGACCGCGTCGCGCGCGTCGTGAAGGTCGTCGGATTCGTGGCGTCGGCCCCGGACTTCACGGGTCAGCCCGCGGTGATCAACGGCACGAGCGAGCTGCTCGGCGAGGTGCTCGGCGACAAGGGCGTGCACGCCCGCAGCGCGGTGGGCGTCGCGGTGCTGCCGCTGGACGCGCCGGTCGAGGTCGAGATCCAGGTGGAGCTGACCGAGGCGTAGCCGCTGCTTCGTCTGCCTCGGCTGCCTTTTCGGGCGCCTTCTGGCACCCGATAGTTGCCTCTCGAACATCAGCCCACCAGGAGATAGCCTCCGCCCATGGCTAATGGGCAGTGGTATCCCCCGGAGTGGCCCGACCGCATCCGCGCGCTGAGCAGCGGCGAACTGAAGCCCGCGACTCCGCGCCGGGCGGCCACGGTCATGCTCCTTCGGGACTCCGCGGCGGGCCCCGCCGTACACATGCTGCGCAGACGCGCCTCCATGGCTTTCGCCGGAGGCGCGTACGCGTATCCGGGCGGCGGCGTGGACCCGCGCGACGACGACCACCTCGTGCGCTGGGCGGGCCCGTCCCGCGCGACGTGGGCGGCGCGACTGGGCGTGGACGAGCCGGGCGCCCAAGCGATCGTGTGCGCCGCCGTCCGCGAGACGTACGAGGAAGCGGGTGTGCTGCTCGCGGGGCCGACCCCGTCGAGCGTCGTCGGCGACACCACGGGCGACGACTGGGAGGCGGACCGTGAGGCGCTGGTGGCCCGTGAATTCTCCTTCGCCCAGTTCCTGGACCGCCGGGGCCTGGTCCTGCGCAGTGACCTTCTTGGCGCGTGGGCCCGCTGGATCACTCCGGAGTTCGAGCCGAAGCGCTACGACACGTTCTTCTTCGTGGCCGCCCTCCCGGAGGGGCAGCGCACCCGCAACGCCTCCACGGAGGCGGACCGTACGGTGTGGATCGCTCCGGGGGAGGCCACCGCGGGGTACGACAAGGGCGACCTCCTGATGATGCCGCCGACCATCGCTACCCTGCGCCAGCTGAGTCCCTACGGGTCTGCAGCCGACGCCCTTTCCGCGTCCCCGGAGCGCGACCTGACCCCGGTCCTGGCCCAGGCCCGCCTGGAGGACGGCGAGCTGGTGCTGACCTGGCCGGGCCACGAGGAGTTCACCAAGCACATCCCCACGGGGG
This sequence comes from Streptomyces sp. NPDC031274, assembly GCF_055570235.1. Lineage (NCBI taxonomy): Bacteria > Bacillati > Actinomycetota > Actinomycetes > Kitasatosporales > Streptomycetaceae > Streptomyces > Streptomyces sp. NPDC031274. The sequence continues at coordinate 158,305 of NZ_JBVIHP010000011.1, read as the reverse complement.
ATACCGCATGACCATGACCATGACCATGACCATGACCGCGGCCGTGACTATGGCCGCGCCTGCCGTCACCACGGCGATGCCCACCCCCGCCACCACGGCCACGCCTGCCACGAACCGGACGGGAGCCACCCCCGCATGACCGAAGCCGCCGCCCTCCCCGGCCAGCCCCGGGGCGGAGTCCTCAGCGGTCCCGCCACCGCGCGCGCGGTCAACGTGCTGGCCCCCAACGCCTCCGCGATGACGCTGGACGGAACCAACACCTGGATCGTCTCCGAACCCGGCTCCGGGCTCGCTGTCGTCATCGATCCGGGCCCCCTGGACGACGTACACCTGAAGAACGTCATCGCCACGGCCGAGAAGGCCGGGCAGCGGGTCGGGCTCACCCTCCTCACCCACGGCCACCCGGACCACGCGGAGGGCGCCGCGCGCTTCGCCGAGCTGACCGGCACCAAGGTGCGGGCCCTGGACCCCGCGCTGCGTCTCGGCGACGAGGGCCTGGAGGCGGGGAGCGTGATCACGACGGGCGGTCTGGAGCTGCGCGTGGTCCCGACGCCGGGACACACCGCGGATTCCCTCTGCTTCCATCTCCCGGCCGATCAGGCTGTCCTGACGGGCGATACGGTCCTGGGCCGCGGTACGACGGTCGTGGCGCACCCTGACGGCCGCCTGGGAGACTATCTGGACTCCCTGCGGCGCCTGCGGTCCCTGGCGGTCGACGACGGCGTGCACACGGTCCTGCCGGGCCACGGCCCGGTCCTTGAGGACGCTCAGGGCGTCGTCGAGTTCTACCTAGCCCACCGCGCGAACCGCCTGGCCCAGGTCGAGACAGCCGTCGAGAACGGCTACGTGGCGCCTACGGATGTGGTCGCCCACGTGTACGCGGACGTGGACCGCTCCTTGTGGCCGGCAGCGGAACTCTCGGTACGGGCGCAACTGGACTACCTGCGGGAACACGGCTTGATCTAGCGGCAGCAGGGCGGGAACGACCACTTGCGGCCGTGAGGGCGGCGTCTGCCGACCGTGGTGACGCCCAGCGGAGGTGGCACCCGCCCAACGGGCGAGGTGGCACCCGCCCACCCACGTGGCATTCGTCCATTCAGATGGTGCCCGCCCACCCAGGTGGCATCCGCCCACCCAGGTGGTGCCCGCCCACCCCACACCCGGGGCAATCGGGTGGGTGGGCGGGAAAGCCTGTGGCGGAAGCGCGAATGGGGCCCAGCCTCAACAGAGGCGGGACCCCATCCGCGTACGAAACAGCGTCAGCGAGAACGCTTGGCCAGCCGCTCGACATCCAGCAAGATCACCGCGCGGGCCTCGAGCCGGAGCCACCCGCGCCCGGCGAAGTCCGCAAGCGCCTTGTTGACCGTCTCGCGGGAGGCGCCGACCAGCTGGGCCAGCTCTTCCTGCGTGAGGTCGTGCACGACGTGGATGCCCTCTTCGGACTGCACGCCGAAGCGGCGCGACAGGTCCAGAAGGGCGCGGGCCACACGCCCGGGCACGTCGGAGAAGACCAGATCGGACATCTGGTCGTTCGTCTTGCGCAGGCGCCGCGCGACGGCACGCAGCAGCGCCGCGGCCACCTCGGGCCGTGCGTTCAGCCACGGCTGAAGGTCGCCGTGGCCGAGGCCGAGCAGCTTGACCTCGGTGAGCGCGGAGGCGGTCGCCGTACGCGGGCCCGGGTCGAAGAGCGAGAGCTCACCGATGAGCTCGCCGGGGCCGAGCACCGCGAGCATGTTCTCCCGGCCGTCGGGTGAGGTGCGGTGAAGCTTCACCTTGCCCTCGGTGACCACGTAAAGGCGGTCTCCGGGGTCACCTTCATGAAAAAGCGCATCCCCGCGCGCGAGCGTCACCTCACTCATGGAGGCGCGGAGCTCCGCGGCCTGCTCGTCATCGAGCGCCGCGAAGAGCGGGGCGCGCCGCAGAACGTCGTCCACGAGTTCTCTCCTTGTCGACCTGCATCAGGGGACCGTGCTCCCCATTTTGCCGGACGGTCCAAACAGTGTGATCAGTCACAAGTCTGCCGCACTGGCGTCGCGTGCTGTGCGGGAGGGGGCCAATTGGGGGCCGATCCATAGGGTCCAGGGCGGATGTCAGTGTCGGGCTCTAGGCTGGCCGAGTGTCCAAAAGCCGGTGAGAGCACAGGCCAAGGGGATTCGGAAGGTTACAGCCTGCCCGGGTTCCGCTGTGGGCGAACATGCTTCCATTGGTCCAGAGAATGCGACAAAAGGGACAAGGGTGCCACCGGTGAGCCAGCCTTCGGAGAAGAATCAAGCCACCGCCGGCGCGGCGAAACGCACCCCCGCGAAGAGGGCCGCCGGAACCCCCGCGAAGAGGGCCGCCGGAACCCCCGCGAAGAGGGCCGCCGGAACCCCCGCGAAGAGGGCCGCCGGGACCCCCGCGAAGAAGGCCGCCGGAACCCCGGCGAAGAAGACCACCGCGCCCGTGGCGAAGAAGACCACCCCGGCCAGGACCAAAGCCCCGGCCGAGGCCAAAGCCCCGGCCACCAAGACCCCGGCCAAAGCCCCGGCCACCAAGACCCCGGCCAAAGCCCCGGCCACCAAGACCCCGGCCAAAGCCAAACCCACCGCCAAAGCCAAGCCCTCGACCAAACCCAAGCCCTCGACCAAACCCAAGCCCGAGTCCCACACCGCCCTCGTCCGGCGGGCCCGCCGCATCAACCGCGAGCTCGCGGACGTGTACTCGTACGCCCACCCCGAGCTGGACTTCGAGAACCCCTTCGAGCTGCTCGTCGCCACGGTCCTCTCCGCGCAGACCACCGACCTGCGGGTGAACCAGACGACCCCGCGCCTCTTCGCCGCGTACCCGACCCCGGAGGACCTCGCCGGCGCCAACCCCGAAGAGGTCGAGGAGCTGATCAGGCCGACCGGGTTCTTCCGGGCGAAGACGAAGTCGATCATGGGGCTCGCCGTCGCTCTGCGGGACAACCACGGAGGCGAGGTCCCCGGCCGCCTGGAAGACCTGGTCAAGCTGCCCGGTGTGGGCCGCAAGACCGCGTTCGTCGTGCTCGGGAACGCCTTCGGGGTCCCCGGCATCACCGTGGACACCCACTTCGGGCGGCTCGTCCGCCGGTGGAAGTGGACCGAGGAGACCGACCCGGTGAAGGTCGAGGCTGCCATCGCCGACCTCTTCCCGAAGAGCGAGTGGACGATGCTCTCGCACCGCGTGATCTTCCACGGCCGCCGTATCTGCCACTCCCGCAAGCCCGCCTGCGGTGCCTGCCCGATCGCCGATCTCTGCCCGTCGTACGGGGAGGGCGAGACCGATCCGGAGAAGGCGAAGAAGCTCCTGAAGTACGAGATGGGCGGTCTGCCGGGCCAGCGCCTCAAGCCCCCGCCGGACTATCCGGGTAAGGCGGCGCCCCCGCTGGGCGCCGCATGAGCGAGGAACGAACCGAGGGGCCACCGGCGTTGTCCACAGTTGGACGGGGGTGCCGATGACGCACGCGAGCGACACGAGCGAGACAACCGACACGAGCGATACGCACATGAGTGACACGAGCGACACGAGTGGCATGAGCGGCATGAGTGAGGGCAACGGCCTCCAGGGGCGGCTCGGCCAGCCCGGCCGACCCGGCCAGCCCCGCCGGCCTGGTCACCCCGGCAGCCCCAACGGACACGTGCGCCTCAGCACCGAGGGCCTGCCCGCCTGGCTGGATCCCGTCGCCCGCGCCGCCGAAACCGTCAGGCCGACCCAGCTCAGCCGCTTTCTGCCCCCGGAGAGCGGCGCCGGGCGCAAGTCCGCCGTGCTCGTCCTCTTCGGAGAGGGCACGCGCGGTCCCGAGCTGCTCCTGATGGAGCGTTCCGGGAACCTTCGCTCGCACGCGGGCCAGCCCTCCTTCCCCGGCGGCTCCCTCGACCCCGAGGACGGTGATCCGCTGACGGACGGCCCCCTGCGCGCCGCCCTGCGCGAGGCCGAGGAGGAGACCGGGCTCGACCCCCGAGGCGTACAGATCTTCGGCGTGCTGCCCAGACTGTTCATCCCGGTGAGCGACTTCGTGGTGACCCCGGTGCTCGGCTGGTGGCGCTCGCCCACTCCCGTCGGCGTCGTCGATCCAGCCGAGACGGCCCGCGTCTTCACGGTCCCCGTGTCCGATCTCACGGACCCCGACAACCGCGCGACGACAGTTCATCCGAGCGGCCACCAAGGCCCGGCCTTCCTCGTCGAATCGGCTCTGGTCTGGGGTTTTACGGCCGGAGTGATCGACAGGATTCTGCACTTCGCAGGCTGGGAACGCCCCTGGGACCGCACCAAGCAGGTGCCGCTCGACTGGCGCGCATGACAAGGTTGCGGGGAAGTGGCGACCGCGATGCGAGGCGAGGATTGAATCGGTGAACGTGCTGGACATCCTTTTGGTGGTCGCCGCCGTATGGTTCGCGGTCGTCGGCTACCGCCAGGGATTCGTCGTCGGCATCCTGTCGGTGATCGGTTTTCTGGGTGGCGGACTCGTCGCGGTGTACCTGCTGCCCATCATCTGGGGCGCCCTCACGGACGACGAGGGAGCGGTGAGCACGACGGCCGCCGTCGTCGCCGTGGTCATCGTGATCGTCTGTGCCTCCATCGGCCAGGCCTTCACCACGCACTTGGGCAACAAGCTCCGCCGGTACATCACTTGGCAGCCCGCCCGGGCCCTGGACGCCACGGGCGGCGCGCTGGTCAACGTACTGGCGATGCTCCTCGTCGCCTGGCTGATCGGCTCCGCCCTCGCGGGCACGACGCTGCCGACGGTCGGCAAGGAAGTACGCAACTCCAAGATCCTGCTCGGTGTTTCGCGCGCGCTGCCGGGCCAGGCCGACACCTGGTTCGCCGACTTCTCATCGGTCCTTGCGCGCAACGGCTTCCCGCAAGTCTTCAGTCCGTTCTCGAACGAGCCCATCACCGACGTCAAGGCACCCGATCCCAAGCTCGCCAAGAGCGCGGTCGCCACGAAGGCCAAGCAGTCCATCGTGAAGGTGCAGGGCGAGGCCCGCGGCTGCGGCAAGGTCCTCGAAGGCACCGGCTTCGTCTTCTCCGACCGTCGCGTGATGACGAACGCGCACGTGGTCGGCGGCGTGGACGAGCCGACGGTCCAGATAGGCGGGGACGGCCGGACGTACGACGCGAAGGTCGTGCTCTACGACTGGGAGCGCGACATCGCCGTACTGGACGTGCCGACGCTTCAGGCGCCCGCGCTGCAGTTCACGTCCAAGGACGCGTCGAGCGGTGACAACGCGATCGTCGCGGGCTTCCCGGAGAACGGTCCGTACGACGTCCGACCCGCGCGCGTGCGCGGGCGCATCACGGCGAAGGGCCCGGACATCTACCACCGGGACACCGTGCGCCGCGACGTGTACTCGCTCTACGCGACCGTCCGCCAGGGCAACTCCGGCGGCCCGCTGCTCACGCCCGAAGGCAAGGTCTACGGCGTGGTCTTCGCGAAGTCACTGGACGACCCGGACACCGGCTACGCGCTCACCGCCGATGAGGTCCGTGAGGACATCAAGGCGGGCCGAACCGCCAACCAAGAGGTCGACAGTCAGGGCTGCGCGCTGTAGCCGGGGCCGCAGTCGGGGAGCAGTCGGTTGGGCGATCGGTGGAGCAGGCGGATCAGTCGCGCGTATGCCTCAGCCGCGCCGAGACCCAGCGGGCCCTGCGGCGCAGGATGTGGGGAATGCCGATGCCTTGAACAGGGCCTTCATGGCCCGGATCGTGCGGACCGCCCCTCTCACGGCTGTTCAGCGCGATGGCTGAGCGGCGGTTGCGTGCTACTTCACTGTAGTCGTGCGTCCAGCCCATACCCCGACGTGTGCCCGTGCCTCAAGGTCGGTAATCGCGCACACGCGCCCCAATTGGCCTATGCGGGTGGCAAGTGGCCGTTCGAAGAACATACGTTCCCCTACTCCCGGGTACAGGCGTCTTTCTGACCCTGTTTCAGGTCCCCGCCGCACCCGGCCGACTCTGATCGAGCACTCCGCCGACTCTGATCGCGTACCCCGCCGATCCTGATTCAGGCCCCGCACGGCTTACCGATTCGGTGCGCCGCGCGGTCTGCGATCCGGTGCGCCGCACGGCCTACCGATCCGGTGTGCCGCGCGGTCTGACGATCCGGTGCCTACCGATCCGGTTCGGGATCCTTCAGCCAGTTCACCAGCTCGGTCGAGAAGGCGACCGGGTCCTCCTCCTGCGGAAAGTGCCCGAGACCGTCGAACAGCCGCCAGCGGTACGGCGCTTCGACGTACTCGCCCGAGCCCGCCGCACTGCGCGTCCGCATCACCGGGTCCAGAGAGCCGTGCAGATGCAGCGTGGGAACCTGCACCGGGCGCTTCATGCGCCGGTTGAACTGGATGCCGTCCGGACGCGCCATCGACCGCACCATCCAGCGGTACGGCTCGATCGCGCAGTGCGCCGTCGAAGGGATCGTCATGGCACGGCGGTACGTCTCCACCGCCTCGTCGTCCGGAAGCCGCGGCCCCGACCAGTCGCGCACCAGACGCCCCACCAGAGCCGCGTCGTCCGCGATGAGTTGACGCTCCGGCACCCACGGGCGCTGGAAGCCCCACACGTACGAACTCGCGGCGGTCTGCTTGCGGTCCGACAGCATCGCCGAGCGCCAGCGCCGCGGATGCGGCATCGAGGAGACGGCGAGGCGGCGCACCAGCTTGGGCCGCATCACGGCCGCCGTCCACGCGAGGTACCCGCCCAGGTCGTGCCCGACGAGCGCGGCGTCCGGCTCACCGAGCGACCGCACGACGCCCGTGATGTCGAGCGCGAGGTTCGCGGGGTCGTAACCGCGCGGCGTACGGTCGCTGCCGCCCACGCCCCGCAGGTCCATCGCGACCGCCCGGAAGCCCGCCTCGGCGAGCGCCACCATCTGATGCCGCCAGGTCCACCAGAACTGCGGAAAGCCGTGCAGGAGCAGCACGAGCGGCCCGTCGCCCATCTCGGCGATGTGGAAGCGCGCGCCGTTCGCGGCGACGTCCCGGTGGGTCCACGGTCCTTCGATGCGCACCGGTGACGTCGGTTGGGCCGGATGGGGGGTGGGTGTGGCGGGGTCCGTCATGAAGACGAGCGTGCCACAGCTGTCGCCTTCTCACTGCCACGATCCAGGGTGGCACCCGCGGAGGTGACCACGTCCACGGGGGCCACCGCACGCGGGTGCGGCTTGGCGTTCTGGAGCACGGCGGCCGTCTCCTTGGCCGAAGCGGCGACCTTCTGCGGCCCCTTGCCCTTCTTGGCCTTCTTCGCGAAGACGACGCCGATCAGCGCGAGCACCCCGGCGACCAGCACGTTCGCCGCGAAGGAGAGCACGAAGCAGATCGCCATGTTCCAGCCGCTCCACGTACGGATGCCGTACGCCAGGGCGAAGCTCAGCATCGGCAGCGAGAAGATCAGCACCGTCCCCGCCGCGGCGAACGCGGCGCCGCCGACCGCACCCCGCTTGACGTCCTGCCGCAGCTGGGCCTTGGCCAGCGCGATCTCGTCGTGCACCAGCGCGGACATCTCGCTGGTCGCCGAGGAGACCAGCTGGCCGAGGCTGCGTTCGGTGCCGACGGGCCCGTCGGGTGTGCTCATCGCTTTCCCCTTCTCCGTAAGCCTGCGTATGCGTGCTCACAACGTCTGTTCAGATACGACTCGGATACGACCGCTCAGATACGACCGCTCAGCTCAGTCTGCGCAGTCGAACCTGCTCAGATCATGCCGGACCATCGTCTTCGGCGCGTGCCCCGGCCGACACTTCGGCAAGCCTGCGATGTTCGGCCGCCTTCTTTTCGTAGATCGCGGCCATCCGCAGGTGGTACTCCGGCTTGTCCTGTTCGTACACGTCCGGGATGCCGTCGAGGTCGTCGTCGCGCTCCTCGGCGTCGTACAGCGCGCGGTAGCGGGCGTTGCGCACCTTGAGCAGGATCCCGGAAAGCACGGCCGCGATGAGAGAGCCCATCAGGACGGCTGCCTTGATCTCGTCGGTGAGCAGCGGGTCCTCGGTGAAGGCGAGTTCGCCGATCAGGAGGGAGACGGTGAAGCCGATACCGGCGAGCGAGGCGACCGCGAACACGTCCGGCCAGGCGAGTTCGTCGTTGAGCTCGGCCTTGGTGAACCGGGCGGCGAGCCAGGTGCCGCCGAAGATGCCGACCGCCTTGCCGACCACGAGACCGAGCACCACACCGAGCGTCTCCGGCTTGCTGAATACGTCCCCGAGCGCGCCGCCCGACACGACGACACCGGCGCTGAACAGCGCGAACAGCGGAACCGCGAGGCCCGCGGAGAGGGGTCGTACAAGGTGTTCGATGTGCTCGCCCGGCGAGTGCTCCTCGTCCTGTCGGCGGGTGCAGCGCAGCATCAGGCCCATCGCGACACCGGCGATCGTGGCGTGGATGCCGCTGTTGTACATCAGTCCCCAGACGACCAGGGCCAGCGGAACGTATACGTACCAGCCGCGTACCCCCTTGCGGAGCAGCAGCCAGAAGACCGCGAGGCCGATGACCGCGCCGCCGAGCGCCGCGAAGTTGAGGTCGCTGGTGAAGAAGACCGCGATGATCAGGATCGCGAAGAGGTCGTCGACGACGGCGAGCGTGAGCAGGAAGGCGCGAAGGGCGGACGGCAGCGAGGTGCCGATGACCGCGAGGACGGCGAGGGCGAAGGCGATGTCCGTGGCGGTCGGCACCGCCCAGCCGTCCGTGGAACCGCCGCCGACCGTGTTGACCAGGACGTACACGAGGGCCGGTACGGCCATGCCGCAGAGTGCGGCGATGACGGGCAGCGCGGCGGCCTTCGGGTCGCTCAGATCGCCCGCGACGAGCTCACGCTTGAGTTCGATGCCGGCGACGAAGAAGAAGACGGCGAGCAGCCCGTCGGCCGCCCAGTGCTGTATGGAGAGGTCGAGGCCGAGGGAGCTGGGTCCCAGGTGGAAGCCGCGCACGGATTCGTACGACCCGCCCGCGGTGTTCGCCCAGATCAGCGCGGTGACGGCGGCTACGAGGAGGAGGACACCGCCGACGGTCTCGGCGCGCAGCGCGTTCGCGACGAAGTTCCGCTCGGGCAGCGAGAGCCGCCCGAGAACCTTGCGGGTGTTGTTCTTGCTGTTGCTGTTGCTGTTGCTGTTGTTGGGTGCGGGCGCGGCCACGGGGGTCGACCTCCGGTCGGTAGGCAGGACGAATCACTTGCCGACCAGACTTCCCGGCGCACCTAGGTTCTTCTTGTCGCGTTGTTGTCGTGATGTTGACGCGATCCTTAGCGTACCTAACATGCGAACGGACTTATCCGGCGATCATCACTTTATGCGCAAGAGGGGCACCCGGCGTGGCGCCGGGTGCCCCTCTCAGGTCTCAGGATCAGGCCTGACCTAGTCCTCGCTGGGTGCGGCGGGCAGCTTGTTCTGGATCAGGTCCATCACGGAGGAGTCGGCGAGCGTGGTGACGTCACCGACCGCGCGGTTCTCGGCGACGTCCCGGAGCAGGCGGCGCATGATCTTCCCGGAGCGGGTCTTGGGCAGTTCGGCCACCGGGAGGATGCGCTTGGGCTTGGCGATGGGGCCGAGCGTGGTGCCCACGTGGTTGCGCAGGTCGGCCACGAGGCCCTCGTCGTCGGCGTTCGCCGTACCGCGCAGGATCACGAACGCGACGATGGCCTGTCCGGTGGTCTCGTCCGCCGCGCCCACGACGGCCGCCTCGGCGACCGAGGGGTGCGAGACGAGCGCCGACTCGACCTCGGTGGTGGAGATGTTGTGCCCGGACACGAGCATCACGTCGTCCACGCGGCCCAGGAGCCAGATGTCGCCGTCGTCGTCCTTCTTGGCACCGTCTCCGGCGAAGTACTTGCCCTCGAAGCGCGACCAGTAGGTGTCGATGAAGCGCTGGTCGTCGCCCCAGATGGTCCGCAGCATCGAGGGCCACGGCTCGGTCAGGACGAGGTAGCCGCCACCGCCGTCCGGCACTTCGCGCGCCTCGTCGTCGACGACGGTCGCCGAGATGCCCGGAAGGGCGCGCTGGGCGCTTCCCGGCTTGGTCTCGGTCACGCCGGGCAGCGGGGAGATCATCATGGCGCCGGTCTCGGTCTGCCACCAGGTGTCCACGATGGGGCACTTGTCGGCGCCGATGTTCTTGCGGTACCACATCCAGGCCTCGGGGTTGATCGGCTCACCGACCGATCCGAGGACCCTCAGGCTGGAGAGGTCGAACTTCGCGGGGATGTCGTCGCCCCACTTCATGAACGTACGAATGGCGGTGGGTGCCGTGTAGAGGATGGTGACGCCGTACTTCTGGACGATCTCCCAGAAGCGCCCCTGGTGCGGGGTGTCGGGCGTGCCCTCGTACATGACCTGCGTCGCGCCGTTCGCCAGCGGGCCGTACGTGATGTACGAGTGCCCGGTGACCCAGCCGATGTCGGCCGTACACCAGTAGACGTCGGTCTCCGGCTTGAGGTCGAAGACGGCGTGGTGGGTGTACGCGGCCTGGGTGAGATAGCCGCCGGAGGTGTGCAGGATGCCCTTGGGCTTACCCGTCGTACCGGACGTGTAGAGGATGAAGAGCGGGTTCTCCGCGTCGAACGCCTCGGGGGTGTGCTCGGCGGACTGGCGCTCGGTGAGCTCGTGCCACCAGACGTCGCGGCCCTCGGTCCACGCCACGTCCTGGCCGGTGCGGCGTACGACCAGGACGTGCTCGACGGAGCTGTCCTCGCGCGCGACGGCGTCGTCGACCGCGGGCTTCAGGGCGGCGGGCTTGCCCCTGCGGTAGCCGCCGTCGGAGGTGATGACGACCTTCGCGTCGGCGTCCTTCACGCGCTTGGCGATGGCGTCGGCCGAGAAGCCGCCGAAGACCACGGAGTGCGCGGCGCCGATGCGGGCACAGGCCAGCATCGAGATGACGGCCTCGGGGATCATGGGGAGGTAGACGGCGACGCGGTCGCCCTGGCGGACGCCCAGCTCGGTCAGCGCGTTGGCGGCCCGGCTGACCTCGTCCTTGAGCTCGGCGTAGGTGATGGCCCGGCTGTCGCCGGGCTCACCCTCGAAGTGGATCGCCACGCGGTCGCCGTTGCCGGCCTCCACATGACGGTCCACGCAGTTGTACGCGACGTTGAGCTTGCCGTCGGCGAACCACTTGGCGAACGGCGGGTTCGACCAGTCGAGCGTCTCGGTCGGTTCGGTGGACCAGGTCAGGCGGCGGGCCTGCTCGGCCCAGAAGCCGAGCCGGTCAGCCTTGGCCTGTTCATACGCCTCCGCGGTGACATTGGCGTTGGCCGCCAGGTCGGCCGGCGGCGCGAACCTTCGCTCTTCTTTAAGAAGGTTGGCCAGGCTTTCGTTGCTCACGACATCTCCCATTCCCAGGGTGTCCGTTGTGTCCAAAGCCACAGCTCATCAGACGTATACCCCTGGTGACAAGAGCCTGCCGAAAATTGGTTTAGACCTTTACTCGGGTGGGGGGCTCCTCACGCGGTGCTCCTTCGTGCGGTGACGGTGTGACCTGGTCGAATACGGCGTCCGGGCTCTCGGTGAGGAGATACGCCTGCGCCTCGCCGACATGGAAGTACATGCCGTGCAGCTCCAGGGTGCCCTCGGCCATGCGCCGCGCCACCGACTCATGGCCGCGCAGGTGCTCCAGCTGCTGGACCACGTTGGTCAGGCAGAGCTGCTCGACCGCGTCGGCGGGTGCCCGCCCCGCGAGCCGCGCCCAGCCGCCCTCGTCCTTGTGCGCCGCGAGACGCTCGAGGCTCGGCGCCCCGTGCCGCAGCCACCGCTTCAGGGGTGTCTGCGCGCCTCCGGGCGGGGTGCCGAGAAGTGCCTGCATCGCCCCGCACCCGGAGTGCCCGCACACGGTGATGGACCGCACCTCAAGCACGTCCACCGCGTACTCGATCGCGGCGGCCACCGAGTCGTCCCCGCTCTCGGCGCCCGGCAGTGGCACCAGGTTGCCGACATTGCGTACGACGAAGAGGTCGCCGGGGCCGCTCGACGTGATCATCGAGGTGACGAGCCGGGAGTCGGCGCAGGTCAGGAAGAGCTGCGAGGGCTGCTGGCCCTCCCGGGCCAGCCGGGCGAGCTCACTCCGCACGTGCGGGGCCGTGTTCCGCTGGAACGCGCTGATGCCGCTGGCCAGTTGGTGCCCGCTGGGCCGGCTCTCGCCCTGGGGGGCTTCCTGCGGGCGGTCGCAGTGGTGGTTGCGCCAGGCCGTCCAGGGCCTGCAGCAGGAGTGCGAGGCGCTTGCGGGCTCGGCGATCCGCGTCCCCGCGCGGCCGGTCACCTCGACGTTGCCGCCCTGCGCGGTGTGCGCGTCCTGCCAGCACTGGAGTGCTTCGTACGCCGCATGGTCCATGAATGATCCGTCCAACTCCACGATGGTGGATGCCCCTTGGGGTACGAGGTGCAGCGCCCTGCTGAGGCGCGGCACGGCGAGGAAGGTCAACTGGCCGCGCACGCGCACGTGGTGGGTGCCGTCCTCCTCGGTGTGGGTGATCCGGGTGCGGGCGAGGCGGTGCAGCGCGACGGCCACGGCCACGGCGACCCCGAGGGCCACGCCTTCGAGCACGCCGAGGAAGACGACACCGAGTGTCGTGGCGGTGTAGGCGAGGATCTCGCGGTGGCGGGTGATGGTGCGGATGTGGTTCAGGTTCACCATCTGGATGCCGACCGCCATCACCAGGGCGCCCAGCGCGGCGAGCGGGATCAGCTCGAGCAGGGGAACCATCAGCAGGGCGGCTACTACTACCCAAACGCCGTGCAGCATCGTGGAGTTCCGGCTGACGGCACCGGCCTTCACATTGGCCACGCTGCGCACCGCGACCCCGGCGACGGGGAGCCCGCCGAGCACCCCGGACACGGCGTTGGCCGCGCCCTGGCCGAGCAGTTCGCGGTCCAAATTGGAGCGGCCGCCACCGGTGCCCAGGTCGCGCCGCCCGGAGACGAGCTTGTCCACGGCGACGGCGCCGAGCAGTGACTGCACGCTGCAGACCAGCGTGATCGTGAGCACGGCGGCGACGAGACCCAGTACGGGGCCTTCGGGCAGGCCCGCAAGGGAGTGACTGCGCCACGAGGGCAGGTCGACCTTGGCCACGCTCAGCCCTGCGATCGCGGCGACAGCCGTCGCCGCGGCCACGGAGACGAGGGGGGCGGGCACGACACGGACGGCTTTCCCTGCGCGGCCGGGAATCCGCGGCCAGAGCAGCAGCACCGCCAGGGTCAGCACGCTGATCGTCAGCGTGGCCGGGTGAAGGTCGGCCAACTGGGCGGGCAGCGCACGGAGATTGTCGAGCACGGTGCTCTGCGGGGTGCCGCCGAGCACGATGCGCAGTTGGGCGACGGCGATGGAGACGCCGATGCCGGAGAGCATGCCGTGCACGACGGCGGGGCTGACGGCGAGCGCCGAGCGGGCCACGCGCAGACAACCCAGGGCGAGTTGGGCGAACCCGGCGAGAACGGTGATGGCGCAGGTGGTTCGCCAGCCGTACTGGTGGATGAGGTCGGCTGTGACGACCGTGAGCCCTGCGGCGGGGCCGCTGACCTGCAGCGGCGATCCGCCGATCCGTCCGGCGACGAGGCCGCCGACCGCGGCGGCGACGAGGCCCGCCTGGAGCGGTGCTCCGGTGGCGAGCGCGATACCGAGGGACAGCGGCAGGGCGATCAGAAAGACGGCGATGGACGCGGATACGTCGGTGCCGGCGATGCGGAACTTACGGAACTTGCGGAACTTGCCGGGCGGCGGCGCGTGGGGCTCGTGGTCGCGTGAGGCGTGGGCCGAGTCGGTGGCATGGGTGGGGACGCAGGCAGACATGGTTTCCCGTCTCCTCCGGGGCAGCGCGGTCGCGGAACAGGGGGTCCTCCGGCGGTCTCCGGAGGGCGGGTCGCGGCCGTGGGTCACGGCGTTGCAGCGGCGGGATATCTCAACTCTCGGTAAATGAATCGTAATGGAGAGTAAATGCGAAGGATAGACAAACGAGGCAAATGGGTCAGTAGATCACTCTAGGGAGTGATTAAAGCTATTTGTCGGCTTGTCGGAACATCTGACCCAAACCTTCGTGCGACGTTGGCGGCACTGTCGGGCATTTCAGGGCAATTGCACCGCGACACCTTCGGTGATGACCCCTGCAGCCATGCCCCGACCCGCAGTCGACTCGAAGGAAGAAGGTGGGCGGAAGATGGCCGCCACCCAGAGGATCCAGCGGATCGCCGGGGGCGTCACCGCCCTCACCGCATGTGCCGCAGTACTGGCCGGTTGCGCGAGCGGCGACACCGGTGCCGAGAAGGTCACACACGGAGCCAAGAAGGCGTCCCCCGCCCCGGCTCCCAAGAGCGCGGTACGCATGATCGGTGACGGCTCCACCGCCTTCACCGGCCAACAGCCGCACCTGTCCCGCCCCGCGCGACTGAGACCCGGCCAGAAGCCACCCCAGTTCGTGGTCTTCTCCTGGGACGGCGCCGGTGAGGACAGCCAGAAGCTCTTCTCGCACTTCCGCAAGGTGGCCAAGCGGAACGACGCCACGATGACGTACTTCCTCAGCGGCGTGTACATGCTCCCCGAGGCGAAGCGGAAGCTCTACGAACCGCCGCAGCACCAGTCCGGGAGCTCGGACATCGGCTTCAACGACCGCAAGGGAATCAAGAACACCGTGGAGCAGCTCCGCGGCGCCTGGCTCGAGGGCAATGAGGTCGGCACCCACTTCAACGGCCACTTCTGCGGCACCAGTGGCGGCGTGGGCCAGTGGTCGGTGGCCGACTGGAAGAGCGAGATCAACCAGGCCAAGTCCTTCGTGAAGGCCTGGAAGACGAACACGGGCATGAAGAAGGCGAAGCCGCTGCCCTTCGACTATGACAAGGAACTCGTCGGCGCTCGCACGCCCTGCCTGGAGGGTCAGAAGAACTTCATGCGGGCGGCCCGTGAGCTGGGCTTCCGCTACGACACCAGTGGCGTCAACGACCAGATCTGGCCCAAGAAGAAGGAGGGCCTCTGGGACCTGTCGATGCAGCTGGTCCCCGTCCCCGGCCGCAAGTTCGAGACGCTCACCATGGACTACAACTTCATGGTCAACCAGTCGGGCACGACCTCCCAGGGCGACCCGGGCAAGCACGAGTACTGGGGCGACCAGATGCGCGACGGCCTGCTCCAGGGCTTCCACCGCGCCTACAAGGGCAACCGCGCCCCGCTGATCATCGGCAATCACTTCGAGTCCTGGAACGGCGGCACGTACATGCGCGCCATCGAGGAGACGATCGAGTCCGTCTGCACCAAGCGCGACGTACGGTGCGTCTCCTTTAGGCAACTCGCCGACTGGCTCGACGCCCAGGACCCGCAGACCGTGGAGCGCCTGACCAAACTCCCGGTCGGCAAGGCCCCGAAGGAGGGCTGGGCGTCCTTCCTCTCCGCCCAGCCCGCACCGGCCCCTAAGGGAGTCCCGGGCGCCCCGGCCGGCAAGCCGTAGCCGTCAGGCGCTCTGCGGCTGGGACTCGCGCAGTACGAAGTCGGGGTCGACCTGGGCACTCAGGTCGGCACCCGTTCGTTCGTTGCCCCAGCTCTGCGCGTTCTTCAGATGGAAGTGGACCATCTGCTGGGTGTAGCGGTCCCAGTCCCTGCGCTCGTACGAGGTGTCGGCGGCGATCTGAAGTGCCTGCAGGGAGTGGCGGTTGTCGTCCTCCAGGAACTCGAACCGGGGCGGGCGGCCCTTCTCCATGGCGCGCACCCAGTCCGAGTGCCCGACCGTCACCAGGAGGTCGTTGCCCACCTGCTCGCGCAGGAAGTCGATGTCGTCCTGGCCCTGCACCTTGTTGCCGACAACCTTGAGGTCGACGCCGAAGTCCCGTGCGTATTCCTTGTACTGGCGATAGACGGAGACTCCCTTCCGGGTCGGCTCGGCCACCAGGAACGTCATGTCGAATCGGGTGAACATGCCGGACGCGAAGGAGTCCGAACCCGCCGTCATGTCGACGACCGCGTACTCGTCGCGCCCGTCGGCCAGGTGGTTCAGGAGCAGCTCCACCGCCCCCGTCTTGGAGTGGTAGCAGGCGACACCGAGGTCGGCTTCGGTGAACGGCCCTGTGACCATCAAACGCACGGCTGCGTCGTCGAGTTCCACCGGCCGGGCGCACGCGTCGTACACGGGGTTGTCCTCGCGCACCCGCAGGATCCGCGAACCCTCGCCGGGCGGCGTCGTCTTGATCATCGTGTCGGCGGAGGCGATCCGCGGGTTGGAGCCCCGCAGGTAGTCCTTGATGAGCGGGATGTGCGCGCCCATGGCGGGCAGCTCGGCGGCGTCCGCCTCGTCGAGGCCGAGCGCGGGGCCCAGGTGCTGGTTGATGTCGGCGTCCACCGCGAGGACCGGCGCTCCGGTGGCGGCGAGGTGTCGGATGAAGAGCGAGGACAGCGTGGTCTTGCCGCTGCCGCCCTTCCCTACGAAAGCGATCTTCATGTTCACCAAGGGTAGCCGGATGATTACGTGGTGTATCGATCCGGCGTGAAGAAGACCACTCCATCGTGGGGGAGTGCGGAGGGTGCGTAGGGTCGTACTCATGAGTACGACAGCCGATCCGCTCGCAGCCCTGGGCGCACTGCCCGGCGTGGCCGATTCCGTGGACTCCGTGCGCAAGGCCGTGGACCGGGTCTACGGCCACCGGATCATGCGGCGCCGCAGCAACGAGATCACCTCCGAGGCGGCGCTGCGCGGCGCACGCGGCTCGGCGGCGCTCTCCGGTGCCGACTGGGCACTCGAAGAGGTACGGCGCCGCAGCGACTTCAGCGGCGACGGCGAGGCCCGCACGATCGGCGCGGCCCTGCGGCTCACCGCGGAGGCGGGGCAGCTCCTGTCCATCTGGCGGCAGTCTCCGCTCCGGGTCCTCGCGCGCCTCCACCTGGTCGCCGCCGCGGAGAACGACGAGGCGGCGGGGCGGCCACGCCTTGCGGGTGAGCCCCTGGACGAGCCGCTGGTCGAGCTGGATGTGCCGGACTCCGACGAGGTGGCGGGCCGTCTGGAGGGTCTTTCGCGGCTGATCATCGCCGGCGGCTCCGCACCGGCTCTGGTGACGGCGGCCGTGGTGCACGGCGAGCTGCTCAGCCTGCGCCCCTTCGGCTCGCACAACGGCCTGGTCGCGCGGGCGGCCGAGCGCATCGTCCTGGTGGGCAGCGGGCTCGACCCGAAGTCCGTCTGCCCGGCCGAGGCGGGGCACGCGGAACAGGGCAGGGCGGCCTACGTAGGGGCGCTCGACGGATACGCGTCCGGGACTCCGGAAGGAATGGCGGCCTGGATCGCCCACTGCGGGCGTGCGGTCGAACTGGGGGCCAGGGAGTCGACGGCGGTCTGCGAGGCGATGCAGCGCGGCGCGGCCTGAGGCGCCTGCGGAAGAGGCCCTGAACAGGGATGCGGCGGTACGAGTTCTCGTACCGCCGCTGGCATGTTCACCGTGTTACCAAGCGTCCTCGAAGGTTGCCCATCAGGTCGGGAACTTAGCCCGTCACCTGGTGCGGCTGGCCCGTAATCGACGGGTCGACGTCGCGTGGGTGCTCGGTGTTCATGCTTCGGTCCGTGGGGCCTTGATTGCGTTCAAAGGTAATCCTCTCGGATGTCCTTGGTCTCGCGGGCCGTTGAATCCTTTGTACTCCTGTCCTGGAGTAAGCGGAAGTGCTGGCACTACTTCTTTACTTTTAGGTTCAAACAAGGGTGAATCGGGCGCGTGCGGTCCGGCGTCGGCTCACGAACCACACGAGGCCCGCCGTGGCCGCCGCGGCGCCCACCGCCGCCACCGCGACGAGCGCGGGCCGGGACGGCTTCTGACGCCGCTCCTTGAGCCGGACCGGGCGGTGGAAGTCGAGAATCGGCCACTCGCGCGCGAGGGCCTCACGCCGCAGCGCGCGATCGGGGTTGACCGCGTGCGGATGTCCCACGGACTCGAGCATGGGGAGGTCGGTCGCCGAGTCGCTGTAGGCGTGACAGCGGTTGAGGTCGTACCCCTCGGACTCCGCGAGTTCCTTGATCGCCGTCGCCTTGGTGGGGCCGTACGCGTAGTACTCCACCTCGCCGGTGAAGCAGCCGTCGTCGCCGACCACCATCCGGGTCGCCACCACTCGGTCCGCGCCCAGGAGTTCGCCGATCGGCTCGACCACTTCGGCGCCCGATGTGGAGACGATGACGACGTCCCGCCCCGCGGTGTGGTGCTCCTCGATGAGGGACGCGGCCTCGTCGTAGATGATCGGGTCGATCAGGTCGTGAAGCGTCTCGGCGACGATTTCCTTGACCTGCTCCACGTTCCATCCGCGGCACAGTGCGGACAGATACTCGCGCATCCGCTCCATCTGGTCGTGATCGGCTCCGCCGGCGAGGAAGACGAACTGCGCATATGCAGTTCGCAGTACAGCCCTGCGGTTGATCAGGCCGCCTTGGTAGAACGACTTGCTGAAGGTGAGAGTGCTCGACTTCGCAATGACCGTCTTGTCCAGGTCAAAGAAGGCAGCTGTGCGGGGCAAGGAGTGGTTTTCCACGAGCCCGAGCATAGGCGCCCACCATTCGGCGTAAGGTGAGGCGCGTGGGTTTGCCTGAGAAGGCTCTCGGGTACACCATGGAAGTCACGGATCGTTCGCGACCGTGCTAACCCGGTCTGGCTCCTCCCCCCCCGAGTCGGACCGTGGGGACGACCCCCGCTCTCCCCCCCGGCGGGGGTCGTCGCATGTCCGGATGGGTTTTCCGGACCCCTCTCGACCCTCATCTGATCGCCTGACGCCATCCAGTGGCCGTTCTGGCGATCTTTTCGCATGCCCATGATCCGTCACCGTGTGTAGTCGTTGGGCTGCTCTGTGGAAGTCTTAGAGATGTCACCGGTATGGGTGAAGGGGATATTCACAGCCCCCGTCTTGTCCACAGTTATTGACCAAGATCCACACGTTATCCGCTACCGCTGCACGCTGAATCCGCTCGTTCTGCACGCGAAGTTCATGGCCGGATTGCTTTGGCCGGTTCGGCGCCGATGTGGAACACGGCATTCAACGGGCTTGTAGTGAGTGGGGGCTGAGGATCGTGGCTGGAGTGATTACACGTGACGGACCGCCGTCGTCCGATGGGCGACAGGGCGGACCGCTGATCGTCACGGAAGATGTGGACCTGCTGGACGACCTGCTGCGGCTGTGCGCCGCGGCGGGGGCGCGGCCCGAGGTGCAGCACGGCGTGCCGGAGCGCAGGGGTGGCTGGGACGCGGCGCCGCTGGTCCTTGTCGGGGACGACGCGGTGGACCGGGTGCGGGGAGCCGTGCGCAGGCGTGGGGTCGTCCTGGTCGGGCGCGATCAGGACGACTCCGGGGTGTGGCAGCGCGCGGTGGAGATCGGTGCCGATCATGTGCTGGTCCTGCCCGACGGCGAACGATGGCTGGTGGACCGCATCGCCGATGTCGCCGAGGGCGTGGGAAGGCCCGCGCTCACGGTGGGCGTGATCGGCGGGAGCGGGGGAGCCGGTGCCTCGACGCTGGCGTGCGCGCTTGCCGTCACGGCGGCCCGAGCGGGGCGGCGCACGATGCTCGTCGACGCCGACCCGCTCGGGGGTGGCCTCGATGTGCTGCTGGGCGGCGAGGCGGCCGAAGGACTCCGCTGGCCCGCCTTCGCGCAGTCCAGGGGCCGGGTCGGCGGTGGCGCGCTGGAGGAGTCACTGCCCGAGCTGCACTCCCTGCGCGTCCTGAGCTGGGACCGGGGGGACGCGGTGGTCATCGCGCCCGAGGCCATGCGGGCGGTGATCGCCGCCGCCCGGCGGCGGGGCGGGGCGGTCGTCGTGGATCTGCCGCGCCGCGTGGACGAAGGAGTGGCCGAGGCGCTGGCCCAGGTGGATCTGGGGCTTCTGGTCGTGCCCGCGGAGTTGCGCGCGGTGGCCGGGGCGCGGCGGGTCGCGTCCGCGGTGGGAATGGTGCTGCGGGATCTGCGGGTGGTGGTCGGCAGAGGCGGCGCCCCTCGCGCCGGAGGAGGCGGAATCGACGGCCTCGGTGGCCTTGACGCGGAGGAGGTCGCGCGACTGCTCGGGCTGCCGCTCGTCGGCGAACTGCCACGGGAAGCGGGCCTGCTGGCCGCGCAGGCCGAGGGGATGCCGCCCGGAAGTGCCGCCAGGGGGCCGCTGGCACGGTTCTGCACGGCCTTCTGGGAGCGCGTCCCTGTCGATGCCACCGGAGGCGGCTCATGAGCGCCGTCGTCGGGGCCAAGATGTTGGACGGGGTGCGCCAGTGGCTCGCGGAGAACGGGACCGAGCCGACACCGGCCCGCGTCGCCGAGGCGCTGCGGGCCCAGGGCAGGGTGCTCGGCGACGCGGAAGTCCTGGGCGCGGCGCGGCAGCTGCGCTCGGAGCTGGTGGGCGCGGGCCCCCTTGAGGCATTGCTCGCTGACGACTCGGTGACCGACGTGCTGGTGTCCGCGCCCGACCGGGTGTGGGTGGACCGAGGCGGGGGCCTGGAGCTGACCGGGGTGTCCTTCAGGGACGCGACGGCGGTGCGGCGGCTCGCACAGCGGCTCGCGGCCGTGGCCGGACGCCGGCTCGACGACGCGAGGCCCTGGGTGGACGCACGGCTCCCGGACGGCACCCGCCTCCACGCGGTGCTGCCCCCGGTCGC
The DNA here is from genome assembly GCF_055570235.1 of Streptomyces sp. NPDC031274. Classification (NCBI taxonomy): domain Bacteria; kingdom Bacillati; phylum Actinomycetota; class Actinomycetes; order Kitasatosporales; family Streptomycetaceae; genus Streptomyces; species Streptomyces sp. NPDC031274. Next base: position 137,757 of record NZ_JBVIHP010000011.1, on the reverse strand, counting down.
CGTCGGATCGACCTGCCTCTCCCTGCGCGTCGTACGCCCCCGGGCCTTCACGCTGGCGGAACTGACAGCGGCGGGGACGGTGCCGCCGGGTGGCGAGCGCGTACTGCGGGCACTGCTCGACGCCCGGCTCTCGTACTTGATCAGTGGCGGTACGGGGTCGGGCAAGACGACGCTCCTCAGCGCGCTCCTCGGCCTCGTCGGGCCGGGGGAACGGATCGTGCTCGCCGAGGACTCCGCGGAGCTGCGTCCCGATCACCCGCACGTGGTGCGCCTCGAGGCCAGACCGGCGAACCAGGAGGGGGCCGGTCAGGTGGGCCTCGACGACCTGGTGCGGCAGGCGCTGCGGATGCGTCCCGACCGGCTGGTCGTGGGCGAGGTGCGGGGAGCGGAGGTGGTCCACCTCCTTGCCGCCCTGAACACGGGCCATCAGGGCGGCGGCACGGTTCACGCGAACGCCGCGGGGGACGTCCCGGCCCGCCTGGAGGCCCTGGGGACGGCGGCCGGACTCGACAGGGCGGCGCTGCACAGCCAGTTGGCGGCCGCGCTCTCCGTGGTGATCCATCTGGCGCGGGACCGGACGGGGCGGCGCCGGATCGCCGAGGTGCATGTCCTGGAACGGGATCCGTCCGGCCTCGTGGTGACGGTGCCTGCGCTGCGGTGGGGCGAGAAGGAGTTTGTCCGGGAGCGGGGCTGGGAGCGGCTGAGCTCGCTTCTGACGGCCGGTGGTGGGAGTGAGGGGCGATGAGTGCGACGGGGCTTGCGGCGGCCGCGTGTGCGGGGAGCGCGGCCTGGCTGGTGATCGGGCGGGACCGAGGGCTGCGGCGGGCGCGGGTGGTTCTCGCGGGAGGGGGCTTCGAGGCGGCGTCGGGGGACGCGGCGTGGCGACGGGCGGCGGACTATGTCGGCGATCGGGTGCGGCACGAGTGGTGGGCTCTGGCGGGTGGAGCGGCGGTCGCGCTGCTCGGGGAGTCGGTGGTGCCGCTGATCTTGGGTGCGGCAGGAGTGCCGCTGGTGCGGCGGGTACGGCGGGCTGGAGACGCGCGGCTGGAAGGGGAGCGTCGGGCCGCCGCGGTGATCGCGTTGTGCGGGGTGCTCGCCGGTGAGGTTCGGGCGGGGCGGCAGCCGGGGGAGGCATTGCGGGCCGCGGCCGGTGGTGGGCTCGGGGAGGCGCGGGCCGGGGTTCTGGCGGCGGCGCGGTTCGGCGGGGATGTGCCGGGCGCGCTGGAGGAAGCGGCACGGGAGCCGGGGGCGCAGGGGCTGTTGGGGCTCGCGGCGTGCTGGCGGGTGGCGGTGGACCGCGGTGCCGGGCTCGCGGCGGGCCTTGAGCGGCTTGAGGGTGCGCTGCGGGCGGAGCGGGATCAACGTGCCGATCTGCGGGCCCAGTTGGCGGGTGCGCGGTCGACGGCGGTGATGCTCGCGGGGCTTCCGGTCATCGGACTGCTGATGGGGAGCGCGCTCGGGGCGGCGCCCTTGCGGGTGTTGCTGCATACGGGGGCGGGGCTGGGATGTCTGGCGGTGGGCGGGGCGTTGGAGGGCGCCGGCGTGTGGTGGGCGCTGCGGATCGTACGAGAGGCGGAGGAGCGATGAGTTTCGTTGTCCACAGGGTGGGGGTGGCTGTGTGGGGTGCGGCGGCCGTGCTGTGGCTGGTGTCGGCGGTCCTTGCGGCGCGGCGTGAGCGGGCGGTGCGGGGGCGGGCGGGGGCTGTGCTGGGGGTCGAGGAGCGGCTACCGGGGGGCTCGTCGAGGCGCTGGTTCCGGCGACGGGACGCGGTACGGGGATGGCTGTCGGTGGCCGGGACGGTGAGTGCCGGGTGGGTGCTGGTGGGCGGCTTTCCGGGGTGCCTGGTGGGGTTGGGCGCCGGGTACGGGGTGTGGCGTTGGCGGCGAGGGCGGGGCGCCCGTGTCGCGGAGTTCGACGTCGTGGAGGTGTCTCGGCAACTCCCCTTGGCGGCGGATCTGTTGGCGGCCTGCGTCGCTGCGGGCGCGGGGCCCGTCGTGGCCGCACAGGCGGTGGGCGACGCGTTGAAGGGGCCGGTCGGGGAGCGGCTAGCGCAAGGGGCAGCGGAGGTGCGGCTCGGCGGTGAACCGGTCGACGCGTGGCGGAGGTTGGACGCGATACCGGGCGCGGGGGCGCTGGCCCGCCTGCTGGAGCGGGCGGGGGAGTCGGGGGCTCCGGCGGCGGATCCGGTGGCGCGTCTCGCCGCGGACTGCCGCGCGGAACGGGGTCGTGCGGCGACGGTGGCGGCGCGCAGGGCCGGGGTCCTTATGACGGCGCCGGTGGGGCTGTGCTTCTTGCCCGCGTTCATCGCGGTGGGGGTGCTGCCTGTGGTGATCGGCCTGGCGGGCGGGCTGTTGAGCGGCATCTGAGTGGTCCGACGGCCGAGTGGCTGGAGGACTGGCTGGACGACTGGCTGGACGGCGGCCGCGAGAGGCGTGGCTGCCGTGTTCTGAACGGACGGAAATTTCATGGGGGTTGAGATGTGGGGACAGGTGTGTGTACGGGCGTCGCGGTGCAGGGCGCGTGCGGCGCGTGCGGCTCGGGCGGTGCGTGCGGCTCGGGTGGTGCGGGCGCTTCGAGGGGATGTGGGGATGGTCACCTCGGAGTACGCGATGGGGCTCATCGCGGCGGTGGGGTTCGCCGGACTGCTCTACAAGGTGGTGACGAGCGGGCAGGTCAGGGCGGCGTTGCAGGCGGTTGTGGAGAAGGCGCTCGATGTCCAGTTCTAAGGGGCCCGGGGGCAGCCGCGGGCGCCACGGGGACCAGGGGTTCGTGACGGCTGAGGCGGCCGTGGTCCTTCCCACGCTCGTGCTGTTCACGATGGCGCTGGTCTGGGCTTTGTTGACCGCGTCCGCGCAGATCCAGTGCGTGGACGCGGCACGGGCAGGGGCGCGCGCGATGGCCCGGCAGGACCCCGAGAGCGCGGCCGTGGCGGCGGCCCGGCAGGCGGCGCCGCGTGGAGCGTCGGTGGCCGTGCGGCGGGACGGGGACCTGGTGCGGGTGGAGGTCGTGGCGGACTCGCCGGGCCCTGAGGTGCTTGGGCTCGGTCTTCGGCTGCGGTCGGAAGCGGTGGCGTCGGCGGAGGAGACGGTGGGGGAGACCCTGGGGGTGCGCGCGTGAGGGGGCGGGCCGGGTGGCGGACCGCCGGGCCGGTGTCGGACCAGGGCGACCGGGGAGCCGCCACGGTGTGGGTCGTCGTCGTGATGGCCGTGCTGTGCGTGATCTGCGGCGCGGTCCTCGCGATGGGGCAGGTGATCGTCGCCCGCCATCGAGCGGGCGGCGCGGCCGATTTGGCGGCGCTCGCGGCGGCGGACCACTGGATGGAGGGGCGTTCCGGGGCGTGTGCCGATGCCGGGCGGGTGGCCGAGGCGCAGGGGGTGCGCGTCGTGCGGTGCGCGGTGAGGGGCGAGATCGCGGACGTCACCGCGGCGGCGGGCTTCGGCCCGTTCGTGACGGAGGTCAGGTCCAGGGCGGGCCCGGCGGGGCCGATTGCGCCGACGCCCGGAGCGGGGGCTGTGGCGCGCGCCGGGCGTCGGGCGGACCCCGGGTCGGCGCGAGCCGCCAGAGAGCTGCCAGACCGCCCTGAGGGGCCTGCTGGACGGAAGCCTGAGGTGAGGGCGGCGCGTTCTGCCGTGTGGCGATCCGCTGCGCACCTCGCGTTGCCGGGGGCGGCGACCCCAGCACCCGGTGGCGGTGCGATCCGCCGATGCCCCTCAGGGGGCGGGTGCGTCCTTGAGCAGGGTGGAGAGCAGACGGACCGCGCCGCGTTTGTGCAGAGGGTCGTTGCCGTTGCCGCACTTCGGGGACTGGATGCAGGACGGGCAGCCGGCCTCGCACTCGCAGGAGGCGATGGCCTGGCGGGTGGCGGTCAGCCACTCGCGGGCCGTGTGGAAGGCCCGCTCGGCGAATCCCGCACCGCCCGGATGGCCGTCGTACACGAAGACGGTCGGCAGGAGCGTGTCCGGATGAAGCGGCACGGAGACGCCGCCGATGTCCCAGCGGTCGCAGGTCGCGAAGAGCGGCAGCATGCCGATGGAGGCGTGCTCGGCGGCGTGCAGGGCGCCGCCGAGGATCTCCGGACTGACGCGGGCGGCGTCCAGCTGGTCCTCGGTGACCGTCCACCAGACCGCACGGGTGCGCAGGGTGCGGGGCGGCAGGTCCAGCTTGGTCTCGCCGAGGACCTCCCCGGTGATCAGCCTGCGGCGCAGGAAGGAGACGACCTGGTTGGTGACTTCGACGGAGCCGTAGCAGAGGCGGCCCGACCCCCAGGGGATCTCGGTGTCCGTCTCCAGGATGGAGATGGCCGTGGTGTCCCGGGCCGTCGTGGAGTACGGCGGACCGGCCTCCTCGACCAGGGCGACCGAGTCCTCCAGATCCAGGCGGCGCACGAGATACGTACGGCCCTGGTGAAGGTGGACCGCCCCCTCGTGGACGGCGGAGTGCGCGGCGGACGCGTCGACGGTGCCGAGCAGCCTGCCCGTGCCCTCCTCGACGATCTGGATGGGCTTCCCGCCCTCGCCGCGGATGTCGGTGAGGTCGGCGGCCCGCTCCCTGCGGGTCCAGTGCCAGGCCTTCGTACGGCGGCGCAGCAGCTTCGCGGCCTCCAACTGCGGGAGCAGCTCCTCGGTGGCCGGTCCGAAGAGGATCAAGTCGTCCTCTGTGAGCGGGAGTTCCGCGGCGGCCGCGCAGAGGTGGGGTGCGAGGACGTACGGGTTGTCGGGGTCGAGGACCGTCGACTCCACCGGCTGCTGGAACAGCGCTTCGGGGTGGTGGACGAGATACGTGTCCAGCGGGTCGTCGCGGGCGACGAGGACGGCAAGCGCGCCCTGCCCGGAGCGCCCCGCGCGGCCCGCCTGCTGCCAGAGCGAGGCGCGGGTCCCCGGGTAGCCGGAGATGATCACGGCGTCCAACCCGGAGACGTCCACGCCGAGTTCGAGCGCGGTGGTCGCCGCGAGGCCAAGGAGTTCACCGGAGTGCAGGGCCCGCTCCAGGGCGCGGCGCTCCTCGGGGAGATACCCGCCCCGGTAGGCGGCCACGCGGTGGGCCAGGGCGCGGTCGACCTCCGCGAGGCGCTCCTGGGCGATCACCGAGATCAGCTCGGCGCCGCGCCGGGAACGTACGAAAGCGACCGAGCGGACGCCCTGGACGGTCAGGTCGGTGAGCAGGTCCGCCGTCTCGGCGGTGGCGGTGCGGCGGACGGGGGCGCCCTTCTCGCCGTGGAGCTCGGTGAGCGGGGGTTCCCAGAGGGCGAAGACGAGGTCGCCGCGGGGTGAGGCGTCGTCGGCGACCTCCTTGACCGGCAGTCCGGTCAGGCGTTCGGCGGCGATGGCCGGCTCGGCGGAGGTGGCGGAGGCAAGGAGGAAGACGGGGTCGGAGCCGTAGCGGGCGCAGAGGCGGCGCAGGCGGCGCAGGACCTGGGCGACGTGGGAGCCGAAGACGCCGCGGTAGGTGTGGCACTCGTCGATGACGACATAGCGCAGGGCGCGCAGGAAGGAGGCCCAGCGGGGGTGGGACGGGAGTATCCCGCGGTGCAGCATGTCGGGGTTGGTCAGGACGTAGTTGGCGTACTGACGTACCCATTCGCGTTCTTCGACGGGGGTGTCGCCGTCGTACACGGCGGGGCGGATCGCGTTGCCCAGGGGCGCCGCGAGTTCGCGTACGGCGCGGCGCTGGTCGGCGGCCAGGGCCTTCGTCGGGGCGAGGTACAGCGCGGTCGTGCCGCGGCCGTTCGGGGCTTCTGAGCCGTCGAGGAGGGCCGAGAGGACGGGGGTGAGGTAGGCGAGCGACTTTCCCGACGCGGTGCCGGTGGCGACGATGACCGACTCGCCGTCCAGGGCGTGCTCGGCGGCGAGTGCCTGGTGGGCCCAGGGGTGCTCGATCCCGGCCGATTGCACCGCCGCGACGACCTCGGAACGAATGCGATCAGGCCAGACTGCATATCGGGCCGCGCGTGGGGGCAAGTGCTCCGTATGAGTGACGCGCGAAGCACGGCTCGGCCCCGCGGTGAGCCGGTCCAGGACCGTCCGTGGAGACGTGCGTGCCGGGGCGCCCGTGAAGGGTCTTCCCGGTGGAGGAAAGTTGGCCATCGGCACCGAGTGTGTCACTGGCAGGATGGACAATGGTCCCAAGGCGTCGTGCACGCCTGCCGGTAAGTGATTGAATGCCATCGCGGCTGGCGATCCGTCCTGGGGGCTCTGCCGAGGTGTCCCGAGGGATGACCGCTCGATAGCAAGGTGCTGGAGGATCCGTGGACCTGTCCCTGTCGACCCGTACCGTCGGCGATCGTACGGTCGTCGAGGTCGGTGGCGAAATCGACGTTTATACCGCGCCCAAGTTGCGCGAACAGTTGGTCGAGTTGGTGAACGACGGCAGTTTCCACCTGGTCGTCGACATGGAGGGCGTGGACTTCCTCGACTCCACCGGACTTGGCGTACTGGTCGGCGGCTTGAAGCGCGTGCGTGCCCATGAGGGCTCACTGCGCCTGGTCTGCAACCAGGAACGTATTTTGAAGATCTTCCGCATCACCGGCCTGACCAAGGTGTTCCCCATTCACACCTCGGTCGAGGAAGCGGTCGCGGCCACCGACTGAGAGCCGGATGCCCCGGGTCGGCTGCTTGATCGGCCCGGGGGTGGCAGAACAGCAGGGGACCGGGCCCTCGGCCCGGCCCTCTGACAGCACGCGTGTATGTCCGAGGGGGATGCATGGCCACCGTTGAACTCCGATTCAGCGCGCTGCCCGAGCACGTCAGGACCGCCCGGCTCGTGGCGGCGGCGGTCGCGCGCAGGGCCGGAGTGGACGAGGCCGTTCTCGACGAAGTCCGACTCGCTGTCGGCGAGGCCTGCACGCGTGCCGTCGGACTGCACCAGAGCAACGGCGTCTCGGCGCCGGTTCTTGTCGCCCTGATCGAGGACGAGAAGCAGTTTTCCATCGAGGTCGGCGACGAGGCCCCCCACGCGACGCCCGGCGACCGCGCACCCGGCTCGGGGCCCGGAGCGGCCGACGACCTGGACGCCGAAGGTGAGGACGAGATGGGTCTCGCCGTCATCAGCGGGCTCGTGGACGACGTGGAGGTCACCGCGGGCGAGAACGGCGGCCTCATCCGGATGACGTGGCCGACGACCCCCGCGCCGCTCCTCTGACCGGCCGAGGTCCGATCCGGCACGGTCCGATCCGGCCCGACCTGATCTGATCAAGCCCGATTCGGCGGGCTTCCCCTTCCCGCCACACCAAGGTCTTGCTCCCCATCCGGAGCAGGGCCTTTTTCTTATTTGATCATTCTTTGATCATTGCCCCGGTCAATTGCCTCGGGACGGTCGACCTCCGTCAACGGTTTTGGGGCATTACCGCTTTCGGGGCCAATCTGCGGCCACGATCATTTGCTGGGAAGCAATCTCTAGCCAATTCCGTTTGCGGCACTCTGTTTTGATCAGGTTCCGCTCCCTACAATCCGTCCACATCTTGAGCTCACCCCAGGCGTCAAGGAGGACGAATGGCGGGGCTTTTTACCCCTCATCAGTTTGACCACCCCTCAACCCTCGCAGCAGCAGTACTGACCGACGACAACCGCCTCATCGTGATGGTCATCGCGGCCGTCGCGATCGCGGCGCTCGCGGTCGCCTGGGTGCTCGTACGCCAGGTGCTCGCGGCCACCGAGGGCACCGACAGCATGAAGAAGATCGCGAAGGCGATCCAGGAGGGCGCCAATGCCTATCTCGGCAGGCAGCTGCGCACTCTCGGTGTTTTCGCCGTCGTGGTGTTCTTCCTGCTCCTGCTGTTGCCGGCAGACGACTGGAATCAGCGCGCCGGCCGATCGATCTTCTTCTTGATCGGTGCGGTGTTCTCGGCGACGACCGGTTATATCGGCATGTGGCTCGCCGTACGCAGCAATGTTCGTGTGGCGGCAGCCGCACGAGAGGCCACTCCCGCGGAAGGCGAGCCCGAAAAGGATCTCACCGCTGTTTCGCACAAGGCCATGAAGATCGCTTTCCGCACGGGTGGCGTCGTCGGCATGTTCACGGTGGGGCTCGGTCTTCTGGGCGCCTCCTGTGTGGTGCTCGTCTACGCGGCCGACGCGCCGAAGGTCCTCGAGGGCTTCGGCCTCGGGGCGGCGCTGATCGCGATGTTCATGCGTGTGGGCGGCGGCATCTTCACCAAGGCCGCCGACGTCGGCGCCGACCTGGTCGGCAAGGTCGAGCAGGGCATCCCGGAGGACGACCCGAGGAATGCCGCGACCATCGCCGACAACGTGGGCGACAACGTCGGCGACTGCGCGGGCATGGCCGCCGACCTCTTCGAGTCGTACGCCGTGACCCTGGTGGCCGCGCTGATCCTCGGCAAGGTGGCGTTCGGCGACTCCGGACTCGCCTTCCCGCTGATCGTTCCGGCGATCGGTGTCGTGACGGCGATGATCGGGATCTTCGCGGTGGCACCACGGCGCTCCGACCGCAGCGGGATGACCGCCATCAACCGCGGATTCTTCATCTCCGCGTTCATCTCGCTGGCGCTCGTGGCCGTGGCGGTCTTCGTCTACCTGCCGTCGTCGTACGCCGACCTGGACGGCGTCTCGGACCCGGCGATCGCGGGTCACGAAGGCGATCCGCGGGTTCTCGCGGTCGTCGCCGTCGCGATCGGCATCGTCATGGCCGCGCTGATCCAGCAGCTCACCGGCTACTTCACGGAGACCAACCGGCGTCCGGTCAAGGACATCGGCAAGACCTCCCTCACAGGGCCGGCCACCGTCGTCCTGGCCGGAATCTCCCTCGGCCTCGAATCGGCCGTCTACACCGCGCTCCTGATCGGGCTCGGCGTGTACGGGGCGTTCCTGCTCGGTGGTACGTCGATCATGCTCGCCCTGTTCGCGGTGGCGCTCGCCGGTACCGGCCTGCTCACCACGGTCGGCGTGATCGTCGCCATGGACACCTTCGGTCCGGTCTCCGACAACGCGCAGGGCATCGCCGAGATGTCCGGTGACGTCGAGGGCGCCGGCGCGCAGGTCCTCACGGACCTGGACGCCGTCGGCAACACCACCAAGGCCATCACCAAGGGCATCGCCATCGCCACGGCCGTCCTCGCGGCCGCGGCGCTCTTCGGCTCGTATCGCGACGCCATCGCGACCGCGGCCAAGGACGTCGGCGAGAAAATGGGCGACGGCGCACCGATGAACCTGGTCATGGACATCTCGCAGCCCAACAACCTGGTCGGCCTGATCCTGGGCGCCGCGGTCGTCTTCCTCTTCTCGGGGCTCGCGATCAACGCGGTGTCCAGATCCGCCGGAGCGGTGGTCTACGAGGTGCGGCGGCAGTTCCGCGAGCACCCCGGGATCATGGACTACTCCGAGGAGCCCGAGTACGGGCGCGTCGTGGACATCTGCACCAAGGACGCGCTGCGCGAGCTGGCCACGCCAGGTCTGCTCGCCGTGCTCACGCCGATCGCGGTCGGCTTCTCGCTGGGCGTCGGCGCGCTCGGCTCGTTCCTGGCGGGCGCGATCGGCACGGGCACGCTGATGGCGGTCTTCCTCGCCAACTCCGGCGGCGCCTGGGACAACGCGAAGAAGCTCGTCGAGGACGGCCACCACGGCGGCAAGGGCAGTGAGGCCCACGCCGCGGTGGTGATCGGCGACACCGTCGGTGACCCGTTCAAGGACACCGCGGGGCCGGCGATCAACCCGCTCCTGAAGGTGATGAACCTGGTGGCGCTGCTCATCGCGCCGGCGGTCGTCCAGTTCAGTTACGGGGACGACGCGAGCGCCGGGGTGCGGGCACTGATCGCGGTGCTTTCGATCCTGGTCATCGTCGGCGCGGTGTACGTGTCCAAGAGGCGAGGGATCGCCGTGGGCGACGAGGAGGAAGGTGGTGCGGAGCGAGTAGGTAACTCGGCTGATCCGGCCGTGGTTTCGTAACGCCGGGTCAGACTCTGCCCAACACAAGGGCGGGCGGCGCGCTTTGACGCGGCGTCCGCCCTTCGTGCGTCTCGTGAGCCGTCTGGTGAGCCTTCTCTCGCGCTCCGCGCTTGGTGCAAATGGCTTCAATAGAGGTGGTACCGGACCCCCGACATGCGGTTGTAGCCCAGTTGGCGTGTAAGTTCCGGGGCCGAGAGCCATGGAAGGGACCAATCCGGTGAACAAGAAGCTTGCAGCCGCACTGTCCGGCGGTGCGGTACTGGTACTGGCGCTGTCGGGCTGCAGCGACGACGGCAACGAGAAGCTGGACTCCTGGGCCAAGGACGTCTGTGACTCGGTTCAGCCGCAGTCGAAGAAGATCGCCGACGCCAACGCGGCGATCCAGAAGGAGACCTCGGACAACAGCTCGCCGGGAGACGTCCAGAAGACCGACTCCAAGGCGTTCCAGGACATGTCCGACGCCTACAAGTCGATGGGCGCCGCGGTGAAGAAGGCGGGCGCCCCGCCGGTCGACGGCGGTCAGAAGAAGACCGACGACGCGGTCAAGGAACTGAACGCCATCTCCAAGTCGTACGGCGACCTGAAGAAGAAGGTCGACGGCCTGGACACCAAGGACCAGGCGGACTTCGCCGACGGGCTCAAGAGTGTCGCGGGTGAGCTGGACAAGCTGAGCAAGAGCGGCAACGAGGCCCTTGAGAAGCTCCAGGAGGGCGAGGTGGGCAAGGCGATGAGCAAGCAGGACAGTTGCAAGTCGGCTTCCGCCACGCCGTCTGCGGCCTAGGGGCCGCCCCCTTCCTTCGCCTGCTGCCCCGACGCCCCGGGGAAAGAGTCCCCGGGGCGTCGGGGCAGTGTCGCGCCCAGCCGCGCCCGTCGGCGGCGGGCACGCCGGTGAGCCGGATGCGGGTCACAATGAGGGGGTGAGTATCGCTAGCGCCCCCCTGCCCTCGTCCGATCGTGCCGACGCCTCCGCTCAGTTGCGGGAAGCCCTGCTGGCGGCCGACTTCACCGCTGACGGGCTGCTCGAGCTGCTCGGGGCGCCCGCCTACACGGCGCTCGCGCGCAGCGAGACCGTGCCCGCCCTGCGGGCCACCCGCGGCGAAGGGCGGCTGGAGACGCTCGTACGGCTCTTCCTGCTGCAGCGTTCCGTGCCGCACGCGCGCGTGGCGGCCGTTCTGCCGGTCGGCCCTCTACAGGAGAGCGGTTGGCTGTCCGCGGCGGACGGTGAGGGTGCGCTGAAGGCGACGGTGGACGTGCGGCCCTACGGCGGGCCGAGCGGCGAGGACTGGTTCATCGTCTCGGACCTGGGGTGCGCGGTCGGCGGTGCCGGTGGCATCGGCAGCCACGACGAAGGGGTTGTACTCGGTGTGGGCGGGGCGTCCACGACGCTGGCCGGACTCACGGTGCGTACGCCGGTGGCCAGTGCTCTCGACCTCGGCACCGGATCCGGGATCCAGGCGCTGCACGCCGCGCAGCACGCGACCCGGGTCACCGCGACCGACCTCAATCCCCGCGCGCTGCACATCACACGGCTCACCCTCGCGCTCTCCGGGGCGCCCGATGCCGACCTGCGGGAGGGCTCCCTGTTCGAACCCGTGGGCGAGGAAACGTACGACCTGATCGTGTCCAATCCGCCCTTCGTGATCTCTCCCGGGGCGCGGCTCACCTACCGCGACGGCGGGATGGGCGGGGACGATCTGTGCCGGTCGCTCGTTCAGCAGGCGGGGGAGCGGTTGAACGAAGGGGGGTACGCGCACTTCCTCGCCAACTGGCAGCACGTGGAGGGCGAGGAGTGGACCGAGCGGCTCCGTTCCTGGGTGCCGCGCGGGTGCGACGCGTGGATCGTGCAGCGCGAGGTGCAGGACATCACGCAGTACGCGGAGCTGTGGCTGCGGGACGCCGGGGACCACCGGTCGGACCCGCAGGAGTACGCGGAGCGGTACGACGCGTGGCTCGACGAGTTCGAGGCCCGCAAGACGCGCGCGGTCGGGTTCGGGTGGATCACGCTGCGCAAGAGTGGTGCCGGATCCGGTGGAGCCGAGCCGTCCGTGACCGTGGAGGAGTGGCCGCACCCCGTCGAGCAGCCCCTTGGCGACACGGTGCGGGAGTTCTTCGCGCGCCAGGACTACCTGCGGACGCACGACGACGCCGCGCTGCTCGCCGGGCACTTCAAGCTCGCGGACGAGGTCGTGCAGGAGCAGGTCGGGCTGCCCGGCGCCGAGGACCCGGAGCACGTCGTGCTGCGCCAGCACCGCGGGATGCGGCGGGCCACCAAGGTGGACACGGTGGGCGCGGGCTTCGCAGGCGTGTGCGACGGGACGCTGAGCGCCGGGCGGATCCTCGACGCGATCGCCCAACTGGTGGGGGAGGACCCCGTACTGCTGCGGGACCGGACGCCCTCGCAGATCCGCCTCCTCGTCGAGCAGGGCTTCCTGGAGCCCGTCGAGTCGTAGAGACGCGGTGAGAGGGCCGCCGGGCCGTTGGCGGTGCGCGTACGGCGCGTCTCGTACGTTTCTGGGGACATCGGTCCCCCGTTGTGGGTGGGATGGACGGGCGGCGGCGACCGCCGGGCGTACATCGAGAAGGTGGGCTGTGCGAACCGGCCCCGAGACAGCCGGTTCCGGTCGGGCCGAGCCCCGCGCCGACCGGTTCTTCAGGCCGGGCGCCCTCCGTTCACCCGGGGTTCGCGCCCCGGCTTCCCGGGCGTGTCAGGTTCCCAAGCCGGGAACTCGGTACGGGGAGGCAATGACATGGAGAGCGGACCAGCGATCTTCGCGGGCTCGGTGTTCGCGCTGTTCGGAGCAGGGCTGCTGCTGTGGACCGGAGCACGTGTGGCGCACCGCGCGCCCGTCGCCGAGGGTGTGAACCCTGTCGCATCCGCGACACTCGCCGCCCTCGCGGGATCGGGCGCCCTGGTGCTCGGAGTGTGGTGTTTCACTCGGTTGTGAGCGGAGGCGGTCGGTGACCGGGCGGCGGCCGCGGGGCGCGTACGGGCCGTAGGCCCGGCGCCGGTGCTGAGCCGGTGCGTAGCCGGTGGTGAAGCCCGTGGTGAACCAGGTGGGGAAACGGCAGGTCGCTACTCCGGGCGGCAGGAATGGCGGTAGTCGGGTTACCGTTCGAGTGGCCGTTGCGGGCTTTTCCCGTTTGACACGGGGGCGGGATGTACCGTCACACTCCGCAGCGTCAGCGCAACTCAAGCGCACCGAGCGAGGCCACACACCGCGGCCACGAGGCCACGCACCGCGGCCACCGAGTACCGACCGGAGAGAAGAGCGAAGTTGTCCCCGACCAGCGAGACCGCAAAGGGCGGCCGCCGACTCGTCATCGTCGAGTCGCCTGCCAAGGCGAAGACGATCAAGGGTTACCTCGGCCCCGGCTACGTAGTCGAGGCAAGCGTCGGGCACATCCGCGACCTCCCGAACGGCGCCGCGGAGGTCCCCGACAAGTACACCGGCGAGGTGCGCCGTCTCGGCGTGGACGTCGATAACGACTTCGAGCCCATCTATGTCGTCAACTCCGACAAGAAGGCGCAGGTCAAGAAGCTCAAAGACCTGCTGAAGGACTCCGACGAACTCTTCCTCGCCACCGATGAGGACCGCGAGGGCGAAGCCATCGCGTGGCACCTCCTCGAGGTCCTGAAGCCCAAGGTCCCGGTCAAGCGCATGGTGTTCCACGAGATCACCAAGGCCGCGATCCAGGGCGCCGTCGCCAACCCGCGCGAGCTCAACAAGCGCATGGTCGACGCCCAGGAGACCCGCCGCATCCTCGACCGTCTCTACGGCTACGAGGTCTCGCCGGTCCTGTGGAAGAAGGTCATGCCGCGCCTGTCGGCGGGCCGTGTCCAGTCCGTGGCGACCCGCCTCGTCGTCGAGCGTGAGCGCGAGCGCATCGCCTTCCGCTCCGCCGAGTACTGGGACCTGACGGGCACCTTTGGCACGGGCCGCACCGGCGACGCGTCCGACCCCTCGCAGCTGGTCGCGCGTCTCACCACGGTCGACGGCAAGCGCATCGCGCAGGGCCGCGACTTCAACTCGGTCGGACAGCTCAAGTCCGAAACGCTGCACCTGGACGAGACGAACGCCCGTTCGCTCGCCGCGGCCCTTGAGAACACCCGGTTCGCGGTCCGCTCCGTCGAGTCCAAGCCCTACCGCCGCTCTCCGTACGCGCCGTTCCGTACGACGACGCTGCAGCAGGAGGCCAGCCGTAAGCTCGGCTTCGGCGCGAAGGCCACGATGCAGGTGGCCCAGAAGCTGTACGAGAACGGCTTCATCACCTACATGCGTACGGACTCCACGACGCTGTCCGACACGGCGATCACCGCCGCTCGCGCGCAGGTCACGCAGCTGTACGGCAGCGACTACCTGCCGGACAAGCCCCGTACGTACGCCGGGAAGGTCAAGAACGCGCAGGAGGCGCACGAGGCGATCCGCCCTTCGGGTGATCGTTTCCGCACGCCCGCCGAGACCGGCCTCACCGGTGACCAGTTCCGGCTCTACGAGCTGATCTGGAAGCGGACCGTCGCCTCCCAGATGAAGGACGCGGTCGGCAACTCCGTCACGGTCAAGATCGGTGGCACGGCCGCCGACGGCCGCGACGCCGAGTTCAGCGCGTCCGGCAAGACCATCACCTTCCACGGCTTCATGAAGGCCTACGTAGAGGGCGCGGACGACCCGAATGCCGAGCTCGACGACCGCGAGCGCAGGCTGCCGCAGGTCAGCGAGGGCGACGCGCTGTCCGCCGACGAGATCTCGGTCGACGGCCACGCGACCAAGCCGCCGGCCCGCTACACCGAGGCCTCGCTGGTCAAGGAGCTCGAAGAGCGTGAGATCGGCCGCCCGTCGACGTACGCGTCGATCCTCGGCACGATCCTCGACCGCGGCTACGTCTTCAAGAAGGGCACGGCCCTTGTGCCCTCCTTCTTGTCCTTCGCCGTGGTCAACCTCCTGGAGACGCACTTCGGGCGCCTCGTCGACTACGACTTCACCGCACGCATGGAGGACGACCTCGACCGCATCGCGCGGGGCGAGGCGCAGGCCGTGCCGTGGCTGAGGCGGTTCTACTTCGGCGAGGGCGACGACGCGGGGGCCGCGTCCAACGCGGGCAACGGCGACGGCGACCACCTCGGCGGGCTCAAGGAACTGGTGACCGACCTGGGCGCGATCGACGCCCGGGAGATCTCCTCCTTCCCCGTCGGCGACGGCATCCTGCTGCGCGTCGGCCGCTACGGCCCGTACATCGAGCGGGGCGAGAAGGACGCGGAGGGCCACCAGCGCGCCGACGTGCCCGACGACCTGCCGCCGGACGAGCTGACCGTCGAGTACGCCGAGGAACTGCTCGCCAAGCCGAGCGGTGACTTCGCGCTCGGCACCGACCCCACGTCGGGCCACGAGATCATCGCCAGGGACGGCCGTTACGGCCCCTACGTCACCGAGGTGCTCCCCGAGGGCACCCCGAAGACGGGCAAGAAGGCGGTCAAGCCGCGCACGGCCTCGCTCTTCAAGTCCATGTCACTCGACACGGTGACGCTCGCGGACGCCCTGAAGCTGATGTCCCTGCCGCGCGTGGTCGGGGCCGACGCCGAAGGTGTGGAGATCACCGCGCAGAACGGCCGCTACGGCCCGTACCTGAAGAAGGGCACGGACTCGCGGTCCCTGGAGGCCGAGGAGCAGCTCTTCAACATCACGTTGGAAGAGGCCCTCGCGATCTACGCCCAGCCCAAGCAGCGCGGGCGGGCCGCGGCCAAGCCGCCGCTGAAGGAGCTCGGCGAGGACCCGGTCAGCAAGAAGCCGGTCGTCGTCAAGGACGGCCGCTTCGGGGCGTACGTCACCGACGGCGAGACGAACGCGACGCTGCGGGCCGCCGACAGCGTCGAGGACATCACTCCCGAGCGCGGCTACGAACTGCTCGAGGAGAAGCGGGCGAAGGGTCCGGCCAAGAAGACCGCCAAGAAGGCGGCGAAGAAGGCCCCCGCCAAGAAGACCGCGGCCAAGAAGACGACGGCCGCGAAGAAAACGGCCGCCAAGAAGACGACGGCTGCGAAGAAGACCACTACGAAGACGGCCGCCGCCAAGAAGACCACGGCTTCGGCGGCCAAGGCGTCCGACGCCGAGTAGTCGAGTAGTCGAGTGGTGGGGTAGCGGGGTAGTCGAGTAGCCGCTTAGGGCAGCGTGCGTCGTTCTGTACGTCTTTCTGCGCGGCGCTGTGAATGTGTGAACTGAAGGGGCGCCCGTTTGTTCGGGCGCCCCTTCGGGGTGTCGCACCGTCCAGATAGGCTGGACGGATGACGCGTGCCGAGCAGCCAACGGTCGGAAACCCGACCCCCGACGACGCCCTGGTCGCAGATTCGCGAGAGCGTGCTGTCCGCGCCTTGTTGCGCGTGCCGCAGCTGAAGCGCCTCTGGAGCGCCCAGCTCGTCGGCGGTGTCGGCGACGCCCTCGCCCTCCTTGTCCTGGTGGTGCTCGCGCTGCAAGCGGCCATCGCCGAGGGGGCGTTCGGGGGCGGCTACCGAGGGGTGGCGGTCGCCGTCACCGCTGTCTTCGGGGCACGCGTTCTCGCGACACTGCTCTTCGGAGCGGTACTTCTGGGACCGCTGAGCTCGATCACCTCACCGGACGGGCCGCTCGACCGGCGCTGGACGATGGTCGTGGCGGACGGTCTGCGGGCCGCGCTGCTCGTCGTCGCGCCGCTGTGGATCGACTGGACGCCGGACAACGCGCTCGCGGTACTGCTCGTCACCGCCTTCGTGATCGGAGTCGCCGAGCGCTTCTGGACGGTCTGCCGGGAGAGCGCGGCGCCCGCGCTCTTGCCCGCGCCGCCCCTGGAGGGCGCGACGGTACGGCCGCTGCCGGACCACATGGACGCACTGCGGCGCCTGTCGCTGCGTACGGGATTCGTGGCGCTGCCCATCGCGGCCGCCGCGCTCGTCGCCGTCACGCTGGTCGGCAACCTCCTGGGCGCCGGGCTCGACTGGTTCGAGCTGCACCAGGCGGGGCTCGGCTCGTTCGTCGCCGCAGGCCTCTTCGCCGCCTCCCTCTCGATCGTCTACTTCCTCGAACTTCCCGCCACGCAGACGCCACGCGCGCGTAGCCCGCTCGAAGGGCTGCGCAGGCCGCGCACCGGCAGCGGTACCGACAAGGGCCGCACCGGCGCGATCCCGCTGCTCATCGCCGCCTGCGCCGCGGTCGCCGGGGCCGTCGCCGCCGCCGTGGCGGTCGCCGTGCTGCACGCCAAGGACCTCGACGGCGGGCCCGTCACGTACGGCCTCGTCGTCCTCGCGCTGACCGGCGGCACCGCCGTCGGCATCCGCACCGCGCCGTCCCTGCTGCCCACGCTCCCGCGCCGCCGACTGCTCGCGCTCGCGATCGCCCTCACCGGCGTCGCGCTGCTCGCCGCCGGTCTCGTGCCCGACGTGACGACCGTGCTGCTGCTCCTGGTGCTCACCGGGGTGGCCGCGGGCATCGCCGCGCACACCGGGCACGCGCTGCTCGACCAGGAGGTCGAGGACTACCGCAGGGCGCGCACGACGGAACACCTCCAGGCGGTCGTACGCCTCTTCATCGCGCTCGGCGCGCTCGTCGCCCCCTTGGTCGCGGCGGCGATCGGCCCGCACCGCTTCGTCAACGGCAAGTTCGTGTTCGACCACGGAGGCGCCGCCTTCACGCTGATGCTGGTGGGCGCGCTGCTCCTGCCGGTGGCCGCGCTGGTCCTCGCCAAGATCGACGACAGGCAGGGCGTGCCGCTGCGGCACGACCTCCGGGACGCGCTGCGCGGCGGCGACGACCCCGTGCAGGGGATCGCGACCGCGGGATTCTTCATCGCCCTGGAGGGCGGCGACGGCGCGGGCAAGTCGACGCAGGCCGAGGCGCTCGCCGAGTGGATCCGGGCCAAGGGCCACGAGGTCGTCGTGACGCGGGAGCCGGGTGCCACGCCGGTCGGGAAGCGGCTGCGGTCGATCCTGCTCGACGTGTCGTCGGCCGGTCTCTCGCACCGCGCCGAGGCACTTCTGTACGCGGCCGACCGCGCCGAGCACGTCGACACGGTCGTACGTCCCGCTCTTGAGCGCGGCGCTGTCGTCATCTCCGACCGGTACATCGACTCGTCCGTGGCGTATCAGGGTGCGGGGCGCGATCTGTCCCCGACCGAGATCGCCCGCATCTCCCGGTGGGCGACGGCGGGGCTCGTGCCGCATCTGACGGTCCTGCTCGACGTCTCCCCGGAAGCGGCCAGGGAGCGGTTCACCGAGGCACCCGACCGTCTTGAGTCGGAGCCCGCCGAGTTCCACGCGCGCGTGCGCTCCGGTTTCCTGACGCTGGCCGCGGCCGACCCGGGGCGGTACCTGGTGATCGACGCCGCCCAGGAGCCGGAGGCGGTCACGACCGTGGCCCGGCACCGGCTCGACCTGATGCTGCCGCTCTCCGAGGCCGAGGTGAAGGCGCAGGAGGAGGCCCGCAAGGCAGCCGAGGAAGAGGCGCGCCGCAAGGCCGAGGAAGAAGCCGCGCGCAAGGCCGAGGAGGAGCGGGTCGAGCGCGAGCGCCAGGAGCAGCTCGCCAAGCTCCGCGCCGAGGAGGAGGAGCGCAAGCGCCGCGAGCTGGAGGAGGCGCAGCGCCGCGAGGCCGAGCGCCAGGCAGAGGAGGCCAGGCAGCGCGCCGAGGAGGCCAAGCGCCGGGCCGAGGAGGAGCAGGCACGCCTGCTCGCCGAGGAGAAGGTGCGGGCGGCCGAGGAGGCGCGGCGCCGCCGCGAGGCGGAGGAAGAGGCGCGGCTGCGGGCCGAGGCCGAGGCGCGGCGGGCCGAGAAGCAGCGTAAGGCCGAGGAGGCGCTGCTGCGGGCCGAGGAGGCGCGGCGGTTGGCGGCGGCTTCGGCGGAGGCTGCGGCTGCTGCTGCGACGGCTACGAGTGCTTCGACTTCTACGACTTCTACGACTTCTTCGGCTGCTTCGGCTGCTTCGACTTCTTCGACGGCGGTTGCTTCCCCTTCGGGTTCGGCTTCGGGTTCCCCGTCGGGGTCGGGTTCGGCTTCGGGTTCGCCTTCGGACGCTGTGCCGGACAACGAGACGACGGTGCCCACGCCCATCGTGAAGCCCGACGCGGCTCCGGCTTCCGCCGCGGACGAGACGGCGGTGCTGCCCGCGGTGCGGGACGCGTCCGGCTCGGACGAGACCGAGGTGCTGCCGCAGCCGCCGGTGCCGGGGGCTGCCGACGAGACGGCCGTGCTGCCTGCTGTGCAGGAGGACAAGGTGCCGCCGGGGTACTTCCGCGATGAGCGGCCCAAGGCTGAGCCTTCGCCCGGCGGCGGGAACGACCAGACCCGTGAGCTGCCTCAGGTCGACGAGCAGGGGCAGCCTCGGCAGCGTCCCCGCTCGGACTGGGCGGAGGAGACTCCGCTGGATGATCTGCCCACGCTGGCGGACGAGTTGCTGGGCGCGCGGGACGAGGACGAGGACGGCCGGGGCGGTCGGGGCCGGAGTCGGCGCTGAGCCTCGCTGGGCGAGCGGACCGCGTTGTCAGTGGCGTGCTCCACAATGAATGCGACAGCGTGACGAGCGACGTGCGCGACGAGTGCGACGTGTGCGACGCAGGTGTGCAGGGCGGAGGCGGTGACCGATGACCGTATGGGACGACCTGGTGGGCCAGGAGCGGGTGAGTGAGCAGCTCAGCGCCGCCGCTCGGGACGCCGACGCGCTGGTCACCGCCGTGGCCACGGGCGCTCCGCGGCCCGAGGCGTCGAAGATGACGCACGCCTGGCTGTTCACCGGACCGCCAGGCTCCGGGCGGTCCACCGCCGCCCGCTCCTTCGCCGCCGCGCTCCAGTGCACCAGCCCGGACCGCGCGCTCGGCGGCTCCCCCGGCTGCGGTTTCTGCGACGGATGCCACACCAGCCTGGTCGGCACCCACGCCGACGTCGAAGTGGTGCGTACGGACCTGCTGTCCATCGGCGTCAAGGAGACCCGCGAGCTGGTCAGACGGGCCCAGTTGTCGCCCGCGGGCGGCCGCTGGCAGGTCATCGTCCTGGAGGACGCCGACCGCCTCACCGAGGGCGCGGGCAACGTCATCCTGAAGGCCGTGGAAGAGCCCGCCCCCCGCACCGTATGGCTGCTCTGCGCGCCCTCGCTGGAGGACGTGCTGCCCACGATCCGCTCCCGCTGCCGCCATCTGACGCTGCGTACGCCTCCGGTGGACGCCGTCGCGGACGTGCTCATCCGGCGCGACGGCATCGAGCCGGACGTCGCCGCGGCCGCCGCGCGCGCCACCCAGGGGCACATCGGCCGCGCCCGTCGCCTCGCGACCGACCCGAGGGCGCGAGAGCGCCGCGCCGCCGTGCTCAAGCTGCCGATGCGGGTGGCTGAGATCGGCGGCTGCCTGAAGGCCGCGCAGGAGCTGATCGACACGGCCGGGGACGACGCGAAGCAGGTCGCGGAGGAGGTCGACGTCAAGGAGACCGACGACCTGAAGGCGGCTCTCGGCGCGGAGAAGGGCGGCCGGATGCCGCGCGGCACGGCGGGCGCCATGAAGGAACTCGAGGACCGGCAGAAGCGCCGAAGGACCCGCACCCAGCGCGACAGCCTCGACCTCGCACTCATCGAGCTGACCGGTGTCTACCGCGACGTGCTCACCCTGCAGCTCGGCTCCCGCGTCGCGCTGGCCAACACGGAGGTGCTCGACATGCTGGAGCGCCTGGCGCGCGGCGCCTCGCCCGAGTCGACGCTGCGCCGCATCGAGGCGATCGGAGCCTGCCGCACCGCCCTGGACCGGAACGTGGCGCCGCTGCTCGCGGTGGAGGCGATGACGGTGGCGCTGCGGGCGGGCTAGGGCCTCGCGCAGGCCTCCGGCAGGAGGGTTGACCGAGTCACCCATAAGGGCACTCCAGGGCACATTGCGTCACCGGCTCATCGCATAGCGTTAGGCTCGCGTGATGCGCATCAGAGGACTTCGCACGCCCGCGACCGCGTTCCTGGCCGCCGGACTGCTCATCTCCGGCTGCTCCGCCGGGAGCACGACGGAGGATGTGTCCATGGCCGCGCTGCCCCGCGCGACCCCGGCGGAGCTGGCCCCGTACTACGGACAGAAGCTGAACTGGCGCGAGTGCGGCGTCCCCGGCTTCGAGTGCTCCACGATGAAGGCGCCCCTGGACTACGCGAAGCCGGACGGTCAGGCCATCAAGCTCGCCGTCTCGCGGAAGAAGGCCACAGGACCCGGCAAGCGCCTGGGATCTCTCCTGGTCAACCCGGGCGGCCCCGGCGGCTCGGCGATCGGCTACCTCCAGACGTACGCGGCCCTCGGGTACCCCGAGAAGGTCCGTGCCCAGTACGACATGGCCGCGGTCGACCCGCGTGGTGTGGCCCGCAGCGAGCCCGTCACCTGCCTCGGCGGCAAGCAGATGGACGCGTACACGCAGACGGACATCACACCGGACGACCAGCGCGAGACCGCCGAACTCTCGGAGTCCTTCAAGAAGTTCGCGGCGGGCTGCGAGAAGCGCTCCGCCGAGGTGCTGCCGCATGTCTCCACGGTCGAGGCGGCCCGTGACATGGACATCCTGCGCGCGGCGCTCGGCGACGAGAAGCTGACTTACGTGGGCGCTTCGTACGGCACGTTTCTGGGGGCGACGTACGCCGGGCTCTACCCCGACCGCGTCGGCCGCCTCGTCCTGGACGGCGCGATGGACCCGTCCCTGCCGGCCCGCCGGATGAACCGTGACCAGACGGAGGGCTTCGAGACGGCGTTCCAGTCGTTCGCGAAGGACTGCGTGGGCCGGGCGGAATGCCCCCTGGGCACGGAGAGCGAGGCGGACGCGGGCAAGCGCCTCAAGTCGCTCTTCGACGACCTGGACCGCACGCCGATCCCCACCGGCGACTCCGACGGCCGCAAGCTGGGCGAGGCGCTCGCCACGACGGGTGTGATCGCCGCGATGTACGACGAGGCGGCCTGGCCCCAACTGCGCTCGGCACTGACCGCCGCGATCAAGGAAAAGGACGGCGCGGGCCTCCTCGCCCTCTCCGACAGCTACTACGAGCGCGACGGCGACGGAACGTACGCGAACCTCATGTTCGCCAACGCCGCCGTGAACTGCCTGGACCTGCCCCCCGCCTTCGCCGACGCGGCCGAGGTGAAGAAGTCGCTCCCGGACTTCGAGAAGGCCTCCCCGGTCTTCGGCGAGGGCCTGGCCTGGGCCTCGCTGAACTGCGCGTACTGGCCGGAGAAGGCGACGGGGGAGTCGCACCGCATCGAGGCGGACGGCGCGGCCCCGATCGTCGTGGTCGGCACCACACGCGACCCGGCCACCCCCTACCGCTGGGCCGAGTCCCTCGCCGACCAGCTCTCCTCCGGCAAGCTGCTCACGTACGAGGGAGACGGACACACGGCGTACGGCCGAGGCAGCAAGTGTGTGGACTCGACGATCAACGCGTACCTGCTGGAGGGCAAGGCCCCGGACGACGGAAAGCGCTGCTCGCAGGGGTGAGGCGGGGTCTGGTGCTCTGTACATCGAAGCTGCCCTCGGGGGTGAGGCGGGCCTCGGTGCTCCGTACACCGGGCGTGTACGGAGCACCCCCGGAAACTGTGTAGACTTGGCGTCGCTGCTGATCGCACCATAGGTGCGGGACGCGTGCCGCCTTAGCTCAGATGGCCAGAGCAACGCACTCGTAATGCGTAGGTCTCGGGTTCGAATCCCGAAGGCGGCTCGGATTAACCCCAGGACTCACTCGCCGTGACCTGGGGTTTTTTCATGCCGGGATGCGGTGGGGGCGTGACTCGATGATCTTCGCGCCGTCATGTGTGGGCGGCTCCAGCGTGTGCTGAAGGCTTTCGGCGGTCATCTGCGTACCGGGCAGCCGCTGGGCAACGGGCGTGGACAGGGCAGTGGAGGCCTTCGAGATTCGGGTGGGTACCGCGAGGGTTTACGCAGAAGCACAACCAGGGTTTGATGCCCGCTCGTTGGTGCCGGACATAGCTTCAGAGGTGCCGGGATGACCTCCGGCATACGCAGACTGAAGGGCAAGAATGATGAAGCGAATGCTTGTCAGCACCTTCGCCGTGGCGGCCCTGGCCGTTTCGGGAATGGCGGCGACAACGGGGGCCGCCTCCGCAGCGCCCACCAGTGCCAAGGCGTTCTCCTGCAAGCTGGTTTTCGCCGATAACAACACGGCCGGGGTGAAGTGCACCGGCGGCGGAACGTTCATAGCGGTGGCGAAGTGTAAGAACGGCAAGCTGGCGCAGGGTTCGGCGGCTGCGGCTGGGACTACCTCGTACGCCTACTGCACCTCCTACCACTCCTCCCTGAAGAAACCGGTTCAGGCTTGGGGGGTTCGGGTCTAGCGCCTCATCTCCTGCCAAGGGGCGGCCCTCCTTCTTGAGAGGCCGCTCCGTTGGCCGCTAGAGGGCGGCTCTGTGGAAGCCCCAGGACTCACTCGCCGTGAGCTGGGGCTTTTGCTTGTGGTGGGTGAGGTGGGTGGGTGTGGTGGTGAGCGTTTCGGTTGTTGAACCGGGCGTGCTGGGCTTGCGTCTTCCCTCCTGATCGTGACTACACGTACAGGAGAGCGGATCGTGACCGACAAGGACGTCGAGCAGAACGATGAGCGGGGTTACGGGCCCGGGCCCTGGTGGGAGGACCTCGGGGCGTGGGGGGCCGTCGGGCTGATC
The DNA here is from genome assembly GCF_055570235.1 of Streptomyces sp. NPDC031274. Lineage (NCBI taxonomy): Bacteria > Bacillati > Actinomycetota > Actinomycetes > Kitasatosporales > Streptomycetaceae > Streptomyces > Streptomyces sp. NPDC031274. The sequence continues at coordinate 114,230 of NZ_JBVIHP010000011.1, read as the reverse complement.
GTCTTTGGGGGACTCGCGGCCGTGTGGGTCTTCTTCCGGCTTCCCGGTACCCCGCAAGAGATGGCGATGGGCTACTACCAGGCCGCCAAGGTCGTCACCATCGGCCTGGTGATCGCGGGAACCGCCTTGCTGGGCCGTCGTCGTGCCGGGGCCGCGGCCACCGAGGAGACTGACGAGGCGGCGGGTGAGGCGGAACGCGCCTGACTCCGGCGGCCGGTGAGCGACGTCAAGAGGCATTGAACCCCCTTGCGCCGGCGTTCGGCGGCTAACGTTTCCTGCGCCCGGTGAACTGCGCTGATCGGAGACGGTGTTGACGGAACGGTCGAACGGACATCGCGCCACACTCGAGGACGTGGCGCAGCGGGCAGGGGTGTCGAAGTCCACCGTGTCCCGTGTGATCAACGGGGAGCCCCGAGTGCGGGCCACGGTCGCGGAACGTGTACGGCAGGCCGTGGACGCGCTCGGGTATGTGCCAAATCAAGCCGCCCGGAGTCTGGTCACGCGACGCAACAACGCTGTCGCCGTCGTGGTCACCGAACCGCAGAACCGGCTCTTCGTGGACCCGTATTTCGACTGCCTGCTTCGAGGCATCCGACAGGAGCTCGTCCTGCAAGGGGCGCAGCCGGTGCTGTTGTTCATCGAGGAGCCGGACGACTATCCGCGCGTCGGGAACTTCCTGGGCGGCGGCCACGTCGACGGCGCCCTGCTGTTCTCGCTGCGCACCGACGACCCGTTGCCCGCCATGGTCGAGCGCATGGGCCTGCCCGCCGTCTTCGGTGGTCGGGCGAGCGCTGACTTCGGCCGTCGCAGTCGCAGTCGCGGTCGCAGTCACATGTACGTCGATGCCGACAACCGCGGCGGAGCCAGGGAAGCCGTCCGGCATCTCGTGGGGATGGGACGCCGGCGTATCGGGACCGTCACCGGCCCGCTCAACCAGGCCTCCGCGATCGACCGCCTCGACGGCTACCGGGACGTACTCCTCGACTCCCCGCCCCAGCTCATCGCCGAGGGCGACTTCACGCTGCGGGGTGGCGCCGATGCCATGGCCGTGCTCCTCGACCGGTGCCCCGACCTGGACGCGGTCTTCGTCGCATCGGACCTCATGGCCGCCGGTGCTCTGCGCCTCCTGCGAGAACGTGGGCGCCGCGTACCGGAGGATGTCGCAGTCGTCGGCTTCGACGACCTCGCGACCATCGCAGAAGCGACGGAGCCGTCGCTGACCACGGTGCACCAGGACATTGAGGGCATGGGGCGCCTGATGGCCCAGTTGTTGTTCAAGTCGACGACATCGGGTGAGCCTGAGCCTGAGTCAGAGCCTGCGGCGCGAGACGGTGGCCTTCCGTTGTCCTCGGTGGTCACTCCGGTACGTCTGGTCGTGCGGGAGTCGGCCTGACCCGTCTGACCCGTCTGGCCCGTCAGATATCTGTCTGATCCGTCTGGCTGGGGGCGCGGTCGGTCAGTGGCGTAGTGCCTTGCCGATCTCTGCCTTCGGGGTGCCGGAGAGGTTCCTGTTGCTGCGGGCCGTGCCGGACTTCGACCGGTCGGGGTCGGTGCTGTTGATGTTGAGGACGACCGTGTCCAGGAGGTTGCCGTCGCCGTCGCGGAAGTTGACGGAGATGGCGTAGTCCGCCTTCTTGTCCGTGCTGTTGGTCGCCGTGATCTTCGCCGTTGCCCGGTTGTCTTCGGACTTGGTGGGGCCGTCGACCTTCACGTCGGCCTTCGCGTCCACTCCGTCCTTCACCTCGGCCATCTTGGAGGCTGCTGCCTCCGTGGCGGATGACACGGCTTCGCCCGCCTTGGCCGTCGCGGAAGCTGCCCTGTCCTTGGCCTTGTCCACGTCACTGTCCGAGCAGGCGGTGGCGGTGAGGGCCAGCAGGGCGGTGGCGGCTGCGGCGGTGGCGAATCGGGCGGCGGTGCGGGAGCCCGTGCGGGAGCCGGTGCGGGCGGCGGCGGTGGGAGTGGCGGCGGTGGGGGTGGCGGCTGTACGGGTGCGGGTCACGGTCATGCGGACCACCTTCGGGGGGATGGGCGGCCGGCGCGAGGTGGGGCGGCCGTATGGGTTGTGGGTCGCGGGGCGCGGGGTCCCTGCGGGGCTTGGGTGGTGTGCGGTGTCGCCCGGTCGGGGGGGTGGTGTCGCCCGGTCGAGGGTGGGGCCGCCTGGTTAGGAGCGGGGAGAGGCCCCTTGATGGCGTTCGTGGTGGGGGTGCGAGGATGCCGCGATGAGTGATGAAGGTGTTGCCGCATACGTTCGTTACGAGTCGCCCGTGCGTCATGAGCGCGGGCACTTCCCCGGGGTGTTCGTTCTCGTCAACGGGCTAGCCAGGGAGGGGAAGTTGACGCCGGAGCAGGAGCGGTTCCGGCGCGCCAACAACGACTGGTACGACGCCGCGTATCCGACCCCGTCGAAGGTCGACCCCACTGTCTACGACCATGCCGTCACGCCCGGCGCTGTGGCCTGGTTCAAGGTCACCGCCACCCATCTCATCGACCGCGTACCCGGGTATCTGGAGATCCTGGACGCGCACGACATCGAGTGCCGGGTGGTGCGGTCGTCGGATCCGGGGCGCGTCGTCTATGAGGACGAGTTCCAGGTCGTCGTCGTGCCGTACGACGGGCCGCACGAGGCGTAGGCAGTCTCGCGGGGACTTATGAGGATCCTGTCAGGCCGCTGTTCGTATTCCGTTCGGGCAGGCCCGCCCCGCTTATGCTCATCGCCATGTGCGCTTTTGTCCTGGTCGCGGAGGATGACGAGAAACAGGCCGAACTGGTCCGCCGCTATCTGGAGCGTGAGGGCCACACGGTCGCCGTCGTCCACGACGGGCGTGCCGCGATCGACGAGGTGCGGCGCAGGCCCCCGGACCTGCTCGTACTCGACGTGATGATGCCGCGCGTCGACGGGCTCGGTGTCACGCGCGTCCTGCGGGGCGGGAGCGGGAACGGGGGCGGCAGCGGGGGCGGGCCCGGTCCCGCTGCCGCCATTCCGATTCTGATGCTGACCGCGCGTACGACCGAGGACGATCTGCTGCTCGGCCTCGATCTCGGCGCCGACGACTATCTGACGAAGCCGTACAGTCCGCGCGAGCTGATGGCCCGCGTCCGTACGCTGCTGCGGCGCGCCCAGGGCACGTACCACCCGGTCGTCGAGGGTGCCGAAGCCGTGTCGCGTGTGCTGCGGGCGGGTGGGATCGCCGTCGATCCCGTGCGGCACGAGGTGACAGTCGACGGGCGGCTCGTCGAGTGCACGCCGGGGGAGTTCGACCTGCTCGCGGCCCTCGCGGCGGAGCCGGAGCGGGTGTTCACGCGGCCCCAGCTCCTGGACCGTATCCACGGGTCGTCCGGATACATATCGGTGCGCACCGTCGACGTACATGTCCTCAATCTGCGCAAGAAGATCGAGGACGATCCGCGCAGGCCGCGCCATCTCGTGACGGTCTTCGGCGTCGGATACAAGCTCACGGGTGCGGCCATCGGCGCACCCACCGGCGCACCCACCGGCGCACCCACCGGCGCACCCACCGGCGCGGCCCTGGGGGCGGCGGCGCGACATGGCGCGTGACATACCGTTCCGCAAGAGCCTGCTGCCCCGGCTGCTCGCCGTCTCCGTGCTCGTCTCCCTGGTCTCGATCGCCGCCACCGCCTGGCTCGCCGCTCAGACCACGTCCGGGGCGATCCGGCAGGAGCAGGGGCAGGTGCTTGCCGATGACGCCCGTGTCTACGACGAGTTGCTGGGCCTCGGGGCCAGTGCGCCCGGGTGGCAGGGTGCCGACAAGACCGTGCGGGAGCTTGCCCGGAAGACCGGACGGCGTATCACCCTGACCACGCAGAAGCGTGTCGTCATCGCCGACTCGCGGAGCAAGAGCGATAAGAGTGATAAGGGCGATAAGGGTGGTGAGGGTGATAAGGGTGATAGAGGTAGTAAGAGTGGGGGAGTAAGTAGAGGCGGGAAAGGGGTAGTTGGCACCGATTTGCCTGCCAAAGCCTCGGCCGTCGTCGATCCCCTCGCCGTCGACGGGGCGCTGACCGCCGGTGCGGGGAACGTGAACGCCGAGACCGGGGGACAGGACCGTATCGACCCGCGCGCGGTCGGTCCCTTCCGGCTGCCGGTGGCGGAGCGAAAAGAGCTGGCGAAGGTCGCCGCGAGCGTCGTGGACTGCATGCACGACCTCGGGGTTTCCGCCCGGGTCGTTCAAGGACCCGGTGGGCGTTCTCGCGTCGACGCCCCCAACGACCCGTCCCGGTTCCTCGACTCGACCTGCCACAGTTACCAGCTCGACATGCCCACCCGTACCGAGAGCAAAGCGCTCGAGCGGCTCAACAAGCTCACCAACGCCTGCCTGCGGCGCGGGGGCGCCCCGTCCGTCAAGGTCGGGCTCGATCTGACGTGGTGGCAGTCGGTGGGAGTGTTCGACCGGCCTTCCGGGCGCTACGTCCCAGCCGATCCAGCCGATCCAGCCGATCCCGCCCATACGGGCGTGCCCGAACTCGTGTCGGGCGGCCAGGCCGACGCCTTCACCCCCACCGAGCCGGGCCGTGCTCCCAGCGCTCCCGGTGTTCCCAAGGGGCTGGACACGCGGGACACGCAGGACACGCAGGACACGCGGGACACGCCGGACACGCAGGACACGCCCACGACCACCCCCTCGGAATCGGATTCCCTCGCCGTGCCGTCGGGCGGTGTCAGCCGTGCCGGCGGCAGGGAGTACGACACCAAGACCGCCGCCTGCGTGGGCAGTGCCCGGCGCGAGCAGCTCGGCTTGTACGTCTCCGAGCCCGCGCTCCTCTTCGTCACCAGCTCCGACGGTTCGCGCACGGCGGTGGCCCGCGCGGTGGAGAGCTCGAAGTTCAGCCTCTCCGGGGCCAACACCGTCCGGCTCGCGGGCCTCTCCGCGGGCATTCTGGCGGTGACGGTCGCCGTGACCGCCTTCGCCGCGACCCGGCTGACCCGCCCCCTGCGGGCCCTGACCGCCGCGACCCAGCGGATGAAGACGGGCGAGGGGGCGGAACCCGTCACGGCGCGGTCGGCGGGGTCCGCCGGTGAGATCCGTCAGCTCGCCGAGGCCTTCAACGACATGGCCGCCCACCGCAAGGCCCTGGAGGACCAGCGCCAGGCCATGGTGAGCGACGTCGCGCACGAACTGCGTACGCCGCTGTCCAACATCCGCGGCTGGCTGGAGGCGGCCGAGGACGGCGTGGTCGACACCGACCCTGAGCTCGTCACCTCGCTCCTCGAAGAGGCGCTTCTGCTCCAGCACTCCGTCAATGACCTGCAGGATCTTGCCGCCGCCGACGCCGGTACGCTCCGGCTGCACCGCGAGCCCGTGCACGCGTCCGACATCGTGGACCAGGTCGCGGCGGGGCACCAGGCGGGTGCGGAGGCGGCGGGCGTACGGCTGAGCGCGACGACGCTCGGCGACCCCTGCTTCACCGCCGATCCGCTCCGGCTCCGCCAGGCGATCGGCAACCTGGTCTCCAACGCGATCCGGCACACCCCGGAGGGCGGCAGCGTCACGATCGGCTGCCGCGCCACGCTCGACGCGGTGGTGGTGGAGGTCGCCGACACCGGTACCGGCATCGCGCCCGACGATCTGCCGCACGTCTTCGACCGCTTCTGGCGCGCCGACAAGTCGCGTACGCGGGCGACCGGCGGCAGCGGTCTCGGCCTCGCGATCGTCCGGCAGCTGGTGGAGGGGCACGGCGGGACCGTGACGGCGCGGAGTGCGCCGGGGGAAGGGGCGGTCTTCACGGTGCGGGTGCCGTCGGAATGATGGACGGTGCCTGGCGTTGTCTGGTGTTGCTCCCTTTTGCTGCTTCCCGTTGGTGTCGCCCGTTGGTGTCACCCGGTGGCGTCACCCGTGGAATTGCCGGGTGGTTGGTGTTACCGAGGGATACCGCTTCGGGGCGCTCTTGAGGGATTCGACGGTGTGTACCAATCGTGGGCAGATCGTGCGTGATCGGTGAGCACCTCGTGCCGGAATCCGGAGGCCGACGCATGTGGTCGAGGTCCGTGGGGTGGCGCTTCCCGCGTGCGTACGGTGTCTCGCGCGCAGTGGCCATGATTCCGCGAGCCTCTCAACTTCCCCACCCCGTCGGGAAGTTGAGAGCGCGTCGCAGAAACTGAGCGGGCCCGGCCGCAACGGTGACACTCCCCCGAGTTACGCGCTGAGCGCGAGTACCGGCGGGGCCGGGCCCGATGGATTCATCCCATCAGAGGCCGCCAACCGATCGCTAACATGAGGCCAACGGTGGGCGGGAGATGGCGTGGACGTGCGGTGCGACGGGTTGCGGTTCGGACTCCTGGGCGCGCCTGCGGTGTACGACGCCGAGGGCGAGCCGCAGCCAGTACAGAGCGCCAAGGGGCGCGCCCTGTTGGCAGCGCTGCTGCTCGAACCGGGCCGGGTGGTCTCCGTCGACGCCCTCAAGGACGCGCTGTGGGGCGGTACCCCGCCCGCGTCCGCGCACGCCTCGCTGCAGAATCACGTGACGCGCCTTCGTCGGCTCCTCGACGATCCGGAACGGCTGCGGGCCGTACCTCCGGGGTATCGGCTGCGGGTGGCCGACGGCGAGCTCGACGTACGGGTCTTCGAACAGTTGGTTGCACAGGCGCGGGCCGCGCACGCGGAACGCGACTGGGGCGTCTGCGTGGACGCCGCGTCCGCCGCGCTCGGCCTGTGGCGCGGCACTCCGCTGGGCGGACTCCCCGCTGACGCGGCGGGCCACGCCCTCGTCCCGCGCCTGGAGGAGGCGCGGCTCCTTGCTCTTGAGCTGCGGTACGACGCGGAACTGGCGACCGGCGCCGGTGGCGGAGGGCTCGTGCCGGAGCTGGCGGAACTGGTCGCCGAGTATCCCTTGCGTGAGGCCTTCCACCGGCAGCTGATGCTGGTGCTGCACCGCACGGGCCGCCAGGCGGAGGCCCTCGCCGTCCACCGCGAGCTGCGGCGTCGGCTGGTGGATGAGCTGGGCGTGGAGCCGGGTCCTTCGGTGCGGGAGGCGCATCGCGAGGTGTTGCAGGAGCCTGCGGGGGCGGTGGGGGCGGCGCGGGCGGTGCGGGCGGCTTTGCGGGGAGTCGACTCGGCGGACGGTCCCGATAGTTCCGATGCCGCCGCTAGTTCCGATAGTTCCGATGCCGCCGCTGGGATCGGCTCGGATCGAATTGATGCGGCTGGGGTCGGTTCGGGTGGGCATGGGGTGGCCGGGCTCGGTTCGGGTGCGCACGGGGTGGCCGGGCTTGGCTCGGGTGGGCACGGAGTGGGCGGTATCGGCTCGGGTGAGCTCGATGCGGTCGCCTCGGTGGACTTCGGTGCAGGGGGCGAGGAGGCTGGCCTCGCCTCCGGTCCCTCGGCGGAACAGGCGTCGCGCTCTCTCACCCACTCCGACCGAGCAGCTTCCGCACCCCCTTCCGTATCCGCTTCCGCATCCGCTCCCGCACCCCTTTCCGTATCCGCATCTGTTTCCTCCTCAACCCGCCCCGCTCAACTACCGCCCTCGCCACCCCACTTCACGGGCCGCGAAGAAGTCGTGCGCTCCCTGGCGCGGCTCCTCACGGGGCAGGGCGGCGGCGATGTCGGTGCCGGTATCGATATCGGTATCGCTGACGGTGGCGGCGACGCGTACGAGCGGGTGCCCGGTGCCGGGCACGCGTACGAGCGGATGCCCGGCGCCGGGCCGCCCGTCGCCGTCCTGTCCGGCATGGCGGGCGTGGGGAAGAGCGCGCTCGCCCTGCACGTCGCGCACCGGCTGCGTGAGTACTTCCCCGACGGGCAGCTCTACATCAATCTGCGCGGGGCCACCCCGGGGATGACGCCCCTCACGCCCGTCCAGGCCCTCGCCGCCCTGCTCCGGGACCTCGGGGTCGAGTCGAGCCACAGCCCCGAACACCCGGACGCAGCAGCCGCGTTGCTCCGCTCGCTGCTCGCGCCCACCCGCACTCTGCTGGTCCTCGACGACGCGGCGACCGCCGCGCAGGTGCGCCCGCTGCTGCCAGCGGGGCCCGGCTGTACGGTCATCGTCACCAGCCGTTCTCCGCTCACCGCGCTCGACGGTGCGGGACGTTTCCCGCTGGAGCCGCTCTCCGAGGGTGACAGCATCGCCCTGCTGCGCGCCGTCTCCGGGCGTGCGGGGCTCGACGCGGGGCACCCGTTGGTCGAACTCGCGGGGCGCCTCCCGCTGGCCCTGCGGATCATCGCGGCCCGCCTCGCCGCCCGCCGCGCGCTCACCCCGGACGCCCTCGCCGAACTCCTCACCGTGAGCGGCGGACGCCTGCGCCACCTGGAGCACGACGACTTGAGCGTGCGGCGCTCGCTGGCCGTGGCTCTGGAATCACTGCGTACGGCGGAGCGCGAGTCCGACCGGGACGCGGCCGCCGCCCTCGCCGCGATCGGCGCGCTGGATCTCCCGGCGTACGGAGTCCCGCTCATCGCCCGGCTGTTGGGCGTGGAGGAGTGGCGTGCGGGGGCCGCGCTCGACCGTCTCGTCGACGTCGCGCTCCTCGACGAGACGGCCTACGGCCGCTACGCCCCGCACGATCTCGTACGTGACTTCGCGCGTGAGGTGGCTCACCAGGACGGGGCGAGGGCGGCGGACGCCGTGGAATCGGCGCTCCAGTGGTACGCGGAGTCGGCTCGGCAGACCGTGATGGCGATCATGCCGGAGGGTCTGGACCGGGACGACCGGCTGATGGGAGTCGACGACCGGCTGCCGCCCAGGCGGACCACGGATGGCCGCCCCCCGGCCTCGGACAGCCGCCCCCCGGCGTCGGACAGCCGCCCCCCGGCGTCGGACAGCCGCCCCCCGGCGTCGGACAGCCGCCCCTCGGCCTCGGACAGCAGCTCTCCGGCCTCCGCCGTCGGTTCCTCGGCCCCCGCCGACGGCTCCCCGATGTCCGCCCACGGCTCCCCGGCCCCCGCCGACAGCTCCCCGATCCCCGCCGTACCGCCGATGTCCAGCGATGACGCCTTCGCCTGGGGCGACACGGAACTCTCCAACGTCATCGCGCTCGCCGACCGGCACGGCCGCGATTCCGTACTCCTGCCCGTACTGGTCCGCTGCTTCTTCTCGTACCTCAAGCGCCGTGGCCGGCTCGCCGAGGCAGACCTCCTGAACCGCCTCGCGGTGACCGCCGCCCGCCGCTGGAACGACACCGCGGCCGAGGCGCAGGCCCTCACCGACCTCGCGGGCCTCAACTATGTGTCGGGGCGCAGTGGCGCGGCGCTCGCCCTCATCGACGAGGCCCTGGGCCTGTGGCGCGAGCTCGACCTCACGTCGTTCGTCCACCGTGCCGTCCTCAACCGCAGCCTCCTGCTCGAAGCCCTCGGCCGCTACGAGGAGTCCGTCGAGGCGCTGCGGCAGAGCCTCGAACTGGCCAAAACCCTGGGCGACCCCTTGAGCGAGGCGTTCGCCCTCAGCCACCTCGGCAACATCTACGAGCACACCGACGCGCGCACCGCCATCGACTACCACGAGCGGAGCCTGGAGATCGGCGAGTCCCTCGCGCACGCCGGAGTCCGGCAGGAAGCGCACTGCGACATCGGCCGCGCCTATCTCCTCCTCGGCGAACCGGACGTCGCGCTCACGCACTTCGAGGAGAGTCTGCGCATCCACGGCGTGGCCGAGGACTGGCACAACGAGTCGAAGGTGCGGCTCGGCATGGTCCGCGCCCTGCGCGAGGTGTCCCGCTCACGGGACGCGGAGCGCGAGTGCGCCGACCTTCTTGAGCGTGCGGAGCAGCGGGCCGACGCCCACATGGCGGGCCTGGCCCGTCACCAGCGTGGCCTCCTGCTGTACGCGCAGGGGCGCGCCGATGAGGCGTATGCGCAGTGGAGGTCGGCCCTCGCGGCGCTGGACGGCACGGACAGCAGCGAAGTGGTCGATGAGCTGAAGGGCTTGCTGGCGGGGTGAAGGAGGTGAAGGGGGTGAAGGGGGCGAAGGGAGTGAAGCAGGTGGTGGTCTGTGCGCGGGCTATTTCGCGGGCTGCTTCGCGGGCTATTTCGCGTCCGCGTAGCACTCCACCACGGCGACGGTGAACGGGAAACGCACCGGGGTCTCGCCGAACGTTATGCGCCCCGCCAGGTCTCCGGCCGCGCGGATCGCCGCCGTGACCGTCTCCGCCTCCTCCTGCGGGCAGTGCACGATGACCTCGTCGTGCTGGAAGAAGACCAGCTCGGCGCGGAGACCGGCCGCGGCGATGGACTGACGCAGCGCGGCCAGCATCAGCAGGGCCCAGTCGGCCGCGCTGCCCTGCACGACGAAGTTGCGGGTGAAGCGGCCGCGGGCCCGCGTGTTGGAGGAGGCGTACCCCGGAGTGAACTCGCCGTCCTGAGACGGGAGATCGGCCGGGTCGTCCTGCGGGATGCCCGCCTCGTCGAAGTCTCCCGCTCCGGCCGCCGGGGGGCTCGTCCGACCCAGCCACGTCCGTACGAGTCTGCCCTCCTCGCCCGCTTTCGCCGCGTCGTCGACGTACGCGACGGCGGCGGGGAATCTGCGGCGCAGTGCTGCCAGGTTCTTCAGGCCGTCGCCCGAAGTCTGCCCGTACACGGCGCCGAGGAGCGCGATCTTGGCGTGGTCGCGGTCGCCGGAGAACGCGCGGTCCGACAGGCGCGTGTAGAGATCCTCGTGGCTCCCTGCCACCTCCATCAGGCCCCGGTCGCGGGAGATCGCGGCGAGGACGCGCGGCTCCATCTGGTCGGCGTCGGCGACGACGAGCCGCCAGCCGGGGTCGGCGACCACCGCACGTCGGATGATCTTGGGGATCTGTAGCGCGCCGCCCCCGTTCGTCGTCCAGCGGCCGCTGACGGTGCCGCCCGGGGTGTACTCGGGCCGGAAGCGGCCGTCGCGCACCCAGTCCTGGAGCCAGCTCCAGCCGTGCGCCGTCCAGATCCGATACAGCTTCTTGTACTCGATGAGGGGGCGCACGGCAGGGTGATCGATCTCCTCGAGCTCCCAGCGCCGGGTGGATTTGATCCTGATGCCGGCCTGCGCGAAGGCCTTGATGACGTCGTTCGGCAGGTCGGGGCGGACGCGGCGGCCGAAGGCGGTGGAGATCTCGTCGGCGAGTTCGGCGAGGCGGCGGGGCTCGGCCGCTCCCGCGTTCCTGCCGCCGCCCGCATACCGCTCGCCGAGCAGCTCGGTGAGCAGGGCGTGGTGGACGTCGGCGCGCCAGGGGAGGCCCGCCACGTTCATCTCGGCGGCCACCAGCATCCCGGCCGACTCGGCCGCCGTGAGCAGCCGCATCCTGCCGGGGTGCTCGGCGGCCTCGTGTCTTCGCTGCTGCGCCGCATACACCTCCAGGAGGGCGTCGAAGGGCAGGGACGTCACGGGGGAGGGCTCGAAGAGGGAATCCTGGGCGCCGGGAGCCGCCGCTCTGGGGGGAGGGTCGTTCGGTACGGGGGCGTTGTGCAGCCGGGCCCAGGCGGCCGCGGCCGAGCGGGGTTCGCCCAGGCGGCCCTCGTGACCGAGGAGGAGGAGCTCGGCGTCCTCGATGTCGTAGCACCGCTCCACGCGGACGCCCGCCCCGAGCAGCGCGGGGTAGATCTCGGCGGTGGATCGCCAGACCCAGCGGCTCGTGCCGGGTCTCTCGCGCACGGCTCTGGCGAGGTCCGGCTCGTGCAGGGTCGGTCCTGAGGGCAGGCCGTCTTCACCGAGGGGGGCGAGGGTGGCGCCGCCGGTCTCGGTGGGGGCGAGGGCCCACCTTTCTGTCATGTGGGTGAGTCTCGCAGTCGCCACTGACAATCCCGCGGAGGGCTTTGCGGGGGCGGGGTGAGGCGGGGTGAGGTGGGGTGGGGTGGGGTGGGGTGGGGTGGAGTGTGCGGCGGGATGGGCGGCGGGGATGGGCGGCGGGAATGGACGGCGGGATGGGCGGGCGATCCGTACCAGCGGGGGCGAACAGGGCAGCCGGGTGGGGTCGCCCCGTCCAGCTTCGCCCCGTTCCTCTTCGCCCCGTCCAGTTGGACAGGACCGAGGCGTCGTAGCTCGCGCAGAAGTTCGATATCCACAGGGTGTGGATGAGCGAGCGGCTTGGCCGCATGGCCTGTGTCCGGGCCGCGTTCTACCGGGACAGTCAGGGCGTTCTGTCCTATAACGACCACGACGGAGTCGGCAAACCGCACCGGTTTCCGCTCCGGCGCGCTGAATGTCGAGGCGAGTCCGAGCCCCATGCTGCGGTCAGCGCCACGCCGAGCGCGACAGCGACGAACGCGCCGAGCAGCCCGGCCCAGCGGGTACGGAGGGAGGCGAGGAACATCATCGGCCACCCGCGATCATCGAACGGGTCGAGACCTGCGGCGCACTGCAGCAGCGTCGACTTGCCGGAGCCGGACGGCCCCATGATCGCGGTGAAGGTCCCGGCACGTATCGCGAGGTCGACGCCGTCGAGGGCGGTCACGTCGCGGTATCGGCGGCGGACGGCGTGAGCCGTACGGCGGTTGTGACGGCGGTTGAGGTGGCAGTTGAGACGGCGGTTGAGTCGGGGGTTGAGGTCATGTCTCGACCCAACCGTCCGCGGCCCCGCCGGGCACGACCACTGGGGGGCGTCCTGGGGGTAGGCCCAGCCATACCCTTGACGTATGGATCCGGTGACCGAGGTGATCGACAAGGCGTTCGCGGCAGCGTTGTACGCGGACGGCGACGAGGGGCTCGACACCGGCGCGTCCCTCCTCGCGGCGGCCCCGGAGGCCGACGCGGAGCTGTGGCGCAGGGGCGAGGAACTGGTGCGCCGCACGTGGGAGCGGGGCTGGCAGCCCGCGGACGTCATACGCATGGTCGAACGCGCCCAGGACGACACCGCCCACGGGGTCGACCGGGTTCTCCTGGTGCGGTTGGCCGCCGAGGCGATCACGACGCAGACCAGGCGGTACGGGGACACGCTCCCGCCCCGTTGGCAGGCGCAGCTGGCCGAGCTCGCCCCCGCGGGCGGCCTGAAGCCGGATCGCTTCTCCCGGGCCACCGCTGCCCTCGCCCTCTACCGTCTTCTCCTTCGCCTTCCCGCGATCGAGCCGGTGGGTCCCGCCCCCGGCAGCCCGCTCCACGCGCCCCCGCCTCCCGGCCACGAAGAGCCCCGCATCCTTACCCGCATCCGTGCCCTCCTGGCGAAGGCCGAGGCCACTGGTTTTCCCGATGAGGCGGAGGCGCTCACCGCCAAGGCGCAGGAGCTGATGGCCAGGCACACCATCGACGAGGCGCTGCTCGCGTCCCGTACGCGTGCCAAGGACACGCCGGGTGCCTGCCGTATCGGCGTGGACGCCCCGTACGAGACGGCGAAGGCGATCCTCCTGGACGCCGTGGCCACCGCGAATCGCTGCCGCGCGGTGTGGAACGAGGCGTACGGCTTCTCGACCGTCGTCGGCTTCGAACCCGACCTGGAAGTGGTCGAGCTTCTCCACACCTCTCTCCTCGTGCAGGGGACGGCTGCGATGACGAAGGCGGAGGCCGGGCAGCGGGCGGGGGGCCGGAAGCGTACGAAGACGTTTCGGCAGGCGTTCCTGCTGGCGTACGCGAATCGTCTCGGGGCGCGTCTCGCCGCGGCGGCGGAGGATGTCGCCGTGGGGTCCCCGGATGCGGGGGAGCTGCTGCCGGTCCTCGCTGCTCGGGATGTGGCCGTCACGTCCCATGCCGAGCGGATGTTTCCGGAGACGACTACTACGCGGGTGCGGGGCGTTACGGACCATGAGGGCTGGGCCCATGGGACCGCGGCGGCGGATGAGGCGCAGGTGGGTGCGGGGCGGCGGCGCCTCGCTTAGGGGGGTGCGGGGCGGCGGCGCCTCGCCTAGGGGGTGCGGGTGCCATGGCCTTGGCTGGACGCACGGGGCTCTCCCACTCACCTGCCCGTTCCCTCGCGTCACCTTGCGTCCTGCCTGACTGAACAGCCATTTCCCGTCTGCCGTCTGCTGCCGCCTGCCGCCTGCCGCCTGCTGTCTGCCGTTCGCCCGTCTGCTGTCCGCTGCCTGCTGCGGCCCGTCCGGCCGCTGCCCGGCTGCCCGCCGCCTGCCTGCCCGTCGCCCGGATGCCCTGCTGTCAGCCCGCCCGCCGTCCGCCCGTCCGCCCGTCGTCCGCCCGGCCTGCCGCCGTCCGTCGCCTGCCGCCGCCGTCGCCCACCAGCTGTCCGCCGCCTGCCCGATACCCCGGATCGGCTGGTGCGCGAGCAGGGCGACCCGGGCGACCCGCGGGCGACCCGGGAGAGCAGACAGGCGCAAGCTCCCCCACGCACCCACGCACCCACGCACCCACACAGTGACAACCAAGCCCGATATGCCCCGTATCATCACAGAGTGACCTGGCTTCGAGCGCTGAAGGAGACCACCCGCTCGGGGTTGACCGTCGAGCGGAAGCGCCTCGAACCCCTTATCGCCCTCCGGGGTGCGGTCGGCCTCGCCGTCATCATCGGCGTGAGCCTCACCCTCTTCGGCCCAGCCGTCGCCGCCAGCTCGGCCTTCGGGGCCTTCCAGGCCGCCATCGCCACCTTTCAGCGCAGCTGGCGCCCCCGCCCGGAACTGGCCCTGGCCTCCGGCACGAGCCTCGCCGTCTCCACCTTCCTCGGCTACCTCACCGGCTCCCACACCCTCCTCTTCCTCGCCCTCCTCTCCCTCTGGACCTTCCTCTCGGGGCTGAGCTGGGCCGCGGGCCCGACCATCGGCATCATCGCCTCGTCCAACGTCGCGATCATGCTGGTCACGGTCACCCTCCCCGGCTCCCTGGCCGCTGCCGGCGGCCACGCCGCGATGATGGTGGTGGGCGGCGCGGTCCAGGCCGCCCTCGTCGTCCTGTTCCCCGTACGCAGATGGGGCGCCCACCGAGACGCCCTCGCCGACGCGCTCGCGGCCGAGGCCGACTACGCCCGCCGCCTGCGCCACGACCCCCACGCCGACTTCGACCCGGAACCCCTGATGGCGGCCCGCGACGCGGCGACCGTCACCCCGCGGCAGGCCCGTAGCCGCCCCGCCGAACTCCACGGCGCCCGCGGCCTGGCGGAACGCATCCGCCCGGTACTCGCCTCACTGGCCGACCCGGCGGTGGGCGTACCGGAAGAGGGCCCCGAGCGCGATCGCGTACGCGAGGTCCTGGCCGCGGCGGGCGCGATCCTGGACGCGGCGGCCAGGGCGATCCGGCAGGGCGAACCGGTGAAGATCCCACCCGCGGCCGTGGCCACCCTCCAGACCCCGGACACCGGAGCGATCCTCACGGGCCCGGCACAGAGAGCGGCGAAACGCCTGGCCGCGCTACTGCGCGACGTGGTCGAAACAGCAGGCAAGCCCCCCGACAAGGCCGCCGCCCTCACCACCACAGCCAGCAGCACAAAGCCCACAGAAACAACGGGAGCAACCCCGGCCCAAACAACGGGAGCAACCCCAACCCAAACAACGGGAGCAACCCCGACCCAAACCCCAACCCCAACCCCAACCCCGACCCAAGCCCCGGCCCCAACCCCAACCTCAACCCCACCCCCCGCCCCCCTCCTCCGCCCCACCTTCCCCGCCCTGCTCCCCGCAGCCCTCCGCGCCATGAGGGCCGAACTCCGCCGCCGCCACGAATCCCCCGTCACGCGCCACGCGATCCGCGTCACCGCGGTGGCCGCCGCCGGTTACCTCCTGGGCACCTGGCTTCCCCTCGGCCACGGCTACTGGGCGCCCATGGCCTCCGTCATGATCATGCGCCCCGACTTCTCGCAGACGTACTCCCGCGCGGTGGCCCGTTTCGGCGGCACCCTCGTGGGTGTCGCCCTGGCCACGGGCCTGGTGCAGCTGGCGAGCCCCGGTACCGAGCTCTCCGCGGCGCTCGCCGTGCTCTGCGCCGGAATGATGTATCTGCTGATGCGTACGGGGCAGGTCGCGGCGCAGGCCTGCGTGGCCGCGTACGTCGTGTTCCTGCTCGGGATGGGCGGCGAACAGTGGACGCAGACCGTGCCGGAGCGCGTCGTCCTCACGCTCCTCGGCGGTGTCCTCGCGATGATCGCGTACGCCGTGTACCCGGCCTGGGAGACCCCGCGCCTGCGCAACCGCCTGGCCGACTGGCTGGTGGCGGACGGCCGTTACGCCGCAGCCGTCGTCAGCCGTTACGCCGACCCCACCGGAAGCTCCTGCCCGGATGTCCGCGAGGCGCTCCTCGCCGCCCGCGACGCCCGTATCGTCTGGCAGGAAGCCCTGGCCCGCGCCAAGCACGAACCGGTACGCCACCGCGGCCTCTCCCGCGCCGCTGCCGCCGACGCCGAGGAGGTCCTCGCTCAACTCGGCCGCGTGGCCATGCTGATGGAGGCCCACCTCCCGGACCGCGACGCGACCCCCGTCCCCGCCGCCGACCACCTCGCGGAAGCCCTGCGCAAGTCGACGGAGGACGGCGCGAAGGCGGTACGCGAACGCCGTGTCCCGAAGTGGGAAGCCGTACGCGAGGCCCTCGACGCGTGGGACGGCGACGGCGTCCCCGACCGGGTCGTACGCAGAGGCGCGGCCCTCCTGCTCGCGACCCTCCAGGAACTTTCCGACGCCCTCGACACCGCGCCACCGCCCATGCTGGTGGACGGCTCGGAAACAGGCACGCGAGCGACCCCGGGCGCGGACGCGGACGCACAGACAGACAACGGACCGCAGGACCCTGAACAAGGTCCCACGGCCCGCTAGCCGTTCAGGCGCTCAACACCTCAAGCCCAACCCCTCAAGCCCAACCCCTCAAGCCCAACCCCTCAGGCAACACCCTCAGGCAACGCGCCTCAGGACTGCGGAAGCCCCGCCGTAGGCAGCCCCTCCGGCAGCTTCCCGCCCTCGGTCCTCCTGAACTGGTCCTTGTCCGCACCCTGCCAAGAGACCGTCATCGACGTCTTGTCGACCGACTCGATCGTGCCATTGGTGCGATCCGATTCGCCCTTGGCGCACTTGAGGTCGAGCGTCTCGCCGCCCGCCGTCCCACTGCACAGGACGTTCTCGCCGAGCAGCGTCGCCTGCGTCCCGGCGATGACAAGGGCGAGCGGATTCCCGTCGGCGGTGGCGACCCAACTGCCCTCGGAGCTGCCGTCCTTGGCCCCGCCCTCGTCCGGCGCACCGGACCCGTCGGACCCGCCGGACCCGTCGGCCCCGGCGGAGGACGCCGCCGAGCCCTTGTCCTTGCCCGCGTCGCCGCCGTCCCCGCCATCGCCGCCGTCACTGCTGCAACCGGTCAGGACGAGCGCGGCGACAAGACCCGCGGCCGCGGCACCGATACGTACGTTCCGGACGTGCATGCGCACTGAACTCCCCCTACATGACGCTCTACGGCAGTCGAATCATTACGGCAGTCGGACCAGGTCGGCAATCGCGCGCCAAGCTACCAGGACGACTTGCGCACTCCGGGGAGGAATCCGGCGTGCGCTTGGTCACGCAGTTTCACCCTGGAGAGGCCGAACTTGCCCACGTAACCGCGCGGGCGACCGTCGACGCTGTCCCGGTTGCGTACGCGGGTCGCGCTCGCGTCCCGTGGCTGTCGCGCCAACTCTGCCTGAGCCGCGCGCCGTTCGGCATCACCCGCGCCGGGCCTGCGGAGGATCTCCTTCAGCTCGGCCCGTCGCGCGGCGTACCGCGCGACGGTCTCGCGCCGCTTCTCGTTCTTCGCGATCTTGCTCTGCTTGGCCATCAGACCCTCACTCCACGCGCACGGATCCTGGCGACGGCGGCCTCGATGCCGATGGAGTCGACGGTCTTGATGCCCTTGGCGCTGAGCCGCAGCCGTACGTGGCGGCCCTCGCTCGGCAGCCAGTAGCGCTTGCGCTGGACGTTGACGTCGAACCGGCGTGACGTGCGCCGGTGCGAATGGGAGATCTGGTTGCCGAAGCCCGGCGTGGCGCCGGTCAGCTGGCAGTGAGCGGACAAGGTGACGCACCTCTCGGTCGTGGGGACGAGATCCCCTGCGGAACCGTTTTGAAAACGGGATTCATTTTCATACACTAGCGGCATGGCTCGCAACGAACTCCGCCCCGTCATCAAGCTCCGGTCCACAGCCGGCACCGGCTACACGTACGTGACCCGCAAGAACCGCCGTAACGACCCCGACCGCGTGACGCTGCGCAAGTACGACCCGGTCGTCGGGCGGCACGTCGATTTCCGAGAGGAGCGCTGACCGCGATGCGCAAGGACATCCACCCGCCGTACGGCCCCGTCGTCTTCCGCGACAAGTCCGCCGGCTTCGCCTTCCTCACCCGGTCCACCGCGACCTGCGAGAAGACGGTCGAGTGGGACGACGGGCGCACGTACCCCGTCATCGACGTCGAGGTCTCCTCCGCGAGCCACCCCTTCTACACGGGCACGGCCAAGGTCCTGGACACCGCGGGCCGCGTGGAGCGCTTCGAACGCCGATACGGCGCACGGTGAACTCGATGGAACCGATGGAACCGATGGAACCGATGGAACCGATGGAACCGATGGAACCGACGGGATCGATGGAGCCGAGGGGATCGATGGAGCCGAGGGGATCGATGGAACCGACGGGATCGATGGAACCGACGGGATCGATGGAGCCGAGGGGATCGATGGAGCCGAGGGGATCGATGGACATCGCGATCGTCGGCGGGCTGCACTCCGACGCCCGCAAGGAGGCCGTCGCGCGGCTCCTCGCCATCGTTCCGGGGAGCGTGGCGCTCCATCACGACCTGGCGACGGCCGTGCACGGCACAGTCGTACGTACGGTGCGCGACGCCACCGGAGTGCTCTCCACCGGAGAGGCGCCGCTGGTCAACGACTGTGCGTGCTGCGCCCTGCGCGAGGACCTGGTGCCCGAGCTCGAACGGCTCGCGGACTCCGGGCTCACGCGGCTCGCGGTCGTCGAGCTGTGGGACTCCGTCGAGCCCAAGGCGATGGCCGAGGTGATCACGGCGCACGTGCGCGAAGGGCTGCGGCTGAGCGGCGTGATCACGGCCGTCGACCCGGCCCTCCTGCTGCCCTACCTCGGCAACGGCGACGACCTCATGGAGGCCGGGCTCGCCGCTGCCGCCACGGATCAGCGCACGGTCGCCGACACCTGGGCCCGCCAACTGGAGTACGCGCCCGTGCTCGCCGTCGCGGACTCTCCCGAAGCCGACGACGAGGATCGCGCGCTCCTCGCCCAGCTCCACCCGACTGCCCGTCAGGTCCCGATCAGCGGTCATGGGGACCTGGCGGGCGCCGCGCTCGCCGGATTCGACGTCGAGGCGGCCGCCGCCGCCCAGCATCCGTCCTGCGCGCTGCTGCCGACCGACGCGGATGAAGCGGGGGTCGCCACCCTCGTATGGCACCGGGAACGGCCCTTCCACCCGGAGCGGCTCTACCAGGCCCTGGAGGACCTGACCTGCGCGGCGGCCCGCAGCCGCGGCCGGTTCTGGCTGGCCGACCACCCGGACACGCTCCTCGGCTGGGACGCGGCCGGCGGTGCGCTCTGCGTGGAGAGCGCGGGACCGTGGCTGGCCTCGCTGCCGGACGCGGCGTGGGAGATGGTGCCGCCGGTGCGGCGTGCGGCGGCAGCCCTCGACTGGCATCCGGAGCACGGCGACTGCTGCCAGCACCTGGTCTTCACCTCGCCGGGCCTGGACCGCGAGGGCCTCGAAGAGGTCCTCGAATCCTGCCTCCTGACCGACGAGGAGTACGCCGCGGGGCGCGACGCCTGGAAGCACCTGCCCCCTGCCTTCGACACCTTCCTGGAGGTCTGAATGTCCCCCCGCAAGCCGTCCCCACGCGTCCAGAAGCCGCGGCCCAACCCGCTGGGGCCGACGAAAATCACGTATATCGACTACAAGGACACGGAGTTGCTCCGGAAGTTCATCTCGGACCGGGGGAAGATCCGCTCCCGGCGGGTCACTCGGGTCAGCGCCCAGCAGCAGCGACTCCTTGCTCGCGCGATCAAGAATGCGAGGGAGATGGCGTTGCTGCCGTACGGCTCGGCTCGCTGAAGCGTGCCGCCCCGAATCAGACCAGACCAGACCAGGCTGGAACGGACCAGGCTGGAACGGACCAGGCCAGACCAGACCCCAGACCCCAGACCAGACCAGGCCAGACCCCAGATCAGACCGCACCAGACCAGACCAGCAGGACGTTCCCTGTTCACCTCGCAGGGAGCGTCCTGTTTTTTGTCGTGCGGGCCGCGGGCCAAGATCCTTCCGGTCCATTACCTGAACGTTGGAACACAAAGGGCCCGGCGTGCGTCTTTTCTTAGTACGCGAGCTAAGTGCAAGAGCCGAATACGCGAGCCAAGTACGCGAATTTGGTGCGCCTACTTGGCTCGCGAAGCTTCGACCCGGAGTACCCGTTCGGCGACCCGTTCGCATGTCATGCGGGGACTTGGGCAAGTGCTGACGGGGATGCTGACAGAGCTGTAATCAAGAGAACACCCCGTGTGCACGTGCATCTGCCCATGCATCGGCATGTGAACACAGCTATGATCCGAGACAGTTGACCACTGCATCTAAGGCCACCACATCAGGCACTGCACCACCGGGGAGCGACTGTGCACCACGTGTTTAACGGCATGGCCGCCACGGAGCTCGACGGGGTGGTCTGGCAGAAGAGCAGGCACAGCAACTCGCAGGGCGCCTGCGTGGAGTTCGCGAAACTGCCGGGCGGCGACGTCGCCGTACGCAACTCGCGGTTCCCCGACGGTCCGGCGCTGGTCTACACGCGCGCCGAGATAGAGGCGATGTTGCTCGGGATGAAAGACGGGGATTTCGACCACCTGATAGGTGGTTAGCGCCCCACGACAGGTGGTCAGTGCCCCACGACAGGTGGTTGGTTCCCACGGCAGGTGGTCAGCGCCCCACAACAGCTGATCAGCGCGCCCCAGGCCAGGGCAGTTGGCCCGCCCCGCTAAGCCAGCTGGAACAACGCCCACACGACCTTGCCCCGCAGTGCGCCCGCGAGCGGGTGCCAGCCCCAGCTGTCGCTGAACGAGTCCACCAGGAACAGGCCGCGGCCCGACTCGGCGGAGAAGTCGTCGTCCGTCTCGCGCGCGACCGGACTGTCGTCACTGGGGTCGCGCACCGCGCACACCAGGCGTGAGGTCCAGCACATCAAGTGCAGCCGCACCGGCGGGCGTTCGTCGCGCGGGGTGTCCGAAGGCAGGGCATGCCGCAGGGCGTTGGTGACCAGTTCGGAGACGACGAGGGCGGTGTCGTCGAAGCGCTCTTCCAGTTCCCACTGGCACAGCGTCTTGCGGGTGAACTGCCGTGCGCTGCTGACCGCTTCATAGCGGGCGGGCAGGGAACAGGAGGCCGCGCTGGAGACCGCTGAGGGGTCGAGTGGGGGAAGCCCCTGCCGTAACGGCTCGAGCATGGTCGATCCATTCGTCCCCATGCGAGGCACTCCCCGGTTTCGCGGTACATAGCGATGGAGCGGTGGTGCGATGCAGCAGTGGTGCGCAGTGATGCGGGTGCAGCGGTGGTGCGGGTGCAGCGGTGATGCGGGTACAGCTCGGTCCGACGGAGATACAGCGACGTTGTTCAGTCGTCGTGTAGTCGTCTTGCAGTCCATCGTTCCGAATGCGTACAGCAGATGCAAGGGCAGATGCACGTGCACGCGCCGGACTTGCTAGTTCCCGTGCTACTTCTCGCCCATTTCTTCCTACGACTTCTTGTGGAGGACTTCCGAAGTCTTTCCGTTTCTGTAACCGAACGAGTACGGCCTGAAGCGTTTAATGGCAGACTGCTGGCTTCCAAGCGATGGGGAGGGTTGAGCGAAGTGACCGTAGGGGAGTCGAGTGGCTCGGTCGTACGGCGCATGCTCCTTGGCTCGCAACTCAGGCGCCTGAGGGAATCGCGCGGTATCACCCGTGAAGCGGCCGGCTACTCGATCCGCGCATCCGAATCGAAGATCAGCCGCATGGAGTTGGGACGGGTGAGCTTCAAGCCCAGGGACGTCGAGGACCTGTTGACGCTGTACGGCGTCACCGA
The DNA here is from genome assembly GCF_055570235.1 of Streptomyces sp. NPDC031274. Taxonomy (NCBI): domain Bacteria; kingdom Bacillati; phylum Actinomycetota; class Actinomycetes; order Kitasatosporales; family Streptomycetaceae; genus Streptomyces; species Streptomyces sp. NPDC031274. The sequence goes on along the minus strand of NZ_JBVIHP010000011.1, from coordinate 92,368 downwards.
CGATGCCGAGCGGGTCGCCCTGCTATCGCTCGCCAGAGAGGCCAACCTCACCGGCTGGTGGCACAGTTACTCGGATGTCCTGCCTGGCTGGTTCCAAACATACGTGGGGCTTGAAGGGGCCGCCTCGCTCATCCGCGTCTACGAAGTCCAGTTCGTCAACGGCCTGTTGCAGACCGAGGCCTACGCGCACGCGGTCGTCTCGCGCGGCATGAAGGGTGCCAGCAAGGCCGACATCGAGCGCCGTGTCGCCCTGCGCCTCGAACGCCAGAAGCTGCTCATCTCCGAGCGTGCGCCCGGCTTCCACTGCGTACTCGACGAAGCCGCGCTCCGACGCCCGTACGGGGACCGGGAAGTGATGCGTGGTCAGCTCCAGCATCTGATCGACATCTCGGAACGGCCGAATGTCACTCTTCAGATCATGCCGTTCAGTTTCGGTGGGCACTCGGGCGAGAGCGGAGCGTTCACCATGCTGCGCTTTCCGGAATCGGACCTCTCGGACGTCGTGTACGTGGAACAGCTGACGGGGGCCCTGTACCTCGATAAAGCGGAGGAAGTCGGCCAGTACGAGCGGGTGGTGGGCCAACTGCAGAGCGACAGCCCGAATCCGGCCGATAGTCGCGACCTTCTCCGTGGTCTGCTCCAACTCATCTGAGGCGTCAGTACGATGACGGGCATTCTGATGTCCGAACAGACGGCGGCAAGGGGTCTCATGTCCTTCTTCACTGACCTGGCTCACCAGTACATCGACGGTGAGTGGAAGGCCGGTACCGGCTCCTGGGACATCATCAACTTCAACCCGTACAACGGGGAGAAGCTGGCGTCGATCACCGTCGCGACGGCCGACGAGGTGGACCAGGCCTACCGAGCGGCCGACCGTGCGCAGAAGGAGTGGGGCAGGACCAGCCCTTACGCCCGGCGTGCCGTCTTCGAGCGTGCCCTGCGCATCATCGAGGACCGTGAGGAAGAGATAGCCGAGGCCATCGTCGCCGAGCTGGGCGGCACCCGGGTCAAGGCCGCCTTCGAGATCCACCTCACCAAGGAGTTCCTGCGCGAGGCGGTCAACTTCGCGCTGCTGCCCGAGGGCCGCATCCTGCCGTCGCCCGGCGCGGACAAGGAGAATCGTCTCTTCCGCGAGCCGGTGGGCGTGGTCGGTGTCATCAGCCCCTTCAACTTCCCGCTCCTTCTCTCCACCAAGACGGTCGCCCCCGCGCTCGCTCTCGGCAACGCGGTGGTGCTCAAGCCGCACCAGAACGCGCCGGTGACGGGCGGTGGCCTCCTTGCGAAGGTGTTCGAGGACGCGGGCCTTCCGGCCGGCGTCCTGAACGTGGTCGTCACCGACATCGCCGAGATCGGTGACGCGTTCATCGAGCACCCGGTGCCGAGCGTCATCTCCTTCACCGGCTCCGACCGCGTGGGCCGCCATGTCGCCATGGTCTGTGCCTCGCACTTCAAGCGGTCGATCCTGGAGCTCGGCGGCAACAGCGCCCTCGTCGTCCTGGACGACGCGGACATCGACTACGCCGTGGACGCGGCGGTCTTCAGCCGGTTCGTGCACCAGGGGCAGGTCTGCATGGCCGCCAACCGCATCCTCGTGGACCGGTCGCTGGAGGCGGAGTTCACCGAGAAGTTCGTCGCCAAGGTCGCGTCCTTGAAGGTCGGCGACCCGGCGGACCCGGCCACCCACATCGGCCCGCTGATCAACTCCTCGCAGGCGGACGCGGTGACGAAGATCGTCGACCAGACGGTGGCCGCGGGCGCCAAGGCCCTCCTGTACGGCCGCGCCAAGGGCAACCTCGTGGCGCCCACCGTCCTGACGGACCTGCCCGCCGACTCCCCGGCCCTGCGCCAGGAGATCTTCGGCCCGGTGGCGCTGCTCGTGCCCTTCGACGGCGAGGAAGAAGCCGTACGCATCGCCAACGACACCCCGTACGGGCTCAGCGGCGCCGTCCACACCGCCGACGTCGAACGCGGAGTGCGGTTCGCGCGGCGGATCAACAGCGGCATGTTCCACGTGAACGACGGCACCGTGCACGACGAGCCGATCGTGCCCTTCGGCGGCGAGAAGCGCTCGGGCACCGGGCGCCTCAACGGCGAGTCGACGGTGGAGGCGTTCACCACGCAGAAGTGGGTCTCGGTGCAGCACGGACGCTCCCAATTCCCGTTCTGAGCCCCCCGAGTCCTTTTCTGAGCCCCCCGGCCTCCCCCCGGCCCCCCGGACCCACCGGGACCCGCGCGCACCCTTCCCGGACCCACGCGCACCTACCCGGCCCCTTGCGGACAGAAGCTGACCGCAAGGGTCCGTAGCGTCAGTGGTGTTCGAAAGGCCGGAAAGCCCGGCAGGCTCCACAGGCTCGGAGAGGCGGACCCCATGGTCACCCACGTCAACGCAGAGGCCCCCGGCGACGAGCGCGGCGCGCTGCTCGCCTTCCTCGACGCCGAGCGCGGCGGCATCCGGCGGGCCCTGATCGGCCTGACCGACGAGCAGGCGGCGACCAAGCCGAGCGCCAGCGAGCTCTCGCTCTCCGGGCTGCTCAAGCATGTCGCGGAGGCCGAGGAGAGCTGGATCTCACGGGCGAAGGGCGTCGACCCCGCGGTCGAGCGCACCGAGGCGAACTGGGACGAGTGCTTCCGCCTCGTCGAGGGCGAGACGGTCGAGTCGGTCCTCGGCTACTGGGGTCAAGTGGCTACCCGTACCGAGGAGTTCATCCGCTCCTTGCCCACTCTCGATGAGACCTTCGCGCTCCCTGATCAGCCGTGGTTCCCGAAGGAGGACGTGTCGATGCGGTGGGTGCTGCTCCGCCTGATCAGCGAGGTGTCCCGGCACTCGGGCCACGCCGACATCATCCGCGAGTCCCTCGACGGCAAGACGGCCTTCGAGCTGGTGGCACTGGAGCGCGGCGAGAGCTGGGGCTAAAGACTCTCCCGCTCCTGCTCTCCGAGGTGCGCGGCCTCTCCGGGATGCTCCTCCTCTCCGAGGTGCGCGGCCCCTCCGAGCTGCTCCTCCTCTCCGAGGTGCGCTGCCATCTCCGACCGCAGAGCGTGCAGCTCCTGGAGCTGTACGGGGGTGGGGGTGCCGTCGGCCGCGAGCGCGCGGTCGATGATGCGGACGGCGGCCGCGTGGTCCTGCTTGGACTCGCCGAGGAGGGTGGCCTGGTGCAGGGCGCGCGCGTACCTCTCCCTCGGCACCGGCGCGTGCTCGAAGGAGTCGGCGATGGGCTGCCCGACGCGGACGCAGTTGCCCGCCGGGTCCGTCATCAGGAACTGCCGCACCCCGTAACTCATGTCCTTCACGGCGCCGATCCGGGGCAGGCCGCGCGTCGGTATCCGCCCGAGCGTCTGCTTGAGCCCGGCCCGGAAGGCCTCGTGGAGGGTGTCCACGTCGTCGGTCACGACGTAACAGGTGCTGTAGGAGGCCTGCGGGTCGTATCCCTTGAGCTGGAAGAACTGCAGCTCCATGTCTCCGCGCCGGACGACGGCGTACGGATTGGGAGCCTTCTGGTAGAAGGTCACTTCGAAGCCCACGGCTCGGTAGAAATCGAGGGTCTCGTCGAGTGCGTGGCAGGGGAACAAGGGGATCATTGTCTCGGCCATACCGCTACTCTAATCAAAGTTGATTAGAAGGAGGTGGCTTTTATGTCGGCGATCCGACTCCTCGTCCTCGGCGCCGTCCGTCAGCACGGGCGGGCCCACGGCTATCAGGTGCGCAACGACCTGGAGTACTGGGGCGCCCATGAGTGGTCCAACGCGAAGCCCGGCTCGATCTACCACGCGCTGAAACAGATGGCCAAGCAAGGCCTGCTGCTCGCGCACGAGACCGCCCCGTCGACGGCGGGCGGCCCGCCGCGCACGGAGTACGAGATCACGGAGGCGGGCACCGAGGAGTTCCTCAGCCTGCTCCGGTCCAACCTGGTCTCGTACGACCAGCGCCCTGACATGCTCACGGCGGCGATCGGGTTCATCGTCGAACTGCCCCGTGACGAGGTGGTCGACCTGCTGAAGCAGCGGGTGCGGAGCATCGAGGAGTGGCGCGGGTCCGTCACGGAGCACTACATCCCCGAGGACGGCCCGGAGCAGCTCGGGCACATCGGCGAGATCATGAACTACTGGGTGCACACGGCCGACGGGGGTGTGGAGTGGGCGCACGGCCTGATCCGGCGGATCGAGGGCGGGGCGTACTCGTTCGCGGGGGAGGGTGATCCGTTCGTGGGCGTCCTCGCCGAGGGGGAGGAGAACCCGTACGCGACCGGGGAGCCGCACGCGGAGGACGACCGCTGACGCGACCGCTGATACGACCGCCGATCACGTCCGTCCGACTACAGCCCGGTCGCCGTGGGTCTCATGGTGGGCCCTGGTGGCAAGACCTAGTGGCGGGCCCTAGTGGTGGAACCCCGTCGCCGCGTCCTTGTCCCGGGTCATCGGGTGCGCCTGGTTGCGCAGTTCGGGCAGCAGGCTGCTCAGATCCGCGAGGAAGAGCTCCGCGAGGTCGGCGGTGAAGCCGTTGCGGCAGACCACGCGGAGGACCGCCAGATCCTCGCGATGGGCCGGGAAGGTGTACGCGGGCACGAGCCAGCCCCGCTCGCGCAGCCGCCGGGACACGTCGAAGACGTCGTAGGCCTGCACGTCCTCCAGCGTCGTGAAGGCGAACACCGGCAGCTCGTCGCCCCGGGTGATCAGCCGGAAGTCACCGAGCGCCTCGACGCGGTCGGCGAGGCCGCGGGCGACGTTCCGTGCCGCCTCCTGGACGGCGCGGTAGCCCTCACGGCCCAGGCGCAGGAACGTGTAGTACTGCGCGACGACCTGCGCGCCGGGCCGGGAGAAGTTCAGCGCGAACGTCGGCATGTCACCGCCGAGATAGTTCACCCGGAAGACCAGCTCCTCCGGCAGCGCCTCCTCGTCCCGCCACAGCGCCCAGCCGACGCCCGGATAGACCAGGCCGTACTTGTGGCCCGACGTGTTGATCGAGGCCACCCTCGGAAGGCGGAAGTCCCACTCCAGGTCCTCGTCGAGGAACGGCGCCACCATCGCGCCGGACGCGCCGTCGACGTGCACGGGGATGTCGAGCCCTGTGTGCTCCTGGAGGTCGTCGAGGGCCGCGCAGAGCTCGGCCACCGGCTCGTACGACCCGTCGAAGGTGGAGCCGAGCACCGCCACGACACCGATCGTGTTCTCGTCGCAGAGCTCGGCGGCGGCTGCCGGGTCGAGGTGGAACCGGCTGCCCTCCATGGGGATCAAGCGCGCCTCGACCTCCCAGAAGTTGCAGAACTTCTCCCAGCAGACCTGGACGTTGACGCCCATGACGAGGTTGGGGCGCGCGGTGGACGACGGATAGCGGTCGATGTTCCGCTTGGCGTTGGTCCAACGGCGCTTGAGCGCCATCCCGGCGAGCATGCACGCCTCGCTCGACCCGGTCGTCGAACAGCCGACGGCGCCCATCGGGTCCGGCGCGTGCCACAGGTCGGCGAGCATGGCCACGCAGCGCCGCTCCAGCTCGGCGGTATGCGGGTACTCGTCCTTGTCGATCATGTTCTTGTCCCGGCACTCGCCCATGAGGACACCGGCCTGCGGCTCCATCCACGTCGTGACGAAGGTCGCGAGGTTGAGGCGTGAGTTGCCGTCCAGCATCAGCTCGTCGTGCACCAGCTGGTACGCCGTCGTGGGCGGCAGCGGCCCGTCGGGGAGGCGGTGCTTCGGCGGCGCCTCGGTCATGCCGCTGACGGGGTTGGCCTCCCCGTAGAAGGGGTTCACCGAGAGGGTGTGCTTGGTGGGCTGCTCGGGGCCCGGGTGTTGGCGGGGCATGGGCGGTCTCCTCGTGGCTGAGGTTTTCTGTCCCTGGCTGTCCCTGTCTGTTCCTGACCTCGCAGGCGGGTACTCCGTGCCTGCTCCGTACTCACCACGTACCTGCTGGCGAGAATATGGCCGACTGCCGGGATCTGCACTTGCACCTCACGTGGCGTGAGGAATCAGGCTGAAACGCGTACCGAGAGAGGGGAGGCGGGAGCCATGAGTTACTCCGTGGGACAGGTCGCCGGTTTCGCCGGAGTGACGGTGCGCACGCTGCACCACTACGACGAGATCGGCCTGCTCGTGCCCAGCGAGCGCAGCCACGCGGGCCACCGGCGCTACAGCGACGGAGACCTGGACCGGTTGCAGCAAATCCTGTTCTACCGGGAGCTCGGCTTCCGCCTCGACGAGGTGGCGGCCCTCCTGGACGACCCGGACACGGACCCGCGCGCGCACCTGCGCCGCCAGCACGAGCTGCTGACCGCCCGGATCACCAAGCTCCAGGAGATGGCCGCCGCCGTCGAGACCGCCATGGAGGCGAAGAAGATGGGCATCAACCTCACGCCCGAGGAGAAGTTCGAGGTCTTCGGGGACCACGACCCCGACCAGTACGCGGAGGAGGTCGAGCGGCGCTGGGGCGACACCGAGGGCTACAAGGAGTCGCAGCGCAGAGCCGCCTCGTACACCAAGGAGGACTGGCAGCGGATCAACGACACGTTCGACGCGGTGCACGCGCGCATGGCCGGGCTGCTGGCCCGGGGCCTGGCCGCGGACTCCGAGGAGGCGATGGACGTCGCGGAGGAACACCGCGGTTTCATCTGCCACTTCCACTACGACTGCTCGTACGAGATCCACACCTGCCTCGGCGAGATGTACGTGGCGGACGAGCGGTTCACGGCCACCTACGAGGCCATCAGGCCCGGTCTCGCCGTCTACATGCGGGACGCGATCCTCGCGAACGCGGCGCGCCACAGCTGATCAGCTGTTGCGCGGAGCACGGGTAAGGGGCGTCCACCATGGGTGGGCGTCCCTTACCCGTCCTGTCACTGCTCCTGCGCGATCACCATGCAGTCCCGTACGCGCACACCTCTGTCCCCACGTCCGCGGCCTCGGGGAAGCGCGGTGAGGCCGAAGACTTCACCGATAATCTGTTGTACGCGGTATCCCGGTACGTCGTTCGTCGTCACGACCAGTACGTCGGAGTGCGGATCGGTGCCGCCGCCGAAATCTTCGATACCCCTGGCACACAGCTTTGTCCCAGAGCCCGCACAGCGCACTCTGGGAAGGGCGGTGGAACCTGGGCACGTCACCTCGCGTTGATAGCTTTGGGCGGCCGTCCCCGCCGCATCGCCCTCTCACCCTCAGGAGCCCGGAACCGTGACGACGCTTGCGCTCGGACCAAGCTGGCTGGACCCGGATTACCTTCTGAACACGTTCGGGGTCTGGGGTCTGCTCGCGATCGTCTTCGCCGAGTCCGGCCTGCTCATCGGCTTCTTCCTGCCGGGCGACTCGCTGCTGTTCACGACGGGTCTGCTCATCACGACGAAGCAGCTGGACTTCCCGCTCTGGCTCTGTGTGGTCCTCATCTGCGTCGCCGCGATCCTCGGCGACCAGGCGGGTTACCTCTTCGGCAAGAAGGTCGGCCCCTCGCTCTTCAACCGCCCGGACTCCAAGCTTTTCAAGCAGGAGAACGTGGTCAAGGCGCACGAGTTCTTCGAGAAGTACGGCCCGAAGTCCCTGGTCCTGGCCCGCTTCGTGCCCATCGTGCGTACGTTCACGCCGATCATCGCGGGCGTCAGCGGCATGCGGTACCGCTCGTTCATCACGTTCAACATCATCGGCGGCGTCCTGTGGGGCGCGGGCGTGACGATGCTCGGCGCGTGGCTGGGCAACGTCGACTTCGTGCACAAGAACATCGAGGCGATCCTCATCCTGATCGTCCTGATCTCGGTGGTGCCGATCGCGATCGAGTTCCTGCGGGCGCGCAGCAAGTCCAAGAAGGCCGCGGCGGCCGAGGGCGACGCCCCGGGGGCTGCCCCGGCGTCGCGCGGTCGACACGCCAAGCGATAGTCCCGAAGCGGCCGGTGGGACCCGGGGTCAGAATCCTCGGGTCCGCTTGGCCGCACGGCGGTTCGCCGCGGTGGTCGCGCCCGGCACCTTGAGGATCAGGCGCGAGACCTCGCTGCCCAGGTTCACGCCGATCGCGATGGCCAGTGCCGTCGCCGCCGCCTTGGTGAGCGAGTTGATGCCCGTGGTCATGTCGTTCTGGGCGAGGGCGAGCAGCCCGAAGTACGTCGCGCTACCGGGCAGCAGCGGGCCGATGGCGGCGGTGACGTACGGCAGTGAAGAGGCGAAGCGGTAGCGCGAGAATAGCTGGCCGAACAGGCCCACGAGCCCGGCGGCGATGGCCGTCGACGCGACCGGCGAGAGTTCGAGCGACGTCTGCGCGAGTGCGCCGAACATGATCCAGGCGATACCGCCGTTGAGGGTCACGATCAGCACGGTGTGACGTTCCTGCTGGAGCAGTATCGCGAAGGCGAGACTCAGCGCCATCGACGCCAGGATCTGGATCACCGGGCGCGAGTCGACCTCCACGAACGTCGTCTCCGGCTGCAGACTCGTCGCGTCCAGCATCACGCCGAGCGACAGGACGAGCAGCACGCCGCAGACGATGCCCACGACGAGGTAGCAGACCTCGAGGAGGCGGGCGGCCGCCGTGATGTAGTAGCCGGTCAGGCCGTCCTGGACGCCCGCGACCAGGGCTCTTCCGGGGATCAGCGCGAAGAGGCCACCCGTGATCACCGCGGACGCGTTGACCTCCTGAGAGTGCACGAGGCTGAGCGTGACGCCCATCGCGGCGGGCGGCATCGCGGCCCCCACGAACTGGTAGAACTCCGGAAGCCCGCGGCCCGCGCACAGCCAGGCGAGACGGTCGCCGAGCATCGCGCCGACCGCAGCGATCACGAAGACGAGCGCGCCACCGCCGACGAGCACGGAAGCCGAGCCCGCGAGCAGCCCGCCGGCCGCCGTGAGTGCCCAGCCGGGGTAGGGGTGACGGTTACGGCGGATTGCCGCCAGACGGCGGTATGCCTCCTCCAGGGAGACCTCGATGTCCGTGTCGCTGATGTCGTCCACCAGCCGGAAGACGGCAGCGAGACGCGTGTAGTCGGTGCCTCGGCGGCGTACCGTCCTGGACGCCGTGACCGGGTCGTCCACCAGGGACGGCTGGTGCGAGATCGAGAGCAGCGTGAACGTCACGGTCGGCTCGCAGCGGTCAAGGCCGTAACTGCGGCAGACGGCGAACATCGCCGCCTCCACGTCCTCGGCGCCCTCACCGCCCGCGAGCAGCAGCTCGCCGATACGCAGGGTGAGGTCGAGCACGCGCGGAACGGCGGGGCCGGTCTCGTCCTCGTGCTTCTGCGAGGCCTCAGGAGTGGGCCGCTCTGCCACCGGCATGCGCAGCATCGTGCGCATCTGGTCCTGCCAGGGCGTCTCCTTGGTGAGCTTCACCAGAGGTATGCCCTGCGGGGGAGTGAAGGCGGGCGGCGCGTTGCGGGAGCTGTAGGTGTTCGGCGTGGTGAACGCCGACTTCTCGGTCTCCTGGGTGGTCGAGGAGAGGCTCGGCGACGTGAGGTTCGGCAGACCCGTCGGGATCGCGAACTCGGAGGTCGTCTGCGACTCGTCCTCGGGTGCCTGTGGCTGCGCCAGTACGCCGGTGGGCTGAGTGAACGCACTCCGTGCCTCGTCCGACTGTGGCTTTCGGTCCTCGGCCTCCTGATCAGCCACTTTCACTGCCTCGCTCCCACATACGTACCTTGTGCACCTCCAGTACGAACAGTATGCGCACAGATACGCGAACGGGCCGCGTGGTCTCCGTGAAGATCACGCGGCCCGCCGGCGGAATTCAGAGGCAGGGGGTGGGCACTCAGTGCCCCTGCGCCTCCGCGCGCTTGTACGACTTCTCGATCTCGGCCTCGGCGTCCGCGCGGCCGACCCAGTCGGCGCCCTCGACGGACTTGCCGGGCTCCAGGTCCTTGTAGACCTCGAAGAAGTGCTGGATCTCCAGGCGGTCGAACTCGGAGACGTGGTGGATGTCGCGCAGGTGCTCCACGCGCGGGTCGGACGCCGGGACGCAGAGCAGCTTGTCGTCGCCGCCCGCCTCGTCGGTCATCCGGAACATGCCGATCGCGCGGCACTTGATGAGGCAGCCCGGGAAGGTCGGCTCGTCCAGGATGACGAGGGCGTCCAGCGGGTCACCGTCCTCGCCGAGGGTGTTCTCGACGAATCCGTAGTCCGCGGGGTAGCTGGTCGACGTGAAGAGGCGACGGTCCAAGCGGATCCGGCCGGTCTCGTGGTCCACCTCGTACTTGTTCCGCGAACCCTTCGGAATCTCGATGGTGACGTCGAACTCCACGGGTGGCTCCTCCATGATCAGCACATACTTCGGGTGGTTAAGTGTCCCTCACGCAGATGTGTGATCGCGAAAGGGGCTGGTTGTCGTGCCCGAGCTCAAGCCTTGGCAGAAGACCTGGCAGCAGGTTCGGGGGCTGGCGGGGCAGTTTCCCAGGCCTCCGGCTCCCAAGATCCCTGCCGCTCTCAAGACTCCTTCGAAGCTCAAGACCTGGCAGCTCACGGCGGGTGCCGCCACCGTCGGACTCGTGGTCGCGGCCGGTGCGGTGGCCACGGCGGGCCCCTGGGATTCCTCCGGTCAGCGTACGGCCGAGCGGGACCGGGCGGCTTCCCAGGAGGCCGGGGGTGGCGCAGATCACGGCGGTCGTACGTCCGGACGGGCGCCCGGGGCCGCCCCGAGCGCCCCCTCCGTGCTCAGGGGGCTCGGCGCACCCGCGGGTTCCGCGCACGGCGGCTCCGCGCCCGCCCCGGACGCCAAGGCGCTCGCGGGCGTCCTCGATCCGCTCCTGAAGGACAAGGCGCTCGGTCCCGAGCGCTCGGCGGTCGTCATCGACGCGGGTACCGGGCGGCAGGTCTACGGCAAGGGGGGCGGCGATGCTCTGACGCCCGCGTCCACCACCAAGATCGCTACGGCGGTCGCCGCGCTGACCTCGGCCGGGGCCGACCACCGCATCACCACGAAGACGGTGATCGAGCCGGACTCGAAGGACGTCGTACTGGTGGGAGGCGGCGACCCCACGCTCACCGCCCGCAAGGACGGCCCCTACTCGGGGAGCTCCGCGAGCCTGCGCGACCTGGCTCAGGACACCGCGCGCGCCCTGAAGGACCGCGGGGCCGACGAGGTGAACCTGTCGTACGACACCTCGCTGTACTCGGGGGAGCAGCAGCACCCCATCGGCCCGAACGAGAACCTCACCCTGGTCAGCGCCCTGATGGCCGACGAGGGCCGCCTCGACGACTCCTCCAGCGGCCCGGCGCCGCGCGCGGGGGACCCGGCGGCCGACGCGGCGAAGAAGTTCGCGGGCTTCCTGGAGGACGAGGGCATCGAGACGACCGCGAAGGACAACGCGAAGGACAAGAAGGACAAGAAGAGCGAGAGCGACAAGAAGAACGACGGCGACAAGAAGAAGGACCCCGGCCCGTCCAAGGCGACCGACCGCGCCGAGTCCCTCGCCAAGGTCGAGTCTCCGCCGCTGTCCGCCCTCGTCGAGCGGATGCTGACGCACAGTGACAACGACATCGCCGAGGCCCTTGCCCGCCAGACGGCGCTCGCCGCCAAGGAGCCGGTGAGCTTCGACGGCGCGGGCAAGGCGATCGACGCCCAGCTCAAGAAGGCCCAACTTCCGCTGGACGGAACGAAGTTCGCCGACGGGAGCGGCCTGGACCGGGCGGACCGCAGCTCCGCCGAACTGCTCGCCGCGCTCCTGGCCCGCGCCGCCGACCCCGCCCACCCCGAACTGCGCTCGGTGGTGACGGGCCTGCCCGTGGCCGGTTTCACGGGCACGCTGGTCGACCGCTACCCCAAGGGCTCACCGGGCACCGGCGTCGTACGCGCCAAGACCGGCACCCTGACGGGCGTGAACACCCTCGCGGGCACGGTCGTCGACACGGACGGCCGCCTCTTGGTCTTCGCTTTCATGACGACAGGCACCACGGACCCCATGGCGGCCCAGGCGGCGCTCGACCACATGGCGTCGGCGGTGGCGAAGTGCGGGTGCCGGTGAGAGCGGGTGAACGCCGGTGAGTCCCCCTGGGCCCCGGCGCCTTTCCGTCGAGTCCCGCTGACCCCTACGGGGCCGGCCCAGGGCAATCTCGGGGCTCAACCCCCTCCGCAGGCGGAGCCGACCACGTACCGTTGACGCATGACGAGCATCGGTGGTGCGGAGATGGTCGACTGGAATCTCGCGGTGGCGACCGCGACCCGGCTCGTCCGGCCGGGTCCAGAAGTGAGCCGGGACGAGGCGCGGGCCATCGTCGCCGAGCTCCGGAAGCATGCGAAGTCCTCGGAGGAGCACGTCCGGGCCTTCACCCGGATGGGCACGGAGGACACCCACGACACCCCGGTGCTCGTCGTCGACCGTGCCGGGTGGATCCGGGCGAACGTCGCCGGGTTCCGGGAGATCCTCAAGCCGCTCCTGGACAAGATGCAGGACCGGCGCAGCGGCCCCGGCGGCGCCATGCTCGGTGCGGTCGGCGGCAAGGTGACGGGCGTCGAGCTGGGGATGCTGCTCTCCTTCCTCGCCTCACGCGTCCTCGGGCAGTACGAGACCTTCGCCCCGGCCACTCGCGACCTCCCGGCAGGGCAGAGCGGCGGTGGCAGGCTCCTCCTCGTGGCACCGAACATCGTGCACGTCGAGCGCGAACTCGACGTGGACCCCCATGACTTCAGGCTCTGGGTCTGCCTGCACGAGGAGACGCACCGCACGCAGTTCTCGGCCGTGCCCTGGCTGCGGGATCACCTCGAAGGTGAGATCCAGTCATTCCTCTCGGAGACCGAGGTCGACCCGATGACGGTCATCGAGCGCATCAGGGAGACGGCCCAGTCGCTCGTCGGCGGCCGCCCCGAGGGCGAGGACGACGACGGCGGCCGCTCCATCGTGGAGCTCGTGCAGACCCCCGCCCAGCGCGAGATCCTCGCCCGCCTCACGGCCGTGATGTCGCTGCTCGAAGGGCACGCGGACTTCGTGATGGACGGAGTCGGCCCCGACGTGGTGCCCTCCGTCGGCGAGATCCGGGAGAAGTTCAAGGAGCGCAGGGCGCGCGGGGCGAGCCGCGTCGACCAGGCCCTGCGCAAGCTGCTTGGCCTCGACGCGAAATTGCGCCAATACCGCGACGGCGAGCGTTTCGTGCGTGCGGTCGTGGGCGAGGTCGGGATGGACGGCTTCAACCGGGTGTGGACCTCGCCGAACACGCTGCCCACCAAGTCGGAGATCGCCAAACCGGCGGATTGGGTCGCGCGGGTGCACCGTAAGGGAGAGTGAGGGCGGCAAGGGAGCGAGTTGCGGCCGATGGCAGGAGAACGCCTCCGCAATCACCCGTCCGAGGGACCGTGAGCCATGGGTAGGCGTGCAATGCTCGGGGAACGGCTCGGCTCTGTCACCATCGACACACTCTGAGTGACTAACCTCATGGGATCTGCCTGAGGCCTGATCTCCCGAATGTGGTCCTGAGTGACAGGTCCGAGGCTCACCCCCGAACTTCATGAAGGGAACCGGACATGGGTCCCCATCCTGCGGTCGCGGCGATACGCCTGGCGGTCCGCCGCGTACTCCACGACGTACTGACCGACGTACAGCGCACCGAAGCCCATCGCGCCGATCCAAGGCGCCCCCAAGCACAGCGCACCCCCGAGCACGTTCCCGCACGCCCCGCTCACGCCCACCCTCCATGCGAGCAGGCCCCGGCGCCACTCGTCCTTGTCGCGTGCTCCGGCGGCGCCGACTCCATGGCGCTCGCCTCCGCCCTCGCCTTCGAGGCCCCCAAGCTCGGCATCCGCGCCGGCGGCGTCACCGTCGACCACGGACTGCAGGACGGGTCCGATCTGCGCGCCGCCGAGGTCGTCTCGCGGCTCACCGCCCTCGGCCTCGAACCGATCGAGTCCGTCGCCGTCGACGTCGGCCGGGACGGCGGCCCCGAAGCCGCGGCCCGCGACGCGAGGTACGGCGCGCTCGACGCCGTCGCCGAACGCCACGGCGCCGCAGCGATCCTGCTGGGCCACACCCGTGACGACCAGGCGGAGACCGTCCTGCTCGGCCTCGCCCGCGGGTCCGGCATCCGTTCGCTGTCCGGGATGGCGGCGGTGTCCGGCGGACCGGGTGCCGACCGCCGCTACCGCCGCCCCTTCCTGCACATCGACCGGCAGACGGCCCGCAAGGCCTGCATGGTCCAGTCGCTGCCCGTCTGGGACGACCCCCACAACACCGACCCCGCCTACACACGCTCGCGGCTGCGGCACGAAGGTCTGCCCGCCCTGGAGAAGGCGCTGGGCAAAGGCGTCGTGGAGGCACTCGCCCGTACGGCCCAGTTGTCCCGGGACGACGCCGATGCCCTGGACCACTGGGCCGCGCAGGCGGAAGCCTCCGTGCGCGATGCCGCGGGCCTCCTGGAGTGCGCCAAGCTCTACGCCCTGCCGCCCGCCGTGCGCCGCCGCATCGTGCGCCGCGCCGCCATCGACGCGGGCGCCCCGGCCGGTGCGCTGTTCGCCCGGCACCTGGAAGAGGTCGACCGGCTGATCACGGGCTGGCGCGGCCAGGGAGCCATCAATCTCCCGGGCAAAGTCGTCGCCCAGCGCCAGGGTGGCAGACTGGTCATCCGGCAAGGCTGTTGACCGAGGGGCCCCTGGTCCCCGCGCAGCCGGTGGGACGGACGACCGAAAGTGATGCGGGTGGACGCGAAAGACATGGGCACCGACCTTCAGTCGGTGCTCATCACCAAGGAAGAGATCGACGCCAAGCTGGCTGAGCTGGCCGCGAAGATCGACGCGGAGTACGCGGGCAAGGACCTGCTGATCGTCGGAGTGCTCAAGGGCGCAGTGATGGTCATGGCGGACCTGGCGCGTGCGCTGTCCACCCCGCTCACCATGGACTGGATGGCCGTGTCGTCGTACGGCGCGGGCACCCAGTCCTCCGGGGTCGTGCGGATCCTCAAGGACCTGGACACCGACATCAAGGGCAGGCACGTCCTGATCGTCGAGGACATCATCGACTCCGGTCTGACGCTGTCCTGGCTGCTCTCCAACCTCGGCTCGCGCGAGCCCGCGTCGCTGAAGGTGTGCACGCTGCTTCGCAAGCCGGAGGCGGCCAAGGTCGCGATCGACGTGGAGTGGGTCGGTTTCGACATCCCGAACGAGTTCGTCATCGGGTACGGCCTGGACTACGCGGAGAAGTACCGCAATCTGCCGTTCGTCGGCACGCTCGCTCCGCACGTCTACGGCGGCTGACACCCGGCTCCCCGAAGGCTCCCGGGCCAACTCCACGGAGGCGGCCGGGAACCCTCACCCGTTTCCCGGCGTTGGAGCATGCGAAGACAGGTTTGTCAGCCCTCCCGTGCGGCTTCGGGTGACAATGCTGAGGTACCGTCCGAAGAACAGTCTTTATCAAACTCACTATGGCAGGAGGGACGGGGCGTCATCGCTCCGTATGGATGGACGTGAAGCGATACTTCCGTGGGCCAGTCATGTGGATCGTGCTGGCCGTCCTTGCCGTGGTCGTGTTGATGCAGGTCGTCGGTTCGTCCGGCGGCTACAAAACAGTGGACACCGGCCAGGTTGTGCAGGCGATCAACGACGACAAGGTCGAATCAGCCAAGCTCACCACCGGTGACGAGTCGACCATCAAGGTCGAACTCAAGGACGGCCAGAAGGTCAAGGACAGCAGCAAGATCCAGGCGAGCTACATCGGCAACCAAGGTGTTGCCATCGCCAAGACCTTGCAGGACAAGTACCAGGACAAGAAGATCCCGGACGGTTACACCGTCTCGCCGTCGAAGCAGAACCCGTTCGTCGGCATCCTGCTTTCGCTGCTCCCCTTCGTACTCATCGTCGTCGTATTCCTGTTCCTGATGAATCAGATGCAGGGCGGCGGCTCCCGGGTCATGCAGTTCGGGAAGTCCAAGGCCAAGCTGATCACCAAGGACACTCCGAAGACGACGTTCTCGGATGTGGCCGGATCGGACGAGGCCGTCGAGGAACTCCACGAGATCAAGGAGTTCCTCCAGGAGCCGGCGAAGTTCCAGGCCGTCGGAGCCAAGATCCCCAAGGGCGTGCTCCTGTACGGCCCGCCCGGTACGGGTAAGACGCTTCTCGCGCGTGCTGTCGCGGGTGAGGCCGGCGTCCCGTTCTACTCGATCTCCGGTTCCGACTTCGTCGAGATGTTCGTCGGTGTCGGTGCCTCGCGTGTGCGTGACCTCTTCGAGCAGGCCAAGGCGAACGCCCCGGCGATCGTCTTCGTCGACGAGATCGACGCCGTCGGCCGGCACCGCGGCGCCGGTATGGGTGGCGGTCACGACGAGCGCGAGCAGACGCTGAACCAGCTGCTCGTCGAGATGGACGGCTTCGACGTGAAGGGCGGCGTCATTCTGATCGCCGCCACGAACCGCCCCGACATCCTCGACCCGGCGCTCCTTCGCCCCGGCCGTTTCGACCGCCAGATCGCGGTCGACCGTCCGGACATGCTGGGCCGTCTGGAGATCCTCAAGGTTCACCAGAAGGGCAAGCCGGTCGCCACGGACGTCGACCTCGGCGCGGTGGCGCGGCGTACGCCGGGCTTCACGGGTGCCGACCTGGCGAACGTGCTGAACGAAGCGGCGCTCCTGACGGCGCGCGGCGACAAGAAGCTGGTCGACAACAACGCGCTCGACGAGGCGATCGACCGTGTCGTGGCCGGTCCGCAGAAGCGGACTCGGATCATGTCCGACAAGGAGAAGAAGATCACCGCGTACCACGAGGGCGGACACGCCCTGGTCGCGGCGGCGTCTCCGAACTCGGACCCGGTGCACAAGATCACGATCCTGTCGCGCGGCCGGGCCCTCGGTTACACGATGGTCCTGCCGGACGAGGACAAGTACTCGACCACGCGCAACGAAATGCTCGACCAGCTCGCGTACATGCTGGGCGGGCGCGCGGCGGAGGAGCTCGTCTTCCACGACCCGACGACGGGCGCGGCGAACGACATCGAGAAGGCCACCGCGACCGCACGGGCCATGGTCACGCAGTACGGCATGACCGAGCGGCTCGGCGCGATCAAGTTCGGTGGCGACAACTCCGAGCCGTTCCTCGGCCGCGAGATGGGTCACCCGCGCGATTACTCCGAAGAGGTCGCGGCGCTGGTCGACGAAGAGGTCAAGAAGCTCATCGAGACCGCGCACAACGAGGCCTGGGAGATCCTCGTCGAGAACCGCGACGTTCTCGACAACCTGGTCCTCCAGCTCCTCGAGAAGGAAACGCTCAACAAGGAGCAGATCGCCGAGGTCTTCTCCGGCATCGTGAAGCGCCCGGCCCGCCCGGCGTGGACCGGTTCCTCGCGGCGCACGCCCTCGACCCGCCCGCCGGTGCTCTCCCCCCGGGAGCTGTCACTGACGAACGGTGCGAACGGCGCCACTCCCGCGGTGACAGCGGGCCCGACGGATACGCCCGTCGATGTGACCAAGGAGGATCGCTCCGAGAGCTGATCCCCGGCGTCTCAGCAGGCCCGGAATGGAAGCTGCGCCCCCCTGGTTCTAGCCTGGGGGGCGCAGTTTTTCGTACTACTGACGCATTGACGCGTGGAACGCTAGGAACGAGGCACACATGACCGACCCCGTGACGCTGGACGGCGAGGGCGCGATCGGCGAGTTCGACGAGAAGCGAGCCGAGAACGCCGTGCGCGAGCTGTTGATCGCGGTCGGCGAGGACCCGGACCGCGAGGGCCTGCGGGAGACCCCGGGGCGCGTGGCGCGGGCGTACAGGGAGATATTCGGCGGTCTGTGGCTCAAGGCCGAGGATGTCCTGACGACGACGTTCGACCTCGGCCACGACGAGATGGTCCTGGTGAAGGACATCGAGGTGCAGAGCTCATGTGAACACCACCTGGTCCCGTTCCACGGCGTCGCGCACGTCGGCTACATCCCGTCGTCCGACGGGAAGATCACCGGCCTGTCCAAGCTCGCCCGTCTCGTGGACGTGTACGCGCGCCGTCCGCAGGTCCAGGAGCGGCTGACCACGCAGGTCGCGGACTCCCTGATGGAGATCCTCGAGCCGCGCGGCGTCATCGTGGTCGTCGAGTGCGAGCACATGTGCATGACCATGCGCGGGGTGCGGAAGCCGGGCGCCAAGACGATCACGTCGGCGGTGCGGGGCCAGCTCCGTGACCCCGCGACGCGCAATGAGGCGATGAGCCTCATCATGGCGCGCTAGGCGCCCGCTCCGCGGGACGTGCTGGACGTGCGGGTTCGTCTGCGGGGGCGTCGTGGCTGGTCGCGCGGTTCCCCGCGCCCCTTCGGGATGCTCCCCGCCGGGTTGCTTCAGGCGGCTGCGGCCGTCCCGCCGTTCTCGTCGTCGTCCTCCGGGAGGCTGCAGACCTTCTCCAGGAAGAGGGCCGCCGCTATCACCGCGATGCCCGCCAGGAGCGAGAGTCCCGCGTAGATCGCCTGGTCACGGCGGGCCGGGACGTCCAGGTACTCCAGGAGGAAGACGCCCGTGCCGCCGTACATCCCGGCGACCAGGGCGGTGACCAGGGCGCTCGCCTGGCCGAAGACGACGGCGCGCGCGGCCATCATCGGCTCGACGCCCTTCGCCCCGGGGCGCCGCTCGCGCTGCGCGCGCAGCCGGGAGCGCAGCGAGAGCGCCGTGGCGAGCAGCACCGCGGCGATCACCGCGAGCACGATGGGCGCGGCCAGCGGGACCCGCGGCAGTGTGCCGACGGAGTCCCACAGCCTGGCGCCCGCCCAGGACAGCACCCCGGCCACCACGAAGAGGCCGGCCAGTGTCCTGATGCGCAGGTGCTCCACGGGTGACCCCTCGTCGCCTTCGTCGTCGTCGTACGGAACCGCTTCTCGTCGTGCGGGTCCGTTAGACCCTAACGACTATTCGGGCAGCCTGAGTTCCAGGTCGACACGGGGTGTGACGCCGTCGCGGGTGACCTTCGCGAGCAGGTCGGCGACCGCGCCGCGTCCCGCGAGCTGCGCCTCGGGCTCCACGTCGTGCCAGGGGGCGAGGACGAAGGCGCGCTCGTGCGCACGCGGGTGGGGGAGCGTGAGGATCGGGTCGTCCGAGACGATGTCGGCGTACGACACGATGTCGACGTCGATCGTGCGGGCGGCCCAGCGCTCGTCCCGTACGCGATGGAAGGCTTCCTCGATCGCGTGGGCCCGCTCCAGGAGCGAGGAAGGCGGCAGGGTGGTCTTCACCACGACGATCGCGTTGAAGTACGACGGCTGGGTGTCCGGTTCGACGCCCCAGGGCTCCGTCTCGTACACCGGAGAGACCGCCTTGACGCGCAGTCCTGGCGTGTCCTCCAGGGCGTCGATCGCGCCCTGCAGCGTCTCCAGGCGGTTGCCGAGATTGCTGCCGAGGGAGATCACGGCTCGTTTGGGGTTGGAGAGGGTGGTGTCGGCGGCGTCGACCTGTTCCACCACAGCGGTGGGCACCGGCTGGACGGTCGGGTCGCTCTGCCCTTGCGTGGAAAACGCGGTCATACTCGGCTCCGGGTGATGGTGACGGTCACATCGTCGAAGGGGACGGTGATCGGGGCGTCCGGTTTGTGGACGCACACCTCGACCTCCAGGACTCCTTCGTGCTTGAGACACGTCTGGGCGATGCGCTCGGCGAGCGTCTCGATGAGGTCGACGGGATCACCCTCGACGGCGGCCACGACCTCCTCCGCCACGACGCCGTAGTGCACGGTCTTCGCCAGGTCGTCGTCGGCGGCGGCCGCACGGGTGTCCAGGCCAAGAACCAGGTCCACGATGAAGGTCTGGCCCTCTTCGCGTTCCCGCGGAAAGACACCGTGGTGCCCACGGGCCTTCAGGCCGCGCAGCGCGACACGATCCACGCGAATCACTCCTGCAATCGTCGGTATCGGCAGGCCTGCACCGAGTGCGGTCGGCACACCAGCCTCGATCGAATCTACCTGCGCGCACTGACAGTCCTTGCCCGCGGGGGCTCTTGGAACCGCCCCTACCCACTCAGGAGGGTGACTCCTCGCCCTCTTCGTCGTCGGTTTCGGCGAGTACGGGTGAGGCGTGGTGTGACCAGAGCTTCCATCCGTCGACTGTGCGGCGGAACACATTGGTGGCGACGACGAGCTGGCCGACGAGCGGCCCGAGTTCGCCGCCGCCCTCCGGGGGCGGGCCGCCGCTGAGGATGTTCTCGGTGCAGGTCACCAGGGCGGTGTCACCGGCGACACTGACGTGCACGTCGGTGAGGAAGAACTGGATGTACTCGGTGTTCGCCATGATCAGCGCGTACGACCTGAGGACCTCGCCGCGGCCCGTGAGGACGGGCCAGCCGGGGTGGACGCAGGAGATCGCGGCTTCGTCGCCGTCCTCCGCGATGTCCTCGTCGTCCCGGCCGTCGAGGTCGTCCGGGTCGGCGTCGTCGGCGGGGCCCGCCGGTCGCGGTGCCGTGTCCGCGTCCAGCCAGAGGTCGGAGAGCTCGTCGAAGTCGCCGCGCTCCAGTGCTTCGTAGAAGGCCGTGTTGGCCGCTTCGACCTGTTCCGCGTCGGTCTTGGCCCGGGTCACCGAGAACCGCCCGACGCGCCGGCCACGGCGTGTGCGACGCGGACGGCGTCGGCGGTGGCCCGCACCTCGTGCACGCGGACCGCCCAGGCGCCCTGGTGGGCGGCGATGGCGGAGACGGCGGCGGTGGCCGCGTCGCGCTCGCGGGCGGGCGGCGGAGCGCCCTCGGGGCCCGCGAGGACGCGGCCGAGGAAGCGCTTGCGGGACGCGGCGACCAGGATCGGGTGGCCGAGCTCACGGAGGCGGTCCAGGCGGGCCAGGAGCGCCAGGTCGTGCTCGACGTCCTTGGAGAAGCCGAGGCCCGGGTCGACGACGATGCGCTCGGGGGCGATGCCGCCCTCGATGGCGGCCTGCACGCGCGCGTGGAGCTCGTCGACGACTTCGGAGACCACGTCTTCGTAGACGGGCTTGGCGTGGATGTCGGTGAGGAAGCCGCGCCAGTGCATCACCACGAAGGGCGCCCCCGCGGCGGCGACCGCGGGGACCATGCGCGCGTCGGCGAGGCCGCCGCTGACGTCGTTCACCAGGACGGCGCCCGCGGCGAGCGCCTGCTCGGCGACGGTGGCGCGCATCGTGTCCACGGACACCGTCACGCCCTCGGACGCGAGACCCCGCACGACAGGGACCACGCGCCGCAGCT
This sequence comes from Streptomyces sp. NPDC031274, assembly GCF_055570235.1. Classification (NCBI taxonomy): domain Bacteria; kingdom Bacillati; phylum Actinomycetota; class Actinomycetes; order Kitasatosporales; family Streptomycetaceae; genus Streptomyces; species Streptomyces sp. NPDC031274. Next base: position 71,325 of record NZ_JBVIHP010000011.1, on the reverse strand, counting down.
CTTCGTCCTCGTCGACGCGCGGGGCGCCGGGACGGGTCGACTCACCGCCCACGTCGACCAGGTCGGCGCCCTGGGCGACCAGGTCGATGCCGTGCTTGACGGCCGCCGTGGTGTCGAACCAGCGGCCCCCGTCGGAGAAGGAGTCGGGGGTCACGTTCACGACCCCCATGACCGCACAGCGGCCCCACTCCGGCAGCCCTTCGACCGTTCCCCGCCCGCGCAACGTACTCATGCCTCCAGCCTAGGCCCGGACGGGCGGGCTCTACGCCGCCCGGACCTCGTGCTCCGCCGCTCCGTGCGGGCAGGGGCGGCGCTGTGCGGTCCCCCGGCGCAGGAAGCGGGGCAGCGCGAGGGTGACGAAGCCCTCGGCCTGCATGGCCGCGAAACCGATGCGGGGGAGGTCCTTGGAGGAGCGGTAGACGACGAAGCGGGGCTCCCAGCGGGGGCGGAACTTCGCGTTGAACTTGTACAGGGACTCGATCTGGAACCAGCGCGACAGGAAGACGAGCAGGCCGCGCCAGGCGCGCAGTACAGGGCCCGCGCCGATCTTCTCGCCGCGCGCGAGTGCCGCGCGGAACATCGCGAAGTTGAGCGAGACCCGGGCGATGCCGAGTTTGGGGGCGGCCTGGAGGGCGGCCACGATGAGCAGCTCGTTCATGCCGGGGTCGGCCGAGCGGTCGCGGCGCATGAGGTCCAGGGAGACGCCGTCCTTGCCCCAGGGGACGAAGTGGAGGACGGCCTTGAGGTCTCCGTAGGCGCCCGGTTCGTCGTCAGCCTTGTGGGCGGTCGCGATCAGACAGTCGCCGTCGTCGGGGTCACCGATGCGGCCGAGCGCCATGGAGAAGCCGCGTTCGGTGTCGGTGCCGCGCCAGTCGTCGGCGGCGCGCTGTACTCGCTCCAGTTCGCGCTCCCCCAGGTCACGCACGCGCCGTACGCGCGTCTCGTAGCCATTCCGCTCGATCCGCTTGACCATCTGGCGTACGTTGCGCATCGCACGCCCGGACAGGGAGAAATCCGCGACATCCACCACCGCCTCGTCGCCCAGTTCGAGGGCGTCCAGGCCGGTCTCCCGGGTCCAGACCTCGCCGCCCGTCTCGGAGCAGCCCATGACAGCGGGCGTCCAGGAGTGCGCCTTGGCCTCGTCCATGAAGCGCTCGATCGCGCCGGGCCAGGCCTCCACGTCGCCGATCGGATCACCGCTTGCGAGCATCACTCCGGAGACGACGCGGTAGGTGACCGCCGCCTTGCCGCTGGGGGAGAAGACGGCGCCCTTGTCGCGGCGGAGCGCGAAGTGGCCGAGCGAGTCGCGTGCACCGTGCTTGTCGAGCAGGGCGCGCAGCTTCGTCTCGTCGTCCTCGGTGAGGCGCGCGGCCGGGTGTTCGGGGCGGAAGGCCAGATAGATGGTGGTGATCGCGGTGAGCAGGCCCAGGGCGCCCAGCGAGTAGGCGACCGTCCAGGACGTCCGTCCGTAGTAGTCGACCGGGCCCTCCTGGCCGAACAGGCCGTACAGGACGTGCGTGAGGCGGTCCGTGATGCTCGGGTCGCCGACGACCCTGCCCGGGTGGACGCTGACGATGACCAGGCCGAGGACGATGGAACCGGCCCCGAGGAGCACGAAGTTGGCGAGCGCCCGCCAGCGGCTGCGCGGGTCGGGCAGCGCGGCGAACTCACGCGGGTGGCGCAGCAGCAGCGCGAGGAGCGCGAGCGAGATCAGTACGCCGATGACCGAGTGCCGGTAGGTGAACTGGGCCACGGCACCTGCCGGGAGCAGCACCACGGCGGCCCGCCAGGCCCGCCGTTTGCGGCGGCGCAGGCCGTGCGCGAGCAGCAGCAGGAGCACACCCGTGCTGAGCGCGAGCGCGGCGGCGAAGGGGCCGAGCGCGCCGGGCAGCACCTCGGCGATAGCGTGCATCCGGCTGTTGCGGAAGCGGGGGAAGACACCGGCCGCGACGTTCAGCAGGCCCACGAGCGTGCAGGCGCGGGCGACGAGGGCCGGTACGGCCTCGGGGCGGGGGCCGCGGAGCAGCCGTCCGAGTCTGCCGTCACGGAGCCCGCCGGTACGGCGCCGGCCTTCGGGGCGGCTGCCCTCACTCTCCGGAACCCCGCCCGACTTTTCCGCATCTATCCTGACAGACATCGCATCCCGTGGTTCTGCGAGAGAGCTTCAATCCGGCACCAAAACGGCATCCGGCGACATTGCGCCCTCTAGGACGGTCCTTCCGGTGATCGGGTTCACTCCCGACCGGAAAACCATAGAAAAAGAACGACGGAACAGGCAGAAAGCGTAGGCAGAGCACCCCATGGGTCTGACGAGCAAAGCGGTCCTCGCGTTGGCGGTTCTCCTCGCCGTCATGCTGTTCATCGGCACGGTATGGCTCTGGCCGCGCCTGGCCAGGCGGTCCTGGCGGGCCGTCACCGGCCGTATCGGGCTCCTCATCGCCACGCAGCTGGCGATCTTCGCCTCGGTCGGTCTCGCCACCAACCAGGCCTTCGGCTTCTACGCCACGTGGGCGGATCTCTTCGGCCAGGAGACGAGCCCCGGTGTCGTCGTCGACCACGATCCAGCCAAGGGCGGGACACCCGTCGACGTGCGCAGCACCCGGCCCGTGAACGTGCCCGGCGGCGACAGGCCGTCGACCGCCGGGCAGATCCAGAAGGTCGTCGTCAGCGGGAAGGAGTCGGACATAGCGAGCCCCGCGTACGTCTACCTTCCGCCCGAGTACTTCCAGCCGCGGTACAAGGACCGCAGGTTCCCGGTGTCCGTGGTCCTGACGGGTTACCCCGGCACCGCCGAGGCCCTGGTCAAGGGCCTGCACTACCCGCAGACCGCCCATCTCCTCGCCAAGCGCGGCCGGATGCAGCCGATGATTCTGGTGATGATGCGGCCCACCGTGGCGCCGCCGCGGGACACCGAGTGCGTGGACATCCCCGGCGGTCCGCAGACGGAGACGTTCTTCGCCAAGGACCTGCCCGATGCCATCTCCGCGCACTACAGGGCGGGCAGGACCGCGGGCAGCTGGGGCGCCATCGGCGACTCCACGGGCGGTTACTGCGCCCTGAAGCTCGCCGTGCACCACCCCGACGTGTACGCGGCGGGGGCGGGCCTCTCCGCGTACTACAAGGCGCCGATCGACGTCACGACCGGTGATCTCTTCCGGGGCGACAAGGAGTTGGAGCGGCGTGCCGACCTCATGTGGTACCTCGACCACATGCCGCCGCCCAAGACGTCTCTCCTTGTCACCACCAGCAAACAAGGAGAGGACAACTACAAGGACACCAAGGCGTTCATCGGCAAGGTGAAGTCGCCGACCCGGGTCTCGTCCATCACGCTCGACAGCGGCGGGCACAACTTCAACACGTGGCGCCGTGAGATCCCCGCGACACTGGAGTGGATCAGCGGGCGGGTGAACGCCAAGTAGGCGGCCGAACACCAAGTAGGCGGCCGAACGACAAGCAGAGGGTCGGCTTCCGGTCGGTTGTCGGGGCTTCAGCTCTTGCCGATGGCCGTGATGGTCTCCAACTCGACATCGCCGCGCGCGATGTCGCGCGCGTCCGCCGCTGTCGACCTGCGCAGCGCCTCGTGCAGCCGGGCCGGGGTCAGGATGCCGAGGAAGCGGCCCTCGCTGTCCTTGTCGATGACCGCGATCCAGCCCGCGTCGTGCTGGAGCATCGTCGCGAACGCCTGCTTCAGGGTCGCGCCCACCGGCAGCCACGCCTCCATGCGGCGCGCGTGGTCCCTGACCGTCCCCGGGCCGCCGTGCGCGTGCTCGGCGGAGATCCAGCCGTGCAGGTTGTTCTCGCCGTCGAGGACCACGGCCCAGCGGGCTTCGAGCTTCGCGGGCAGCGGGTCGTCCAGGTGCAGGACGGGCGGCTGCTCCAGGTCGCCCTCCTCGATGGGCGTCACGGAGAGGCGCTTGAGGCCGCGGTCCGCGCCGACGAAGTCCGCCACGTAGCCGTTGGCCGGTGCGCCCAGGATCGTCGACGGGGTGTCGAACTGCTCGATGCGGCCGTTTCCGTAGACGGCCATGCGGTCGCCGAGGCGGACCGCCTCCTCGATGTCGTGCGTGACGAAGAGAACGGTCTTGCGGACGGCCTGCTGAAGGCGGAGGAACTCGTTCTGCAGGTGCTCGCGCACCACGGGGTCGACGGCCCCGAACGGCTCGTCCATCAGGAGCACGGGCGGATCGGCCGCGAGCGCGCGGGCCACACCGACACGCTGACGCTGGCCCCCGGAGAGCTGCTCGGGGTAGCGGTCGCCGAAGGTCGCGGGGTCGAGGCCGACCAGGTCGAGGAGTTCGGCGGCACGCTCGCGGGCCTTGGCGCGCTTCACGCCGAGGAGATGCGGGACGGTCGCCGTGTTCTCCAGGACCGTTTTGTGCGGGAAGAGGCCGACTTGCTGGATGACATAGCCGATACGGCGCCGGAGTTGGACCGGGTCGATGGTCGATATGTCATCGTCCTCGACGAATATCCGGCCCTCGCTCGGCTCGATGAGACGGTTCACCATCTTCATCGTCGTCGTCTTGCCACAGCCCGACGGTCCTACGAGCGTGACCAGTTCGCCCTCGTTGACCTCGAAGGACAGGTCGTCGACGGCCGTGGTGCCGTCCTCGTACCGCTTGGTGACGTGCTCGAACCGGATCATGATTCCCCATTGTTGCGGGCGATATGTAAAGCCCATGTTGCGCCAGTACGACGAGTCTCGGCGATTGTCAGTGCTGCGCGTTAGGGTCGCCAGACGGCCTCAGAAATCGGGACTCGGGGGGAGTGGGGCGCGATGAGCGAGCAGAACTGTCTGGTGACGAACGACTGGATCTGCGGTGAGTACGTCCGCTCACGCAGCCAGGAACTGATCGACGCCACCGTGCAGCACGTGGGCATCACCGCGGCCTCGGTCGCCATCGGCGTCGCCGTCTCGCTGCCGCTCGCGCTGCTCGCGCGGCGCTGGCGCTTCCTCGCGGGCCCGATCCTCGGCCTGACGACCGTGCTGTACACGGTTCCCTCGCTCGCGATGTTCTCGCTCCTGCTGCCCTTCTTCGGGCTCTCGGCCTCGCTGGTCGTCACGGGCCTCGTGCTGTACTCCCTGACGATCCTGGTGCGGAACATCCTGGCGGGGCTCCAGGCCGTGCCGGAGGAGGCGCGGGACGCGGCCAAGGGCATGGGGTACGGCCCGCTGCGGCTGCTGTGGGAGGTCGAGCTGCCGCTCGCGCTCCCCGCGTTGCTCGCCGGCGTCCGCATCACCACGGTCGCGACGGTGGCACTGACGACCGTGGGGGCGATCGTCGACTACGGAGGCCTTGGTTCGCTCATCCTCGACGGCCTCGACACGACCTTCAAGGCGCAGGTGCTCACCGCCTCCGCGCTCTGCGTGCTGCTCGCCGTCGTCGCCGACCTGCTCCTCCTCGCCCTTCAGCGGTGGCTGACGCCCTGGACGCGCGTCCACCGCATACGTACGAAGCGTTCCGCCCGCGCGAAGCGCCCGGCCAAGGTGGCTGAACCTGCATGAACGCGATATCCGGCGCGTACGACTGGCTGACCACGGACGCCAACTGGCAGGGCGAGAAGGGGGTGTGGCACCGGCTCGCCGAGCACCTCTACTTCAGCGGTGTGTGCCTCGCCGTCGCATGTGTGATCGCGCTGCCCATCGCCCTGTACCTCGGCCACATCGGCAAGGGCGGCGCCCTCGCGGTGAACATCTCGAACATCGGCCGTGCGGTGCCGACGCTCGCGGTGCTCGTGCTGCTCACGCTCACCCCGCTCGGCGAGCACGGGGACATACCGACGCTGATCGCGCTCGTGCTCTTCGCGGTGCCGCCGCTCCTGACCAACGCCTACATCGGGATGAGCGAGGTCGACCGGTCGGTGGTGGAGGCGGCGCGGGGCATGGGTATGAGCGGCCGCCAGTTGTTCGCGCGGGTCGAGCTGCCCCTCGCGTACCCACTGATCATGACCGGAGTCCGGTCCGCCGGCGTGCAGGTCGTCGCCACGGCGACGCTGGCCGCCATGGCGGGCGAGGGGGGCCTCGGCCGGATCATCACGGCCGGGTTCAACCTGCAGAACACGCCCCAGGTGGTGGCGGGAGCGCTGCTGGTGGCGGTGCTCGCGCTCTGCGTGGAGGTGGTGCTCGTCGTGGTGGGGAAGGTCTTCAATCCCATGCGCGGGCGCTCGGGGGTCGCGCAGTGATCTTCGAGCGGCAGTTTCCGGTGTGGGCGGCAGTTTCCAGTGTTTCCCAAGGCTTTCGAAATGGTGGTTCACCGATGAACAGCACAACGCGTCGCGCGCGACGGATGGCAGGGGCGGCCGTGGCCGTCGTGGCGTTGACCGCGGGGCTCACCGCGTGCGGCGGTGACAGCCTGGAGAAGGACGGCAAGGGCGGCGACAGCGCGGGCGATTCGGGCGGCAAGGGCAAGATCGTGGTCGGCACCGCCCGTTTCACCGAGCAGAAGGTGCTCGCCGAGCTCTACGTGGGAGTCCTCGAGAACGCCGGGTACGACGCCGAGGTCAAGACCGTCCAGAACCGCGAGGTCTACGAACCCGAGCTCAAGAAGGGCGCGATCGATGTCGCTCCCGAATACGCGGCGACGCTCGCGGAGTTCCTCAACCTCGGCAAGAACGGCCCGAAGGCGAAGCCGGTCGCCTCGAATGATGTGGACGCCACGGTGACCGAGCTGAAGAAGCTCGCCGAACCGCTCGGCCTGAAGATCCTTCCGGTCGGTGAGGCGGTCGACCAGAACGCGTTCGCGGTGAGCAAGGAATACGCGAAGGAGCACAAGCTCAAGACGCTTTCCGATCTTGGTAAGTCCGGCGAGAAGGTCAAGATCGCCGCGAGTGACGAATGCGAGTCGCGGCCGTTCTGCGCTCCGGGGCTGAAGAAGAAGTACGGCATCGACGTCGCGGGAATCGATCCCAAGGGCGTCGGCACCACGCAGTCCAAGCAGGCCGTCAAGAACGGCACGGACCAGCTGGTGCTGACCACGACCACCGACGCGACGCTCGACAGCTTCGGCCTCGTGGCCCTTGAGGACGACAAGAAGCTGCAGAACGCGGACAACATCCTTCCGGTGGTGAACGCCAAGGACGCGGGCGGCAAGGCGATAGCCGACGCGCTCGGGAAGCTGACCAAGACGCTGACGACGGAAGATCTCGCGGAACTCGACCGGAAGGTCGATGTGGAGCGGCAGAAGGAAGCCGATGTCGCCGAGGAGTATCTGGAGTCGAAGGGATTGATCAAGAAGTAGCGCGGCCGAAGGCGGCATCCTCGAAGTGGCTCGGCCGAAAATGGAGTTGAGTGGCCGAAGAGGAGCGACAAGGGTGAGGAGTCGGCACTGTGGCGTTGTCATTTTGGCGGGCGGGGCACCAGAGTTCGCCCACGCGCGGTAAGTTTCTGGCCATGCCACGTGGACGTCACCGCCATTCCCCACCCCTGCACAGGCTGCTTCCTCCCTCGACGGTCGCCAGCCTCTCTCTTGTCTGCGCCGGTGGCGCCTGGCTGTTCGCGGAACCCGTCGTGCTCCGCGGCCTGGTCGCCGCCGCGGCCGCGGCGACCGTCGTGGGCTCGGTCGTCATGCGCCGCTGGGACCTGGCGGCGGGCAAACGCGTCGCCGAGCTCGAGCGCGGCCGCAAGAGCGACGAGTGGCGTTACGAGGAACGCATAGCCGAGTGCGAGTCCGATCTCGACGAGTCCCGCGAGCTGCGGGGCCGCCTGGAGACCAAGCTGCGGTCCAAGCGGGCCGAGCTGGCCGCCCTGCGCAACGAACACGCGGCGCTGCTGCGGCGGTACGCGACCGCGGAGACCGAGCGGGCGAGCGCCCTCGAGGGGCGCCGCCTCCTTGCCATCGAGGCGTCCGCTCCGGTGCGGGCGTTGCCGCCGGCTCCGGTCCGGGAGCAGGCACCGGTTCCCGCGCAGACCCAGGCCCGGGTCGAGGCACCGGCTCCCGTCGTGCGCCCGGGGGCGATCGCGCCTCCGTCGTTGTACGAGCGGGCGAACACGGCGCTCGACCGCATGGCGCCGAAACCTTCCCGCGGCGGTGTGGCTTCCCGCCCGAGTGCGGACGGGGACGAAGCGCGGGGGAAGTCCGGGGCGGCCGAGGGGTACGGCGGGCATGAGCGCGCGGTCGCCGTCGCGCCGCCCGCGCAGAGGCTTCGTCCGGCCGTCCAGGGAGGCTTCGACTTCTTCGGTACGAAGAGCGAGGCGAGCGCCGGGGCGCTGGAGTCCGTACAGAACGTGGACCTCGCCGACGTGGTGGGCGAGGAGGCACTCGCCGTGCACAAGGCGGAGGCCGAGGCGGAGTTCAAGAGGGCGCCCGAAGGCGATGCCGAGCGGGGCGTGGGCCAGGTCATCGACCTGACGGCACATGACGAGACCGAGCAGATCGATGTGGCGGAGCTGCGGACGGCGCTACGGGCGTAGGCGGACGGCGCTACGGGCGTACTACGGGCGTAAGCGGGCCCTGCGGGGCTCTCCCTCGTCCCACCTCTTCCCGGAACCGGGGCTCCGCCCCGGACCCCGTACGAGATGGCCTCGAACAAGAGGGCCTCGAACGCCGACCGGGCTGAAGGACTTCAGCCCCTCCCGTCACGCCATCCACCGGTCAGGGCGCGCCGTCCTGCGCCCGGTACGGGACCTCTCCGCCTGCGCGGACAGCAGCGCGACCGCCTCCCCGGCGGGACGCAGCCGCGCCGTCACCGTCTTGTTCGCACCCGTGTCCACCTGTACGTCCGCCACCCCCTTGAAGCGCTCCCAAGGCCCCTGCGTGAGCCGCACGCTCTGCACCTTCGCGTGCGGCACCAGGGACAGGCGCCGCCGCAGCAGGCCGTGCCGCGCCGCGAACACCGTGTCCGTCACCGCGAGGCCGTACCCCTTCCACCACACAGGAAGGCACCACGCGGCCCGCGCGGGAGGGCGGATGAGCTCGGCCGCGGCCGGAACCCGGACGCCCGGCAGGATCCGCGCGATCACGGATTCCGCGACCTCCCGTGACGCGACGGGGACCAGGACGCCGTTGGACGAACCCGCCACGTCCAGTTCGACCCGCACCCATCCGCGCCGCCGCCACAGCCACGGCTCCACGACGCGCACCGTCTGGACCCGCCCAGGAGGCACCGTCTCGTGCGCCTTGTCGAGCAGCCCGTGGTCGATGCGCAGGCCGTCGGGGGACTCGCCCACCTTCCAGTCGTACTCCGCGATGAACCGCCCCACGCTGCTGGCGAACGCGCCGCCCAGCATGGGAAGTCCGGTCGCGAGGACCGTCCACAGGTTGTGGGTGGCGAACCACAGGAAGGGCGGCACGATCAGCGTGGCGACGAGCATGCCCCACGTCGTGCCGGTCAGGAGCAGGGAGATCGCGAGCATGCGCGGCTGTACGTGCACCAGGTTGTTGACCGGCGCCTCACCGACCTCGCGGGCCGCATCGGGCGCGAAACCGGCCGCTCGCGCGAGGAGTTCGGCCCGCAGGACGGAGGCCTCCTCCTGGCCCAGATAGGCCAGTTCGTCCTTCTTCTCCGCCCCGACGACATCCAGCTTGAGCTTGGCGACGCCCGCTATGCGGGCCGCGAGCGGCTGTGTCACGTCCACGGCCTGGAGCCGGTCGAGCCGGATGTGCGCGGTACGCCGGAAGATCAGCCCCGTGCGGATGCGCAGTTCGGTGTCCGTGACGGCGAAGTGCGTGAACCACCAGCTCATGAAGCCGTAGAGGGCGCCGCCCAGGAGGACGACGGCGATCCCGGCGAGGATCTGGCTCACGGGGAGCTCGGACACCCGGCGCTGTGTGCCGCTCGGGTCGTGCACCGCGAGGCCCACGAGGACCGCCACCGGCGCCCAGGCCCTGCGCAGGGGTGTGACGGGGTGCAGACGCCGTTCTCGTACGCTCTCGGTGCCCGGTGCTGTCTCTTCCCCCGCCACCTCCTGTACGCCGCTCACAGCCCCGCCGAGCGGGCCTCGCCCAGCTCGGTGAGCCGGTCGCGCAGGCGCTCGGCCTCCTCGGGGATGAGGCCGGGGATGCGGGCGTCCGTGGCGGCGGCCGCCGTGTGCAGCTGCACGCTGGCCAGGCCGAAGTGCCGCTCCACGGGACCCGATGTCACCTCGACGAGCTGCATGCGGCCGTACGGGACGATCGTCTCCTCGTGCCAGAGCACGCCCCGGCTGATCAGGAGGTCGTCGGCCCGTTCCGCGTACCGCCAGGAGCGCCAGTTGCGCCCCAGCATCGGCCAGCCCCAGGCCACGAAGGCCAGCGGAAGGGCCGCGAAGGCCGCCCACACGGGCCCGGCGAAGATCCCCAGGAGCACCCCGACGGCCACCGCGAGCGGCACGAACCACACCACGAGGAGCAGTCGCCGCATGCGCAGCAGCCCTCGTGGCAGCCCGGTCCACACCGGCTCCGCCTCCGACTGTCCCGGCTGTGCCGACTCCGCTGGCTGTGCCGGCTGTGCCGTCCCCGTTTCCATGCCTCAAGCGTACGTAGCCGAGGTGACAGTCGCGTAGGAGCGCGCGTACGAGAGAATGCGCGCATGAGCCCCACGACGGAGACCACGCTCGGCATCGGCGGCGCCGCGGAGAGCACCGACATGGTGCTCAACATCGGGCCCCAGCACCCGTCCACGCACGGAGTGCTGCGCCTGCGGCTCGTCCTCGACGGCGAGCGGATCGAGCAGGCGGAGCCGGTCATCGGCTATATGCACCGCGGCGCGGAGAAGCTCTTCGAGGCGCGTGACTACCGGCAGATCGTGGTGCTCGCCAACCGGCACGACTGGCTTTCCGCGTTCTCGAACGAACTCGGCGTCGTCCTTGCCGTGGAGCGGATGCTCGGCATGGAGGTGCCCGAGCGCGCCGTCTGGATGCGTACGCTCCTCGCCGAGCTGAACCGCGTCCTCAACCACCTGATGTTCCTCGGTTCGTACCCGCTCGAACTGGGCGGGATCACCCCGGTGTTCCACGCGTTCCGGGAGCGCGAGGAGCTCCAGAACGTGATGGAGGAGATCTCCGGCGGCCGCATGCACTACATGTTCAACCGGGTGGGCGGCCTCAAGGAGGACCTGCCCGCCGGATGGGCCACGCGCGCGCGTGCGGCTGTCGCGTCCGTCCGCTCCCGGATGGACGTCTACGACAAGCTGGTCCTCGGAAACGAGATCTTCCGCGGTCGTACGCGCGGCGTCGGAGTGCTGTCCCCGGAGGCCGTGCACGCCTACGGAGTGAGCGGTCCCATCGCCCGCGCCTCCGGAGTCGACTTCGACCTGCGCCGCGACGAGCCCTACCTCGCGTACGGGGAGCTCCAGGACACCCTGAAGGTCGTCACGCGGCAGGAGGGCGACTGCCTGGCCCGCTTCGAGTGCCTCCTGGAACAGACCCACGTCGCCCTCGACCTCGCCGACGCCTGCCTGGAGCGGCTCGCCGAGCTGCCGCAGGGGCCGATCAACCAGCGCCTCCCGAAGGTGCTCAAGGCCCCCGAGGGCCACACGTACGCGTGGACCGAGAATCCCCTCGGCATCAACGGCTACTACCTGGTCTCCAAGGGCGAGAAGACCCCGTACCGCCTCAAGCTCCGCTCGGCGTCGTACAACAACATCCAGGCTCTCGCCGAACTGCTGCCCGGCCAGCTCGTCGCCGACATGGTGGCGATCCTGGGATCACTGTTCTTCGTGGTCGGCGACATCGACAAGTAGCGGGTCGTCCGACCCCATCGGCTGGATCAGCCAGCCGAAGTCGCCGAGCCCGCCCGGAGCGGTCAGCTCGGCAGCCTCTCCCGCGCGCGTGAGGGCCTGTACGTACGCCACCGGATCGCTGGAGGCCAAGGAGAGGGGCGGGCGGCCACCGCTCACCCCCAGGGCGTTCAGGGCCGCACGCTGGGTCAGCCGTGCGGCTCCGGGCAGCGCGCACGCGTCCAGTGCCACATGGGCCGTGATGTCGCACGTGCCGTCCGGCACGGGCGTCGTCTCGCGGCCCGCGCGAAAGCCGGTCAGGGTGCCGAAGGGCGGCCGTCCGGCGCGGTCGTGCGCGTAGTCGATCGCGACGGCCAGGCCGCGCGTCAGCGCCGCCGACGCGCTCGCCCACGCCTCGTCCCTGGGGCGGCCGATCTCCGCGCGCAGGCCCGGCTCCGGGGCGAGCGGCCACCAGCGCGCGAGCCACTCGGCGTCCGGCCCTTCGACGGGGCCGCCCAGCGATTCGGTGCCGTCGTCGCGTACGAGAACACGGCGGACGACACCGTCCGGCGCGACCTCGGCGACATCCAGAGGGACGTTGTCCAGCCACTCGTTGGCGAACAGCAGGCCCGTGACGCCGTCCGGCGCCCGGCCGCACCACTCGACGCGCGGGTCGAGCCCCTCCGGGCGCTCGGCCCGCTCGACCGCGAAGGCACGCGCGCGTGCCGCCACGTCGGCGGGCAGTGTGGCGAGGACGCCCGCGGTCAACTCGCCGCGGCCCGCGCCAAGATCGACGAAAGCCAACTCGTCCGGGTGGCCGAGCGCCTCGTCCACGCGGCACAGCAGCCGGGCCACCGCGCCCGCGAAGAGCGGCGACGCGTGCACCGACGTACGGAAGTGCCCCGCGGGTCCCTCGGGGCGCAGATAGAAGCCGTCGGGCCCGTAGAGGGCGGCCTCCATGGCCTCCTGCCAGCCACGCCGCGCGTCTTTCCGTTCGCCCCGGACCTCGTTCGTCACGCGAGAAGGCTAAGCGGCCTCCACCTTGGGGAGTACACGCGAGCGATACGGATCGGCCCTCCGGTTGACCCCGGAGGGCCGAACCGCTGCCTACGCTGGGTTACGTGCAACGCGTCTATGACTTCTTCCGCAGACACCCGACCGGGGTCGATGGCTTCTGGGCCGTCGTCCTGCTCGGGATCTCCGGCATCGGTCTGGTCTCCACCGCCGAGGGATCAGGCGATGACCCGGCGGTCCTGGCTGCCGTCATCGTCCTCGGAATGTCCGTGGTGGTGGCACTGCGCCGCAAGTACACCGAGAAGATGCTGGTGCTCACCGTCGTCCTCGGGGTCGTCCAGCTGATCTTCGACATCAAGACCATGCCCGCCGACTTCGCGATGCTGGTAATCATCTACACGGCGTCGGCCGACGGTGCGAAGTGGGCCTCGCGGTTCGCCCTGATCGGCGGCCTGTGCGCGGCTCCGCTTTCGTCGATGCGCTGGCCGGTGGAGTCCATAAGCGCCTTCGGGAACGTCCTCTACTCGGTCTTCCAGATGGTGCCCTTCGCCCTCGCCTGGGTGCTCGGCGACTCCATCCGCACCCGTCGCGCCTACTTCGCCCAGCTGGAGGAGCGCGCCGACCGCCTGGAGAAGGAGCGGGCCGCGCAGTCCAAGGTCGCGGTGGCGGCCGAGCGGGCCAGGATCGCGCGCGAGCTGCACGACGTGGTCGCGCACAACGTCTCGGTGATGGTCGTCCAGGCCGACGGCGCCGCGTACGTCCTCGACGCGGCCCCCGAGCAGGCCAAGCAGGCCCTGGAGACCATCTCGGGCACCGGCCGCCAGGCGCTCGCCGAGATGCGCAGGCTGCTCGGCGTGCTGCGCACCGGCGAGCACGAGGAGAGCGGTGAGTACGTTCCGCAGCCCGACGTCGAGCAGCTCGACGAGCTCATCGAGCAGGTGCGCACGGCCGGTCTCCCGGTCGACTTCAAGGTCGAGGGCACCCCGCGCCCGCTGCCGAGCGGCGTGGAGCTCACGGCCTACCGCATCGTGCAGGAGGCGCTCACCAACACCCGCAAGCACGGCGGCGAGAACACCGGCGCGAGCGTGCGCCTGGTCTACTTCGACGACGGCCTGGGGCTGCTCGTCGAGGACGACGGCAAGGGCGCGCCGCACGAGTTGTACGAGGACGGCGGCGCCGACGGCAGCGGGCACGGCCTGATCGGCATGCGGGAACGCGTCGGCATGGTCGGCGGCACCCTGGACGCGGGTCCGCGCCCGGGCGGCGGCTTCCGCATCAGTGCGCTGCTCCCGCTCAAGCCCGCACATTGACACCTGTCACCGATCTGTCCACGCCCTAGGCTCGTGGCCACACCGATTCGCTCATGAATTCGCCCGTGAATTCGCTCATGAACACATCCAGAACAGATTCAGGAGAGGGCCCTTGATGTCGATCCGCGTCATGCTCGTCGACGACCAGGCGCTGCTGCGCACCGGGTTCCGCATGGTTCTCGCCGCACAGCCCGACATGGAGGTCGTCGCGGAGGCGGGCGACGGTGTCGAGGCGCTCCAGGTGCTGCGGACGACCGAGGTCGACGTGGTGCTCATGGACGTACGCATGCCGAAACTGGACGGGGTGGAGACGACCCGGCGCATCTGCCAGGACGAGAACCCGCCGAAGGTCCTCATCCTGACGACCTTCGACCTCGACGAGTACGCCTTCTCGGGGCTCAAGGCGGGCGCCTCCGGTTTCATGCTGAAGGACGTGCCTCCGGGGGAGCTGCTCGCCGCGATCCGCTCCGTGCACAGCGGTGACGCGGTGGTCGCGCCGTCCACGACGCGGCGCCTCCTCGACCGCTTCGCGCCGATGCTGCCGAACGCGGGCGGGCAGCCGCAGCTCAAGGAGCTCGAGCGGCTCACGGACCGCGAGCGCGAGGTCATGATCCTGGTCGCCCAGGGACTTTCGAACGGGGAGATCGCGGCGCGGCTCGTCCTGTCGGAGGCCACGGTGAAGACCCACGTGGGGCGCATCCTGACCAAGCTCGGGCTGCGGGACCGGGTGCAGGTGGTGGTCCTCGCGTACGAGACGGGTCTGGTGCGGGCGGGCGGCGGGGCGGCCTGACGGCTGTCCTGACGGACTGCCCTGATCGCGGGCGGCTGTGCGGGGTCTTCGACCTAGGGGAGCCGCGGAGTCAGCGCAGGATGCCCTCCAGGAAGTCGCTGCCGAGGCGGGCCACCACGGTGACGTCCAGCTGGTGCAGCACGTACCGGCCGCGCCGTGCCGTGGTCACCAGGCCCGCCTTCTTCAGGAGCGTGAGGTGCCGGGAGACCTCCGGCGCCGTGAGCCCGGTGGCGTGGGCCAGCTCGCCGGTGCTGAAGGGCGCGCGGGCCATGTCGCGGCACAGCCGCAGGCGCACGGGGTGGGCCAGGGCTGTCAGCCGCCGCTCCAGGGTCTCCACGGAGGTGGGCTTGGCCAGGTCAGGGGTGGACACGGGGTAATGGATCACCGGGCGCCAGCCCGGGGCGTGCAGGACCATCAGGTGCGGCCAGGCGAAGTGCGAGGGCACGAACGTGAGCCCCGCCCCCAGGGTGTGGTCCAGGGCCGTCGTGGAGCCCGGCACCAGCTTGTCCGCGGTGATGCGGCGTCCATCGGCGTCCACCGAGAGCGCCGCCGACACCGAGGCGAGCACCTCGGCCAGGCCCTTGTGGCGCAGTATCTCGGTCTTGTGCCGGGCGTCTGCGGCCAGTTGGACACGCACCCGCCGCCAGGTGTCGGCGAAGAACGCCTCGTCGCAGTCCTCCAGGAGGCGGCGCAGCCAGGCCCGGACGGCGTGCGGATCGGTCAGGAGCCGCTCGGCGAAGTCCAGCTGCCGGGTGCCGCGCGTGGCGGCGAGCTCCAGGGCGCGGGCGCCCCTGACGGGGTCGGTGAGCGGCGAAGGGCCGCCTTCGTTGTACGTCGTGCCGCAGGTGAACTCCAGGGCCGCCATGACGAATCGCTCGTCGTCCAGGCGGTCGAGCAGGTCGAGCTCCTCGGCGAGCGTCGCTCCCGGCCTGCCGTCGCCGTCCACGAGGCCCGCGAACGGCATGAAGACGTCCGAGAAGGAGTTCCGCCACAGGAAGTCCGCCTCGCACAGCCGGTCGGCGAGGTCCGGCTTGAGACAGGCGGTGGTCGCCGTGGCCCAGCCGTGCAGACCCGGATGGTGTCCCGGCTCGGACAGCGCGTGCAGGGCAACGCCCAGCTCGGCCAGGGGCGAAGGGTCGAAGAAGATCCGCTCCTGCGGCAGGCCCGCGATCTCGATGTGCACGCTCATGGAGCCATCGTGCACCGCGCCACTGACATCCCAGCCGCCGATTGACGGCCGGTGTCAATCGGCGCGACGGCGGCTCGGTGACGGGCGCAGTCTGTGGTGACCGGGTCGGCATCCACAGCGGCCCATCGCGACCCACTCCCGCCACTCCTGCGCCGACTCTGCTTCCCGTCGTCCCATGGGTGCCCGATAAGTACCATTTGTCTTGAGAGGCGAACCCGTCATGAGCATCACGCAGCAGTACCTTCTCGACAGCTACCGCGCCGCCCAGCACGACGAACGCACCCCGCCCGCCCCCGGTCAGCAGGACTGGCAGGTCGTCCGCGAGGTGCGCGACTACGGACGCTTCCGTGCCGTCGTCGAGGAACGCCCCGCCCACGGACGGTTCCGCGCCGCCCTGGCCGGCTTCGTCGCCCGCGCCGGGCTCAGCCGGGGATCCTCCGTACGAACTCCGCGACCGCATCATTGACGTCGTCGGGCGTCCACTCCAGGCCCGCCTCGGTCACGGTGACCTCCGTGACCGAGAGGCCGGGCGGCCCGTCGGGGAACCAGCGGCTGAACAGGTGGGTCTTGGTCTCCTCCGCCTGCCCGAGCGCGGCCTCGGTCAGGACCTCGGCGTCGTACGGCAGCCAGACCTGGAACTGATGGGTGTGCGGCTGCTCGGGGTGCACGCGCGACCAGGGCACCCCGGCGGCCGCGAACCCCTCGCGCAGCGCGTCGGCGACCACGCGCGCGTGGGCGACGTAATCCGGCAGGCGCGGAAGCGTGTTCCTCAGTCCGAGCAGGGCGGCGACGGCGGCCGGGTACTGCTGGAAGACCAGGCCGCCGTAACGGTGCCGCCAGGTCTTCGCCTCGTCGATCAAGGTGCGCGGGCCCGCGAGCGCCGCGCCGCTCAGGCCGTCCAGGGACTTGTAGAACGACACGTACACGGTGTCCGCGAGCCCGGCGATCTCCGCGAGGGGGCGGCCGAAGTGCGGCGTGCACTCCCACAGGCGCGCACCGTCGAAGTGCACCACGGCGTCGCGTTCGCGGGCCGCCTCCACGACCTCTACGAGCTCCTCCCAGGACGGCAGGACGAAACCGGCGTCCCGGAGCGGCAGTTCGAGCATCAGCGTCCCGAAGGGCTCTTCGAAGTCCCGTACTTCCTCGGCCGTCGGCAGCCGCGGCTCGCTCGTCGGATGCACCGTGCGCAGGCCGCTCACCACGTGCAGGGCGCCCCTTTCGTGCACCTCGGGGTGGGCTCTCGGGTGCAGGGCGACGGTCGCGTCGCCCGTGCGGCCCGCCCAGCAGCGCAAGGCGACCTGCTGGGCCATCGTGCCGGTCGGGAAGAAGGCGGCGGCCTCCTTGCCGAGCAGCCGGGCGACCTCGTCCTCCAGGCGGCCGACGACGGCGTTGCCGTAGAGGTCGACGGGCTCGTCAGGACCCACGACCTCCGAGGCCGCTTCCGCGAGTGCCGAGAGCCGCGTGGCGAGCGGGGCGTGCGCGGACCAGCGGTGGAGGGTCCGGTCGGCGCCGAATCCCGCGGCCCGGCGGCGGGCGGCCAGCAGGTCCTCCGCGCTCGCCTCGGCTCCGTCGCCGTCCGCCGGCTGCTCCGGCCCCGGTGCTTCGTCGTGTGACGTCATCCCCCGAGCATGCCGTGCGGTCGGCCGCCGGTCATATCAATACCCACAGCCTGTGGACAGCGCAGGACGCGGCGCGGGCCAATCGCGTTAGCATGACGAGAAATCGTCCGGTACCCCGAGCGGACTGGAACGGGAAGGCGTCATCGCGTGAACGCACCTCATCAGCCAGACCCGCGGGACCGCCCCGCGAGGCTCACGGTGGGCGTCGTGGGAGCGGGCCGTGTCGGCCCCGCGCTCGCCGCGGCACTCCAGCTAGCCGGGCACCGCCCGGTCGCCGCGTCAGGAGTCTCGGAGGCGTCCGTGAGACGCGCGGCACTCCTGCTGCCCGACGTCCCCCTCGTCACGCCCGCCCAGGTCCTGGAGCGCGCCGACCTGGTCCTCCTGACCGTGCCGGACGACGCCCTGCCGAGCCTCGTGGAAGGCCTCGTCGAGACCGAAGCGGTCCGCCCCGGCCAGCTCATGGTGCACACCTCGGGGCGGTACGGCACCAAGGTGCTGGAGCCCGCGCTGCGAGCAGGCGCCCTGCCGCTCGCCCTGCACCCCGCTATGACGTTCACCGGCACCCCCGTCGACGTGCAGCGCCTTGCGGGCTGCTCCTTCGGCATCACCGCCCCCGAGGAGCTGCGCCTCGCCGCCGAGGCACTGGTCATCGAGATGGGCGGCGAGCCCGAATGGATCGCCGAGGAGTCCCGCCCGCTCTACCACGCGGCCCTCGCGCTCGGTGCGAACCACCTGGTCACGCTGGTCGCCGAGTCCATGGACCTGCTCCGTGACGCGGGCGTGCAGGCCCCCGACCGGATGCTCGGCCCGCTGCTCGGAGCCGCCCTGGACAACGCGCTGCGCTCCGGCGACGCCGCCCTCACCGGACCCGTCGCGCGCGGGGACGCGGGCACAGTCGCCGCGCACGTCGCCGAGCTGCGCAAGCACGCGCCGCAGACCGTCGCCGGATATCTGGCGATGGCCCGCGCGACCGCCGACCGGGCGCTCGCCCACGGACTGCTCAAGCCCGAGCTCGCCGAGGACCTCCTGGGAGTCCTGGCCGACGGAGGGGACGGGAGCGGCGCCGGGGGAGGGACACGATGACCAGCCTGGTGCACACCGCCGAACCACTGCGCACGCGCACGCGTGCGGGCCGCCGGGTCGTCGTCATGACCATGGGAGCCCTGCACGAGGGCCACGCCACGCTGATCCGCACCGCACGCCGCATAGCCGGCGAAGAGGGCGAAGTCGTCGTCACGGTCTTCGTGAACCCCCTCCAGTTCGGCGCGGGCGAGGACCTCGACCGCTACCCCCGCACGCTGGACGCCGACCTCAAGATCGCCGGACAGGAAGGCGCGGACTTCGTGTTCGCCCCGTCCGTCGAGGAGGTCTACCCGGGCGGCGAACCGCAGGTCCGGATCAGCGCGGGCCCCATGGGCACCCTCCTCGAAGGGGCAACCCGCCCCGGGCACTTCGACGGCATGCTCACGGTCGTCGCCAAGCTGCTGCACCTCACACGGCCCGACGCGGCGCTGTTCGGACAGAAGGACGCCCAGCAGCTCGCCCTCATCCGCCGCATGGTGCGGGACCTGAACTTCGGCGTCGAGATCGTCGGCGTACCCACCGTGCGCGAGGACGACGGCCTGGCCCTCTCCAGCCGCAACCGCTATCTCTCCCCGGCCGAGCGGCGCACCGCACTCGCGCTCTCCGGTGCTCTCTTCGCGGGCCGCGACCGGCACGCCGCGCAGGAAGCCCTCCACGCGCGGGCCGCGCTGGCCCCCGTCACGCACGCGCGCGCCGATGCCCTGAACGCCCTGGGGGAGTCCCGCGCCGCGGCCGACACCCACGCCCTGGCCCAGTCCGTCACGCCGGCCGTGCCCGGCGGCCCCGCGGCCGTCCGCGCCGCCGCCCGGCAGGTCCTCGACGAGGCGGCCCGCCGCCAACCCCCGCTGGAGCTCGACTACTTGGCCCTTGTCGACCCGGCCGATTTCACGGACGTACAGCCGGGCCACATCGGTGAGGCGGTCCTCGCCGTAGCCGCCAGGGTCGGCGCGACCCGTCTGATCGACAACATTCCGCTCACGTTCGGAGCCACCGCATGAGTGCCACCGGAATACGTCTGCACGCCCCCGCCCCCGGCTGGTCCCTGGCCGCCGACATCGTCGTCGTCGGCTCCGGAGTGGCCGGACTGACCGCTGCCCTGCGCTGCTCGGCGGCGGGCCTGAAGACCGTCGTGGTCACCAAGGCCAGCCTGGACGACGGCTCCACGCGCTGGGCCCAGGGCGGCGTCGCCGCGGCGCTCGGCGAGGGCGACACCCCCGAGCAGCACCTGGACGACACCCTCGTGGCGGGCGTCGGGCTCTGCGACGAGGAGGCCGTGCGCACCCTGGTCACCGAGGGCCCCGACGCCGTGCGCCGCCTCATCGAGACCGGCGCCCACTTCGACACAGGACCCGAAGGCGACATCGAGCTGGCCCGCGAGGGCGGCCACCACCGCCGCCGCATCGCGCACGCGGGCGGCGACGCGACCGGCGCGGAGATCTCCCGCGCCCTGGTCGAAGCGGTACGCGCGCGTGGCATACCGACGGTCGAGAACGCCCTGGTCCTCGACCTCCTCACGGATGCCGAAGGACGCACGGCCGGTGTCTCCCTGCACGTCATGGGAGAGGGCCAGCACGACGGCGTGGGCGCCGTCCACGCTCCCGCGGTCGTCCTCGCCACCGGCGGCATGGGCCAGGTCTTCTCGGCGACCACGAACCCCTCCGTGTCGACGGGCGACGGCGTCGCGCTCGCCCTGCGCGCGGGCGCCGAGGTGAGCGACCTGGAGTTCGTGCAGTTCCACCCCACCGTGCTCTTCCTTGGCGCCGACGCGGAGGGTCAGCAGCCGCTGGTCTCCGAAGCGGTGCGCGGCGAGGGAGCCCACCTCGTGGACGCGGACGGCGTGCGTTTCATGGTCGGCCAGCACGAACTCGCGGAGCTCGCGCCCCGGGACATCGTGGCCAAGGGCATCACGCGGCGCATGCAGGAGAAGGGCGCCGAGCACATGTACCTGGACGCCAGGCACTTCGGCGCCGACATGTGGGAGAACCGCTTCCCGACGATCCTCGCCGCCTGCCGCGCCCACGGCATCGACCCGGTGACCGAGCCCGTCCCCATCGCCCCGGCCGCGCACTACGCCTCCGGCGGCGTCCGCACCGACCCGCACGGCCGCACCACGGTCCCGGGCCTGTACGCCTGCGGCGAGGTCGCCTGCACCGGCGTCCACGGCGCCAACCGCCTCGCCTCCAACTCCCTCCTGGAGGGCCTGGTCTACGCCGAGCGCATCGCCGCGGACATCGCGGCACGGCACGCGGAGAAGACCCTCCCCGCGCTCTACGCGGCGGTTCCCGTCCCCGTGCCGACCCCCGCACCGGTGACCCACCCCGACACCCCCGCGCACCCCCTGCTGCCCCCCGAGGCCCGTTTCGCCATCCAGCGCGTGATGACCGACGGCGCCGGAGTGCTCAGGTCCGCCGACTCCCTCTCCGACGCCGCGGCCCGCCTCGCCCGCATCCACGCCGAGGCGGCAGGCGCGCTCGCCGAGGACGGCAAGACCGCCGAGCCCGGCGTCGACACCTGGGAGACCACCAACCTCCTGTGCGTGGCCCGCGTCCTGGTGGCCGCCGCACAGCGCCGCGAGGAGACCCGCGGCTGCCACTGGCGCGAGGACCACCCCGACCGCGACGACGAGGCCTGGCGGCGCCACATCGTCGTACGCCTGAACGCGGACCGGACCCTGGCGGCGCACACGACAGAGTCCTCCGACTTCCCGCCGACCAGTCCCGGCCCCAGCCCCAGCCCCAGTTCCAGTCCAAGCTCCAGTTCCAGTCCAAGCTCCAGCCTCAGCCCGAGTCCGGGCCGCCCAAGTCCCCAGGAGAAGTGACCGTGAGCACCCCCGACGACCTCCCTCTCGCCCCCACAGGCGGCGGCTGCGGCGATGCCTGCGGCTGCGGCTCGGACGACGCGTACGACCCCCTGGAGTGCGGCCTCGACCCCGCCCTCGCGCAGCTCCTGACCGACGCGGGGCTCGACCCCGTACAGGTCGAGGACATCGCGCACATGGCGATCGAGGAGGACCTGGACGGCGGCGTTGACGTCACCTCGGTCGCCACGATCCCCGAAGAGGCCGTCGCCACCGGCGACTTCACCGCGCGCGAGGCCGGCACGGTCGCCGGTCTGCGCGTCGCCGAAGCCGTCATCTCCCTCGTCTGCACGGACACCTTCGAGGTCGAGCGGCACGTGGAGGACGGCGACCGGGTGGAGGCGGGCGCCAAGCTGCTCAGCGTCACCACCCGCACCCGCGACCTGCTCACCGCCGAACGCACCGCGCTCAACCTCCTGTGCCGCCTCTCCGGCGTGGCGACGGCCACGCGCGCGTGGGCCGACGCACTCGACGGCACGAGCGCCAAGGTCCGCGACACCCGCAAGACGACGGCCGGTCTTCGCGCCCTGGAGAAGTACGCGGTGCGCATGGGCGGCGGCGTGAACCACCGCATGTCGCTCTCCGACGCGGCACTGGTCAAGGACAACCACGTGGTGGCCGCGGGAGGCGTGGAGCAGGCCTTCAAGGCCGTGCGCGCCGCCTTCCCCGACCTTGCCGTGGAGGTCGAGGTCGACACCCTCCACCAGCTGCGCGAGGTCGTGGACGCGGGCGCCGACCTGATCCTCCTGGACAACTTCACGCCGGGCGAGACCGAGGAGGCCGTGGCCATCGTGGCGGGCCGCGCGATCCTGGAGTCCTCGGGCCGCCTCACCCTGGAGAACGCCCGGGCGTACGCGGACACGGGCGTGGACTTCCTCGCGGTGGGCTCCCTCACCCACTCCTCGCCGATCCTGGACATCGGCCTCGACCTGCGCCCGTCCGTCTCCCACCACTCTTCCGAGGAAGCGCTTCGCGCGCTTTCCGATGGCGCGGAGTGACGACGACATGCTGCTGACCATCGACGTCGGAAACACCCACACCGTCCTCGGCCTCTTCGACGGCGAAGAGATCGTCGAGCACTGGCGCATCTCCACCGATGCCCGCCGCACGGCGGACGAACTCGCCGTGCTCCTGAACGGCTTGATGGGCATGCACCCGCTCCTCGGCGAGGAGCTCGGCGACGGAATCGACGGGATCGCCATCTGCTCGACGGTCCCCTCCGTCCTGCACGAACTGCGCGAGGTCACCCGTCGCTACTACGGAGACGTGCCCGCCGTCCTCGTGGAACCCGGCATCAAGACCGGCGTACCGATCCTCATGGACAACCCCAAGGAGGTCGGCGCCGACCGCATCATCAACGCGGTCGCGGCGGTCGAGCTCTACGGAGGCCCCGCCGTCGTCGTCGACTTCGGCACGGCGACGACGTTCGACGCGGTCTCCGCGCGCGGGGAGTACACCGGTGGCGTCATCGCCCCCGGCATCGAGATCTCCGTCGAGGCGCTCGGTGTGCGGGGCGCCCAGCTCCGCAAGATCGAGCTGGCCCGGCCGCGCAGCGTCATCGGCAAGAACACCGTGGAGGCCATGCAGTCGGGCATCCTGTACGGCTTCGCGGGCCAGGTCGACGGCGTCGTGCAGCGCATGGCCCGCGAACTGGCCGGTCCGGGCGGCGACCCCGACGACGTCACGGTCATCGCGACCGGCGGCCTCGCGCCCATGGTCCTGGGCGAGGCGTCGGTCATCGACGAGCACGAGCCGTGGCTGACCCTCATCGGCCTGCGCCTGGTCTACGAGCGGAACATCGCCCGGAGTTGAGCGCTCCGGTCGCGGCCTCTGAGGTCGGCGGCTCATAACTGGCGGCTCATAAGCGGGGCTTGCGCGCACAACCCCGCGCGCCATACAAGAGTCTGCGCAGGGACGGGACTTGGGCGGGTTCGAGCGGGCGTGGAGATAATGGGGCGTAGGGGACGACTGGCCGCGACAGTGGCGGCCGGGGTGCTGGCCGGGCTCGCCGGACCGGCCACGGCGGCGTGCGCGGTCACCGGTTTCGACGGCGGGCCCGGGGGCGGTCGTGCGGCGCACACAGTGACGTACGCGGTGACGCGGACCGTGACGCACGCGGGGATGTACGCGGGGACGCATGCGGTGACGTACGCGGTGGACGACTCCACCGGCGGCTCGACCGCGACGGTGTCCCCGTCCGCCGCCCCCACCACCACGGCCACCTCCAGCACGTCGGCCGACGCCCGGGACGACCCCGCCGACGGCCCTGACGGCACCATCGCGGACACCGGCGCGGGCGTGCTCCCCTGGATCACGGTCGGCGCGGCCGGGGCCCTCGGGGTCGGCGCGGTCGTCTTCGCGATGATCCGCCGCCGCTCGGAGTGAACCGGCAGCCACGCGAGGCGTTGCCACCCGAGCGGCAGCCACCCGAGCGGTAGCCACGCCACATATTGGCGTTAAGCGGATTTTGTCCGTTTAACACGTATCTTCGGCTCATGCCCACGCCATATGGATCTCGCGGCGGCATGGCCTTCGGTACGGAGGAGCTGCGTGTGCTCCGCCGCGCTCTGGCCCTCGCCCTGCATCCAAGACCCGCCTCCGCCGAAGACATCCAGGACTGCCACCGCCTCGCCGACGCCGTCGACGAGGCGGTGAGCGAGGGCGCCAGGCTCCGCGCCTTCCTGCTGGCCGACCTCGCCCGCTACCGGGCGGCCCTGCCCGGCACCACGACCGGCTACCTCGCACTCCTCGAGGACGTCCTCGCCTCCGGCTACCAGCCGGGCCCCGACGACCTCGCCGCGCTGCGCGCCCTGCGCGGCAACCCGGTCGCCGCCGCCCTCCTCGATCGCTGCCGGACCGTCGCCGAACGGGCCGTACGCGACCGCCTGGCGGGCCGGTCCCCTACGTCCGCCACGTCCGCCCCGGCGCCCCGCCCCCTCGTTCCCGCCTCACGCACGCGCCTGCTCGCCCTCCCCGGCGGCCGGAGCGAGCGCGATGACCGGGCGGCGCCGAAGCCCGGTACGCCGAGCGCCCCGCCGACGAAGCCGGCCGCTCCCGAACCGCCCCGCCCCGTGCCGACCCCGGCCGAGGTCTTCCCGCCCAAGCGCAGACCGACGGACCCGCCGCACCAGCTCGCCGCGGGCTAGCTACTCTGGGGGGCATGGAATACGTCTCCGCGCTCCTGCCCCCCGTAGTGATGGCCGTGTTCTTCGGCGGTCTCATCGTGACGATCGTGAAGACCCAGGGCGGCGCCAACAAGGCCAAGGAAGACGCGGCCGTCGACGCCGTGATCGCCCGCGCCGAAGGCGCCCAGCAGACCCCCAAGGCCTGACTGACCAGCCCTGGCCAGCCCTGATCGCCGGTGACCCGAGGTCACCACCCGCACACTCTTGGCGTACGACTCGCTCACATTCCGAGTCGTACGCCCTTTTTGTTGGGGAAATGCCCCCTCCGCCACGTCCGTCATGGGATTAGTGACATCTCCCACTATTGTTCTGGTGTGCCTCGCCCCTTGGGAGAACTCGAAGACTCAGTCATGACACGGGTGTGGAAGTGGAACCGCCCCGTGACCGTTCGAGAAGTCCTGGAAGACCTTCAGCAGGAACGGTCCATCGCGTACACCACCGTCATGACCGTTTTGGACAATCTTCATCAGAAGGGCTGGGTGCGCCGTGAAGCGGAAGGCCGCGCCTATAGATATGAGGCGGTCTCCACTCGGGCCGCCTACGCCGCCGCACTGATGAACGAAGCATGGTCGAGGAGTGACAACCCCGCCGCCGCTCTCGTCGCCTTCTTCGGGATGATGTCGGCGGAACAGCGTGAGGCACTCAGTGACGCGATGCGCATCATCGGCCCGGCCGCTCAAGCCCCTCTCTCCGAAGGCGCCGTCACTCAAGCCCCGGGCAACCCCGTTCAAGCCCCGGAGAACCCCGTTCAAGCCCCGGAGAACCCCGTTCAAGCCCCGGAGAACCTCGGCCAAGCTCTGGAGAACCCCGGCGCGGCTGAGCCCGAAGCAGAGCGATAGCGTCCGCTCATGCCAGCAGAACCCCCTGAACTCAGCGCTAAAGCAGTCTCCGTACGCCGGGCGCGCACAGCCGATGTGCCGGTCGTGCGCAACCTCCTCGACTCCTACGCCCGCCAGGGGATCCTGCTCGACAAAGCGACGGTCGCGCTTTACGAGTCCATCCAGGAGTTCTGGGTGGCGGAACGCGACGACAACGCCGACGTCGTCGCCTGTGGTGCCCTGCACGTGATGTGGGAAGACCTCGCGGAAGTACGCACTCTCGCGGTGAACCCCGATGTCAAGGGCGCCGGAGTGGGTCATCAGGTGTTGGGGAAGTTGCTGCAGACCGCTCGTTGGCTCGGAGTCCGACGGGTTTTCTGTCTCACCTTCGAAGTCGACTTCTTCGCGAAGCACGGGTTCGTGGAGATCGGTGAGACACCTGTCGACGGAGATGTCTACAGCGAGCTGCTGCGTTCCAAAGACGAGGGTGTCGCGGAGTTCCTCGGCCTCGAACGAGTGAAACCGAACACCTTGGGCAACAGTCGGATGCTTCTGCATCTGTGATCGTCGCCGGTATTCCGGGCTGTCCGCTGCCCGGGTTCCCTATGTCCGAAACGCGCATGTTTCCTGGGTTCCCGTGGTCATCGGTCTCTCCCGGGGGTTTGTGTTTTTCCAGCAAAAGCGGTTTGCTTTCCGACGTACTGCAGTACTGCATATAACAGGGGGCGGCGATTCAGCGGCTCGCGCCGTTCGATCCGGCCCGAAGTTATCGATGAAAGGAAATCCGGTGGCACAGAAGGTTCAGGTCCTTCTTGTCGATGACCTCGACGGTGGCGAGGCAGACGAGACCGTGACGTTTGCGCTGGACGGCAAGTCTTACGAGATCGACCTCACCACGTCGAACGCGGACAAGCTCCGCGGTCTTCTTGAGCCGTACCTCAAGGGTGGTCGTCGTACCGGTGGCCGTGGTTCGGCCGGGCGTGCCAAAGCCCGTGCCTCTGCCACGAGCGGCGGTCAGGACACCGCGGCGATCCGTGCCTGGGCGAAGGACAACGGCTTCGAGGTCAACGACCGCGGCCGCGTCCCCGCTTCCATTCGCGAGGCCTACGAGAAGGCCAACGGCTGACGACGGGTTCGTCTCAACCGGACCCGGTGGCACTGCGTTGCCGCCGTGTCCACAAGTCGTACGAGACCGGAGCCCACGGCGGGATCGCTGTGGGACACCGTGCCACCCCCCACGCAGGACAGGGAAGGCAGTGCCGGCAGCGTCGGCTCCACCTCGCACCCGGGCTCCGGGGGTCGCAGCCACACGGCGGCCCCCTGCGTGCCGGACCACCCCGGAGGCGTGGGCGCGTCGACGAGACCGTCCGCTCCGATGGCCGTGAGGTCCAGCGCGATGTCACCCCATTCGAGCCACTCCAGGAGCCCCGGCAGTTCGTCGGCGCTCCCCGCGGCCACGAAGAGCCGCATCGAATCGCCCCGCAGAGCCACCGGAGCCTTCGGCCCGACATGCCGCAGGGCGGCGAATCCGGCTTCGGCGGGCAGCTGCAGTACATCGAAGCGGAGCCCCGTCAGGAGCTGCACCGGAAGCCCGGGGCGGCGATCGGCCGTCGCCCAGCCGAGCTCGTTCGCGTACCACTGCCGGACCGGATCGCTCTGCTCGACCGGTTCACGAGGCTGGGGAACGGTGATGGCCATGTCCGGAGCAACCGGCCGGAGGGGCTTCGGGTTACGCAGAGTGCCGTCACGAATGCACGCGGTGTCCGGAAAAGGGGCGTACGGACATGTTCGGCGGCGCAAGGGTGTTCGCCCGTAGCGGAGGGAACCGGCGCGCGCCGCATGGAGTGTCAGTCCTTGCGGGTAAGACATCCCTAGTGGGGAGGGGCGACACACGCGCGAGGCCGTCTCACGTTCGCCATCGGCGTAGCTGAGGTGAGGGTAAGTGCTTGGCCTGCGGGAACATCGTCTCGCACCATCGGGTTGGAGCAGTTGTCGGCGTTCGGGGTCAGGAGGCACCTCTTGTTCTCGGCCGGGTGTCGGCAGTTGGAATGAGCGGTCCCCGCTTGCGGGACTAAGCTGCGGAAGGACAGGGAGGGGACAGCCCCCTTACTGCCTGACCGCTCTGAGGAGCGATTAACGATGTTCGAGAGGTTCACCGACCGCGCGCGGCGGGTTGTCGTCCTGGCTCAGGAAGAAGCCCGGATGCTCAACCACAACTACATCGGCACCGAGCACATCCTCCTGGGCTTGATCCACGAGGGCGAGGGTGTCGCCGCTAAGGCCCTGGAGAGCCTCGGGATTTCGCTCGAGGCGGTCCGCCAGCAGGTGGAGGAGATCATCGGTCAGGGCCAGCAGGCCCCGTCCGGGCACATCCCCTTCACCCCCCGTGCCAAGAAGGTGCTGGAGCTTTCGCTCCGCGAAGCCCTTCAGCTGGGCCACAACTACATCGGCACGGAGCACATCCTGCTCGGCCTGATCCGCGAGGGCGAGGGCGTCGCCGCCCAGGTCCTCGTGAAGCTGGGCGCCGATCTCAACCGGGTGCGGCAGCAGGTCATCCAGCTGCTCTCCGGCTACCAGGGCAAGGAGACCGCCGGCGCAAGTGGCGGTCCTGCGGAGGGCACGCCCTCCACGTCCCTGGTGCTCGACCAGTTCGGCCGGAACCTCACCCAGGCCGCTCGTGAATCCAAGCTCGACCCGGTCATCGGGCGCGAGAAGGAGATCGAGCGGGTCATGCAGGTGCTGTCCCGCCGTACGAAGAACAACCCCGTGCTCATCGGCGAGCCCGGCGTCGGCAAGACCGCCGTCGTCGAGGGCCTCGCGCAGGCCATCGTCAAGGGCGAGGTGCCCGAGACCCTCAAGGACAAGCACCTCTACACCCTGGACCTGGGCGCGCTCGTCGCCGGTTCGCGCTACCGCGGTGACTTCGAGGAGCGCCTGAAGAAGGTCCTCAAGGAGATCCGCACCCGCGGCGACATCATCCTGTTCATCGACGAGCTCCACACCCTGGTGGGTGCCGGTGCCGCCGAGGGCGCGATCGACGCCGCGAGCATCCTCAAGCCGATGCTGGCGCGAGGCGAGCTGCAGACCATCGGTGCCACGACGCTGGACGAGTACCGCAAGCACCTGGAGAAGGACGCGGCCCTCGAGCGCCGCTTCCAGCCCATCCAGGTCGCGGAGCCGTCCCTGCCGCACACCATCGAGATCCTCAAGGGTCTGCGCGACCGTTACGAGGCCCACCACAGGGTCTCCATCACGGACGAGGCGCTGGTGCAGGCCGCCACCCTCGCCGACCGGTACATCTCGGACCGCTTCCTTCCGGACAAGGCGATCGACCTGATCGACGAGGCCGGTTCCCGGATGCGCATCCGCCGGATGACCGCGCCGCCGGACCTCCGCGAGTTCGACGAGAAGATCGCGAATGTCCGCCGCGACAAGGAGTCCGCGATCGACTCGCAGGACTTCGAGAAGGCCGCATCTCTCCGCGACAAGGAGAAGCAGCTGCTCGCGGCGAAGGCCAAGCGCGAGAAGGAGTGGAAGGCCGGCGACATGGACGTCGTCGCCGAGGTCGACGGCGAGCTCATCGCCGAGGTCCTCGCCACGGCGACGGGCATTCCGGTCTTCAAGCTGACCGAGGAGGAGTCCTCGCGTCTGCTGCGCATGGAGGACGAGCTCCACAAGCGGGTCATCGGCCAGAAGGACGCCATCAAGGCGCTTTCGCAGGCGATTCGTCGTACGCGTGCGGGTCTGAAGGACCCGAAGCGTCCCGGTGGTTCGTTCATCTTCGCCGGCCCGTCCGGTGTCGGTAAGACGGAGCTTTCCAAGACGCTCGCCGAATTCCTCTTCGGTGACGAGGACGCCCTGATCTCTCTCGACATGTCGGAGTTCAGCGAGAAGCACACGGTCTCGCGACTCTTCGGTTCGCCGCCCGGATATGTCGGCTACGAAGAGGGCGGTCAGCTGACGGAGAAGGTCCGCCGCAAGCCGTTCTCGGTCGTCCTCTTCGACGAGGTCGAGAAGGCCCACCCGGATATCTTCAACTCGCTCCTGCAGATCCTGGAAGACGGTCGCCTGACCGACTCCCAGGGCCGGGTCGTGGACTTCAAGAACACGGTCATCATCATGACGACCAACCTCGGCACGCGTGACATCTCCAAGGGCTTCAACCTCGGATTTGCCGCCGCGGGTGACGTCAAGACGAACTACGAGCGCATGAAGACCAAGGTCAACGACGAGCTGAAGCAGCACTTCCGCCCGGAGTTCCTGAACCGTGTCGACGACACGGTGGTCTTCCACCAGCTCACCGAGGAAGACATCATCCAGATCGTCGACCTCATGACCGACAAGGTGGACGAGCGTCTCAAGGACCGCGACATGGGCATCGAGCTCAGCGGTGACGCGAAGAAGCTCCTGGCCAAGAAGGGTTACGACCCCGTCATGGGCGCCCGGCCGCTGCGCCGGACGATCCAGCGCGAGATCGAGGACATCCTGTCGGAGAAGATCCTCTTCGGCGAGCTCCGCCCCGGCCACATCGTGGTCGTCGGCGCGGAGGGTGAGGGCGACGAAGCCAAGTTCACCTTCCGCGGCGAGGAGAAGGCGGCGCTTCCGGATGTCCCGCCGATCGAGCAGGCGGCTGGTGGCGCCGGGCCCAACCTGAGCAAGGAAGCCTAGGCCTCCGGCCCGCAGGACAGAAGTACAGCAGTACAGGGGCTGCCCCGAACCGTTTCGTACGGTTCGGGGCAGCCCCTTTTCGCGTTCTTGACTGCGGGTGCCTCGTGGCTGGTCGCGCAGTTCGCCGCGCCCCTCAAGGGGCACTACGACGTGATCGTGATGCCCTCCGGTACGTTCCGTACGCGGGGCAGCCGGGGGTTGACCCGGAGCACGCTCAGGTTCGGGAAGCGCGAGAGCCAGGACATGTCCGTGTCGGCCAGCTCGGCGGTGATCCACAGATGGGTGAGCTGCTCGTGCTCCAGGCCGTCGAGGAGTTCCTCGGTGGGCATGACGCCGACGACCTGGATCCACGGCCGCCCGCCGAGGTGCCGAAGGGCCGCGAGCTCGGCGGTGTCGGCGACGGGGTAGTACAGGCCGACCGGATCGAGATGGGCGATGATCTCGCGCGCGTACCGCTCCGTGTCGAAGTGCCGCCACGGGCGGACCAGCTCGACCCGGATGGACAGCGCCGAGCGGTGGCGCAGTCGGGCGAGGTAGTCGATGGCGGCGTCGTCCGCGACGCGGGTCGCCGTGATCGCCAGGAGGAGCGCGTGCTGGTCGCTCGGCACCTGCTCGGGGTCCGGCAGCTGCTCCAGGACGATGGGGCCGACCCAGCCGAGGCTGCGGGCGGCCAGTTCGGTCGTGGGGCGTACGAGGTTCTTGGTGCGGTCGTGCACGAGCTGCTGCACCGCCGGATCGAGCTCGGTGACGTGCTCCAGGCAGGCCGCGGCCATCAGGCGCCGGTGGTTGATGTGCGGGCGGCGCAGGTTCGGGGCGGCGGCCAGGAGCCGTTCCAGGAAGTCGGCGCACTCCTCGGGCCGGGCGTGGGCGGCGGCCATGCGGATGACCTCCTCCCACTCGGCCTGGTGCGCGTGCTCGACGAGGGTGCGCAACTGCCCGCGGGCCACGATCTCCTTGGCGGCCAGATAGTCCTGGAAGGTGCGGTGGATGAAGTCCACCGAGAGACCGGCCTGTTCGCGCAGCAACCCCGTGCGGTGCAGCAGATGACGGAAGATCTTCTCGCCGTCGCCCTCGGCACGCGCGGAGGGAATGGCGGGCAGCGCGCCGTCCAGGATGGCGACCACGCGCCCACGCGGCAGCTCCGAGACGCCCTCCTCCACCATGGCGTGGGCCAGCTTGCGCAGGAGGAGCTCCCGAGCCCCCTGCTGGAGCCGGACATCATCCGCGTACAGAACATCGCGCTCGGGATCGCGGCGCTGGAGGAGCATCTCCAGGGCGGCGTCGTACAACTCCTTGCGGCCTTTGGGCAGTGAGCCCGAGCGGTCGCGGTTGAGGGCGCATATCAGGCCGCACATCAGGGGGTTGGTGGCGAGCTGGCGCAACTCGCGGAAGATCCGCACGGAGTGCAGGAGCCGCTGTTCGTACTCCTTGAGCTTGTCGCGCTCCGCCTGCTCCTTGCACTGCTCGTCGCTCATCGCCGCCGCGTGCCAGTCACGGATGAAGCGGGTGACCTGGTCGCGTGACATCGGCGCGAGCGAAAGCTCCTTGAAGCCCTCCTCGGCGAGACGCTCCTGGGCGAGCCAGCCGTCCTCGACGGCGGAGGGCCGGGAGGTGACCAGACACCCGTTCCCGGAGTAGATGCGCAGCAGCCGACGCAGCTGGTTGCGCAGTTCGCCGCGGGTCGCCTCCGGGGCCTCGTCGATCCCGTCGACCAGGAGCATGGCGCGGCCCGCGAGGAGCGTACGCACGACCCAGCCCTCGGGCGCCTGGTCGGCGAGCGGGTGCCGGATGGCGTGCAGGAAGTCGTCCGGGGCGGGGAAGCCCTCCCGGGCGAAGCGGCGTACGGGCAGGACGAAGGGCACGCGGACGCCCTCGCGCGCCGCCGCCACCGCGAGCCACTGGATGAGGGTGGTCTTACCCGAGCCCGCGACGCCGCGAAGCAGCACCCTCTCGTGTCCCTCCAGGGCCCGGTCGGCGAGCAGCACGGTCTGCGGCTCGCCCGGTACGCCGCTGCCGCTGCTCTCCTCGGCCTCCAGGCTGAGATAGGTGTCCTCCAGGGGCCAGCGGTCCGGCGCGTTGGCGAGGTCCACGCCGACGATGGTCAGCCAGCCGTGCTGCCGTACGACCTCTTCGGCGTACGCGGCCTCGAAGTCCCTGTCCTCCTGCGGCCGTTCGGGCTGGCGGGCCGCGGCCTCCGCGTCGTTCAGGTCGATGAGCTGGCGGATGCGGCTGGCCCGCTCGGCCATGTGCCGCTGGATGTGCGGGGAGCGCCGGACGAAGTGGTACAGGACGTGCAGACACACGGCCACGAGCAGCTCGTCATGGAACGACGCGGCGCCGGGGGAGAGGGAGCGGTCGGCGCCCTGCACGGCGCCGCGCAGACGCCGTGCGTAGTCCTGCGGCCCCAGGCGCACGGCGTCCACGTCCGTGAGGTCCAGCTCCCCGATGGCGAGCAGCGTACGTGTCAACACGACGACCACGGACTCGAGTTCGACCGCAGGGGCGGAGTGCGACTCGGCGGCGAGATGGACGAGGTCGGCGGCCGTGCGGTGCACGTCGTCCGGCGTCGCCGGGGCGTCCGCGCCGCGCCAGGTGGTGAGGGCGGCGATCAGGTCGGGCGCGGCGGGCGGCAGCGGGGGAGGCAGCCGGATGAGCCGTTGTACCAGAGGCGCTGCGAGGGTCGAGGGGATGCGGACAACGGGCTCCATGGACATAGGGGGTCCCTGCGATGGGAGTGCGCGTGCCGTGGAGAGCCAAGGGTAGGTCAACTCCCGCCCGGACGCCGGGGATGGGGCGAGGGGAACCCTGCAACAAAATCCCACCCCACCCCGCCCTCCCACGGCGTGTCGCGGGACTTTCCTGCGATCCCCTCAGCCGACGTCACGTCGGCGATCACGCGGAGGGGGCGTGTATCTCGATGTGGGAGGGGAGGGTGTCGAGGTCGGACACCTGGTGGGTGTCGATCGTCAGGTGGCTCAGGGCGGAGAGGCGCGCCAAGGGGGCGACGCTGACTTTCACCCGGACGGAGAGCCGGGGCACGGAGAGCCGGTGCACGGAGAGGTGCGTGAGGTTCGGGAAGAGTCTCGTGACGTGAGATACCGCCGTCATCCAGTCGATGCCCTCGTGCGACAGGGACAGCTCCGTCACGCCGGAGAAGGTCATCCCGGCCGGAGCGTGGTCGAGGTAGCGGGATGTCAGGTCGAGACGGGCGAGACGGGGGAGGCGCGTGAGGGCGTGCCAGGCTGCGGGTGAGCCGGGATGGTCGTTCTCGCCGAAGAGGACCCACTCCAACTCCTGCCACCTGTCCAGGCTCCGCAGGTCGTCCCCGGCGGGTACGGAGTCGGATACTCCCAGCGTACGCAGCGGCGCCTCGGCGGGGACCGTGTCGAGGCTCCAGGGTTCTCCGATGCCGACGAGGCGAAGCTCGTCCAGGTCGCGCAGCCCGTGGAGCGCCTCGGGGGAGAGCCGGCCGGGGGGCACCTTCAGGTTCAGGAACGTAGGGGTGCACGCCGCGATCAGGCGGGAGGCGGCTGCGGGGGACACGGTCTCGCGGATGTCCAGGAGCTTCGGGCGGATCCCCAGCCGCTCCAGCTCCATGACCTGGTCCGCACTGCGGAGGGTGAAGTGTGTTTCCCCGTCGTCGAGTTGGGTGATGACCGCTTCCGCGTACCTGCGGCAGTCGTAGCGGCTCCACCCCCACATGAGCTGGCTGTGCACGGCGAGCGCGGGATGGCGCGCGAAGCGCGCGAGGAAGGGGATCGCCGCGTCCGACGGGATGCTCGTCGCGGTGATGGCCACGTGACCGGCCTCCTGCTCGTCGAGTCCGTCCGGGCCCGGCAGCAGGTCAAGGACCATGGGGCCGACCGCCGCGAGCTCGCGGGCGGCCTCCGGGCCGCGCGGCGGAATCACCGCGGCCACCCGTAGCTCCACCTGCTCCCGCACCTCCGGCGCCAGCTCGGCCGCATGCTCCAGGCAGGCCGCCGCGAGCAAGTGCACGCGAACCCGCGCCTGTTCCTCGGCGTGGTTGTCCCCGAAAGTCAGTAGCTCGCTGAAGAATTCCGTCCGTTCGCGGGGGCGTGCGTGGGCCACCGCCATGCGGATGACGTCCTCCCACTGATCGTCCGCTGCATGGCGTGCCAGTACGCCGAAGTCGCCTTCGTCGACCGCCGCCCGCGCCCCCAGGAAGTCCTGGAACGTGCGGTGGATGAAGTCGACCGCACCCGGGCCCGGCTCGCGGAGCAGACCACTGCGGTGGAGGAAGTGCTCGAAGACCGTCTTCGCGTCGCCGAGCGCCGCCACCTCCGGGACGGAGGGGAGCGCGTCGGCGATGATCGCTTCCGCTCGCGAACGGTCCATGGTCGTACGGCCGTTGCGGATCAGCCAGTAGGCGAGCCGCTGGAGGAGTTGCAGCTGCGGCTCCTCCCGCAGGTCGGGTACGTCCAGGTCGCGCTCGCGGTCACGGCGGATGAGGAGCATGGACAGGGCCGCCGTGTAGAGGTCTTTGCGGCCGAGGGGGAGGAAGCCTCTGCGGTCACGGTGCAGCGCGCAGATCAGGCCGCACATCAGGGGATTGGTGGCCAGGAGACCGAGGTCGGGCTTCGCGTGTACGGCGTCGAGGAGCTGGCTCTCGTACGAGGTGAGCGCCGCGTCCTCGTCCGCCGCACCCGTGCGTGCGGCCACGTGCCAGCGGCTGATGAACGCCGCCGCGTCCGCCCGGCTCATCGGGGAGAGCGTGAGCTCGGTGAAGTCCTCCTCGGCGAGCCAGTCCTCGCGTACGGCCGAGGGCCGGGACGTGACCAGCCAGCGGTTGCCGGGACAGGCGTCGATCAGGTCGCTCAGCCAGGCGCGGGTGCGGGAGCGCTCGGTGTCGGGGATCTCGTCGATGCCGTCCACCAGGACCAGGGCGCGGCCCGCCGCCAGTACGCGGGACTCCCAGCCCTTGGGCTGCGTGCCCGCCAGCGGGGAGCCGACTGCCGAGAGGAAGTCCGCCGGGGCGGGGAGGCGCTCTCCGTGGCGGGTGAGGGTGCGGAGGGGGAGCACGTAGGGGATGCGGTCGTAGAGGTATGTCATGCGGTCGTCGTCCGGGGCGGGGCTCGCGGCGCTGACCGCGAGCCACTGGACGAGGGTCGTCTTGCCGGAGCCCGCCTCGCCGCGCAGGAGCACCCGGTCGTGCTCGGCCAGTGACTGGTCGGCGGGGCGGGGCGTGGGGGCGATCGGCGTACCCCAGGGGTCACGTCGGACATCGCCGGACGTCGAATAGGTGTGCGTCCGGTCCGTCGCCTCCAGCGACATGTACGCGGCGTCCAGCGGCCACTTTCCCGGCGTACGGGTCAGGTCGATCCCGAAGATCGTCAGCTTCCCGTGCTTCTTCGCGACGTACGCGAGATACCGCTGCTCGAACGCCACGTCCTCCGCACCGGGGAGCGGGTTGCGTGCTATCAACTCATCTATTTTGGCGATGAGTTCAGCCTGCTTCCGGCTCTGCTCCACCGCCGAGCGGGCCACGAAGGCGGACCGCTGCGTGAAGAAGTGCAGGATGTGCAGGCATGTCGTGTCGAGCAGACTGTCGTAGAAGTACGTCGCGTCCGCCGACAGGTGACGGTCCGGGTTGCCGCTCGTCCGGCGCAGGCGCAGCGCCAGGGCGTTGTGGCCGAGCTCGACCGCCTGGACGTCCGTGAGGGTGAGGTCGCCCAGGGCGTGCAGGGTGCGGGCCAGGGCGTCGGTGACGGCCTGCTCCTCGTCGGCGGGGACGGCGCGCTCGCCGGAGGCCCGTACCGCCTGGCGCACCAGTTCCGCCGCGAGCCTCGCCAGATCCTTGTCGGTCAGCTTCCTCTTCTCGCCACGGAAGGAGACCAGGCCCGACAGGCGAACGGGGTTCGCCACCAGGTCGGCGCCGGGTCCCTCACGTACGAACAGCCGCTTGACCAGGGGGGTGACGACGCCCGACGCGAGTCGTATGGCGATGGGGTCCATGGGCGTGAGCGTAATGGCTCATGTGGTCCGGGCAACGGGGCGGCCGTTGACCGTCAGTGTGATGGAGTCGGGCAGTTGGGCGGCGTCGGGTGCGGTGTGGGCCTGCGTCACCGTCACCCGTTCAAGGCGGGTGTGCGTACGCAGCGGGGCGAGGTCGAGGGACTGCGGCTCGTACACGTGCAGGCCGGTCATCGCGGGGAATGCCGTGACCACGTGCCGCAGGTCGCAGTCGGCGCGGCGGGTCATGACCGAGACCTCGCTCACCGTGTCCAGCTGGACTCCGGAGGCCGCCAGGTCCGCCGTCTCCCGCGGGC
Organism: Streptomyces sp. NPDC031274; assembly: GCF_055570235.1. Taxonomy (NCBI): domain Bacteria; kingdom Bacillati; phylum Actinomycetota; class Actinomycetes; order Kitasatosporales; family Streptomycetaceae; genus Streptomyces; species Streptomyces sp. NPDC031274. The sequence goes on along the minus strand of NZ_JBVIHP010000011.1, from coordinate 34,871 downwards.
TCAGGCTCAGATAGGTCAGGTGGTTCAGGTCCGCGACCGCCCGCCAGTCCTCCTCGGAGATCGGGGCCTCCAGCTCCAGGCCGAGCTGGCCCAGGGTTGACTTGAACTTCCTGAGACCGGTGAGTCCGACGGTGTTCCTGGGCGGGAAGACGCATTCCAGTGGGGCTTCGCGCGGTAGCAGATCGAGGATCGGCCACTCTGATTCCGCTCGCGCGCTGACCATGAGGAGCTGATCGAACTCTCTCAGAGGGCTGAGGTCTCGCAGTTGCGGGAGTTCGAAGAGGACCAGATGGTTCAGGGGGAGCCCGGCCACCGGTGCGAGGGAGTCGATGCCGGAGCACGACCGCAGGCTGAGGAACTTCAGCTTCCTGAATCGGCCGACGAACTCCAGGCCGTCGATCACAGCGTTGTCGGTCAGGGTGAGCTGCTCCAACTGGACTCCGCCCAGGGCCTCCGTGATCTGCCTCGCCGTGAAGTCGCCCATGAGGTCGACGCGGCTGTGGCCGCCCATGCGGCTGAGCGCGGAGAGTTCGGCCGTGTCATGGACGACGATCGTCGTGGGGGTCTTCTGGCAGAGGTGACCGATGATCTCCCGCGCGTAGGTCTCCGTGTCGAACCGGTGCCAGTGGGAACCGAGTTGGGCGCGTACGGAAGGGCAGGCGCGGTCCCTGTACTTCACCAGACAAGCCAGCGCCGCGTCCCCGCCGATCCGGCCCGCCGTGGTGACCACGTAGCCGGCCTCCATGTCGTTCGGCACGCTCTCGGGCCCCGGCAGCAACTCAAGGACGATGGGGCCGAGTTCGGCCAGCTCGCGCGCTTCGGGATAGCTCCGCGGCGGAATCAGCTCCCCCGCCCGCCGCTCCACCTCCCCCCGTACCTCGGGGTCCAGCTTGGCCGCGTGCTCCAAGCAGGCCATGGCCAGCAGATGCAGCCGTACGCGGTGCTCGGGCTCGTCGTCCCCGCGTTTCATGACGCCCCGCAGCAGCCCCACCCGCTCGTCCGGGCGGGCGTGCGCGATCGCCATGCGGACGACGTCCTCCCACTGGTCCAGATGCGCGTGCCGCAGCAGCAGGTCGAAGTCGCGCTCCTCCACCGCCGCCCGCGCGCCCAGGTAGTCCTGGAAGGTGCGGTGCACGAAGTCGACGGCTCCCGGCGCCGGTTCGCGCAGCAGGCCCGACCGTACGAGCAGATGGCGCAGGATGTCACCGGCCGTGCCCTGCTCTGCCACATACGGCATGGACGGCAGCAGCCGCTCCAGCTGGTGCACGGCGTCCGTGTGGTCCATCTCCGCGCGGCCGTTGCGGATGAGCCAGTAGGCGAGCTTCTGGAGGAGCTCGATCTGGGACTCCTCGTCCAGCTCCACGGCCATGTCGCGTTCGCGGTCGCGGCGTTCCAGGAGCATGGAGAGCGCCGCGTCGTAGAGCGCTTTTCTGCCGCGTGGGAGGAATCCGCGGCGCTCGCGGTGCAGGGCGCAGATGAGGGCGCACATCAGGGGGTTGGTGGCGAGTCGGCCGAGGTCCTGTTTGGTGCGTACGGCGTTCAGGAGTGTCTCGCCCATGGCCGTGTCGGCTCCGGCCGCCTCGTGCCAGCGCCGGATGAAGACCGTGATGTTCTCGCGGCTCATCCGGGAGAGCGTGAGGTCGGTGAAGTCCTGTGCGCCGAGCCAGTCCTCGCGTACGGCCGACGGGCGCGAGGTGACGAGCCACAGGTTTCCGGGGTAGGCGGTCAGGAGGTCGGAGAGCCAGCGCCGGGTGCGTTCGCGTTCCTGGTCCGGGACCTCGTCCATGCCGTCGATCAGGAGGAGTCCCCGGCCCGCTGACAGGACGCGGTCCGTCCAGCCGGGGGGCTGGGCGCCGGCGAGCGGGTTGCCGACCGCGCTCAGGAAGTCTCCGGGGGTGGGTAAGGAGGCGCCGCCGCGGGTGAGGGTGCGCAGGGGGAGGACGTACGGCACGCGTCCGATGAGGTGGGCGAGGTCGCCCGTCAGTCGGTCCTGGCGGGCGGTGGTGACCGCGAGCCACTGCACCAGCGTGGTCTTGCCGGAACCGGCGGCGCCACGCAGCAGGACGCGTTCGGTGCCCGCGAACACTCCCTCGACGGGGTGGGAGAGGGCGGGTGCCCAGCGCTCGGACAGGGGCACCCCCTCGTGGCTCCCCGGCCCGAAGGCGCCGTCGGGCCGATGGTCCGCGCTCCGGGATGCCCGCAGGCTCAGATAGGCCGCGTCGAGGGGCCAGTCGCGGCACTCGTCGAGGTCTACGCCGTAGATCGTGAGACGGCTGTGCCTCTTCGCGACGTACGTCCCGTAGCGCGCCTCGAAACCCGCGTCCTGCGCGGACTGGGAGGTGAGGCGCTGGATGAGGACGTCGGTACGGGTGATCAGCTCGTCCAGCTGTCGGCTCTGCTCGACCAGGGAGCGGGCGATGAAGGTGGAGCGCTGCGTGAGGAAGTGCAGGATGTGGAGGCAGGCGCTGTCCAGGAGCTGGATGTAGAGGGACGCCGTTTCCTGGTTCAGGTGCCCTACGAGCCGCTCGGTGCCGCCCGCCTGCTCGAAGAGCTTGGTCGCCAGCGGTCCCTGGCCGAGGCGGACCGCCTCGACATCGCTGAGGTCCAGGTCCGCGAGTGCGTAGAGCGTTCGTTCCAGGGCGTCGGTGAGGGCTTCCAGCTCGATGCCGTCCACAGACCGCTCGCGGGCCTCATGGGCCGCGTGCCGCGTCAGCTCGGCCGCCAGCTTGCGGAAGTCCTTCTCGCCGAGAGTCCGCTTCTCACCCCGGAAGGACACGAGCCCCGACAGCCGTACCGGCCTGTCCACCAGTCCCGCGCCCGGACCCTCCCGTACGAACAACTTCTTGATCAGAGGGGCTACGACGCCCGAGGCGAGCCGGGCGCCTATGACCGCGGGATCCATGCGCCGCAGCGTAGTGCCGGTCACATTCCGGAGGGTGTGGATCTCGGGGGCCGGTGACATGACGCACAGGCGTTATGTCCGGTACTAGGCGGAATAGTGGGACTGTTCAGGGTGAGGGGGAGGACCTTCGGACCGCGGGCTCCGGGACGTTCGCCTCGTCGGGGCGGCCGGGTCCCGGCGAGGGCCGGTGCTGGCTCGGAGGGCCGTTCCGAAGTGGGGTTAAACCCGACCTTGACGGGTAAATCCGGCAACTAGTTGAAGGGGGAATTGTCTTAATTTGGGGGTGTCAAGGAGGAGAAAGTCGGGTGGATGGCTACGGCTTTCGGTAGTAGATGGGGGGTTTGGGTGGGTGCCGGGGTGCGGGTTACCAAGGGATGGCCAACCCGGCGGGACGCAGAGCTGCGTATGCCGGGTCCCTTTATGCCCGGCTGTGCCGGGCGCCCTGTGTCCCGGCATGCGCCGCATGCCACACGCTCCCCATCCCGGAGGCCATCCGCATGTCGAAGCGCGCCACGTCCAACCAGTCCGGTCTGTCCCTGCTCCGCACGCGGACGGCCGTCGTCACCGTCGCCACCGTCGGGCTCGGCGCCTCGGCCGTTCTCGGGTCCGGGGTCGCGGCCGCCGCCGACAACGCCAAGGGCGGCGCGCTGCCCGGCGTCTCTGCCGGTTCGATCTCCGCGCAGGCCGACGCGCAGGCCAAGGCCGCGGGCAAGGCCAAGCAGGCCGCCGCGAAGAAGGCCGTCGCCTGGCAGGACCCGGTCGACAAGTACACGCTCTCCGCGTCCTTCGGGCTCGGCGGCAACATGTGGTCCAGCAAGCACTCCGGCCAGGACTTCGCGGTGTCGATCGGCACCTCCGTCGAGGCCGTGCACAACGGCACCGTCGTGAAGGCCGGCGGCAACGGCGCCGGGGACGGTCCCGCGTACGGCAACGCCATCGTGATCAAGCACGACAACGGCACGTTCTCGCAGTACGCGCACCTGTCGAAGATCGACGTGCGCGTCGGCCAGACCGTCGGCACCGGCCAGCACATCGCCGCCTCCGGCAACACCGGCAACTCCAGCGGCCCGCACCTGCACTTCGAGATCCGTACGACGCCGAACTACGGCTCGGCGGTCGACCCGGTCGCGTTCCTGCGCTCCAACGGCGTCAACGTCTGATCCGGTTCTGGCAGGGTATGACCTGCTTCTGACCGGTTCTGGCCCGGTAGCCCCTCAGGGGCCCTCGTGTGCCCGTGTCACCAGTTCGATGGCGACCTCCAGGATGGCCTTGCGCTTCTCCTCGGGGTCGCCTTCGACGTCCTTGAGCGCGAACATCCCGCCGTGCATCGTGAACAGTGCGCTGAAGCAGCGCACCTGGGTCGTCATCGGCGCACCCGGCTCCTTGAGGATGTCGAGCAGGCTGAGCATGCGGTCCTTGAAGGTCTCGCCCGTCTTCAGGTCCCGCATCGTCGCCTGGTTCTCCTGCATGAAGCGGAAGAGCGGGGACGCGTCCTTCAGGATCTCGCTGTAACGGGTCAGGATCGTCCGCTTGATCTCCAGCGTGCGCGGCTGGTCCTTGCCCCACTCCACCAGCTCGTCGATGGGCCTGGTCAGGTCCTCGAAGATGCTGGTGAGGATGTCTTCCTTGGTCTTGAAGTGGTAGTAGAGGGCCGCCTTCGTGACCTCCAGACGTTCCGCGATCTCGCGCAGTGACGTCTTCTCGTAGCCGTGCTCGGCGAAGAGTTCGAGGGCCACGTCCTGGATGCGCTGGCGGGTGTCCCCGCGGCGCTGCTGCTTGCCGCTGCCCGTGTTCGTACCCGTGCCCGCGCCTGTGCCCGTGACCATCTTGGTGCTCCTCGGCTCCCTCGACTCGAATCCTTGGACCCGATTTTACTTACTTGACGCCCGGCTAGTTAGGGGTCTAGTTTCCCTCAGTGTAGTCACCTTGCCGGTCGGCAAGTAAGTGGCGGAAGGCAGTCGGGTGAACCGGGGAGTGGGGAACATGGCGGAGATCAAGAAACAGACGGAGGAGCGGGTGAAGCCGCAGGAGCCGGTGAAGCCGCAGGGACCTGTGAAGTCGCAGGGACCGGTGGAGTCGCAGGGACCGGTGGCGTCGCAGGGGCAGGCCAAGGACGCGCCGCAGCCGCGCAGCGTGCGCGTCGTGATGATGGCGCTGATGGTCACGATCCTGCTCGCGATGCTCGACAACATGATCGTGAGCCCCGCGATGCCGACGATCGTCGGTGACCTCGGCGGCATGGAACACCTGTCGTGGGTCGTCACCGCGTACATGCTGGCGACGGCTGCCTCGACCCCCATCTGGGGCAAGCTCGGCGACATGTACGGACGCAAGGGCGTCTTCCTCACCTCCATAGTCATCTTCCTGCTCGGTTCGGTGCTCAGCGGCATGGCGCAGGACATGGGCCAGCTGATCGGCTTCCGTGCCGTACAGGGACTCGGCGCCGGCGGTCTGATGGTCGGCGTCATGGCGATCATCGGTGAGCTCGTCACGCCGCGGGAGCGCGGCAAGTACATGGGCATGATGACCGGCGTCATGGCGGTCGCCATGATCGGCGGACCGCTCGTCGGCGGCACCATCACCGACCACCTCGGCTGGCGCTGGGCCTTCTACATCAACCTGCCGCTCGGCATCGTCGCCCTCGCGATGGTGACCGCCGTGCTGCACCTGCCGAAGAAGAAGTCGAAGGGGCGCATCGACTACCTCGGTGCGGCGCTGCTCACCATCGGCATCAGCTCGCTGGTCCTCGTCACCACCTGGGGCGGCACCGAGTACGCCTGGACCTCGACCGTGATCATGGAGCTCATCGCGATCGGCGTCGTCGCGCTCATCAGCTTCGTCATCGTGCAGAAGAAGGCCGCGGAACCGATTCTGCCGCTGCACATCTTCCGCAACCTCAACTTCACCCTGATGTCGGTGGTCGGCTTCCTCACCGGCTTCGTGATGTTCGGCGCGATGCTGTTCCTGCCGCTCTACCAGCAGGCGGTGCAGGGTGCCTCGGCCACCAACTCCGGCCTGCTGCTCCTGCCGATGCTGCTCTCGATGATGGTCGTCTCGTTCTTCTCGGGCCGGTTCACCACCTCCACCGGCAAGTACAAGATCTTCCCGATCGCCGGCACCGTACTGATGGTCCTCGGTCTGTTCCTGCTGTCCACGATGGACACCGACACCACGCGGTTCATGGCGGGCGTCTACATGGCGGTGCTCGGCGCGGGCATGGGCTGCCTGATGCAGATCACCATGCTGGTCGCGCAGAACAGCGTCGAGATGAAGGACATGGGCGTCGCGTCGTCCTCGGCCACGCTCTTCCGTACGCTCGGCTCCTCGTTCGGCGTCGCGATCATGGGCGCGCTCTTCAACAACCGGGTCGAGCACACGATGTCCGAGCGCGCCGGGCAGCTGGGCGGCAAGGTCACCGAGCAGTCCGCGCAGCTGGACGCGGACAGCCTGCGGAAGCTGGCGGCGCCGGTGCGGGACGCGTATCAGCACGCGGTGTCGGCCGGTACGCACTCCGCGTTCCTGCTCGGCGCGGTCATCGGGGTCGCGGCGTTGATCGCCGCACTGTTCGTCAAGGAGGTTCCCCTGCGGGGGGCCGGGCCCAAGGACTCCGAGCCCAAGGACTCCGAGCCCAAGAGCTCTGGGGACTCCGAGGCGAAGGACTCCGAGCCTGAGGGCTCCGGGGCCGAGAAGCCGGCCGGGGGTGCGGCTGGGGACGCCGCGCCCGGGACGCGGGAAGCGGTGGCAGAGTCCGTCTGACCTGCGGTCCCACTCCCTCGGCTGAACGGGCCCCGCACCTTCTGGTGCGGGGCCCGTTGCTGTGCGCGTACCGCCTGTCCATCCTGTTCATCCGTGCCCGGCATCCGGGGCACAGCAGTGGCAGCCAGCAGCAGCGGCGGCGGCATCGCGCGCTACTTGTACTTGTCCGGCCTGTACTTGTCCGGCTTGTACTTGTCCGAGAGTTGCAGCATCGGGTAGCTGCCCGTGTTCGTCGGGGCGTGTTCCGGGAGCCAGAGGACGGCCACCGCGCCCTCCGCCGGGTCGTCGGGGCCCGCGCCCGCGGGGGTCACGTTGCGGAACGTGAGCCGCGCGCCCAGGACCCGCGCCTGGCCCGCCGCGATCGTCAGACCCAGGCCGTGACCGACGCCCGCACGGTCCGTGCTGCCGGTACGGAAACGGCTCGGGCCCTCCTCCAGAAGACCCGTGGGGAAACCGGGCCCATGATCGCGGACCCGCACCACGCGCCCCTCGACGCTGACCTCGACCGGCGGCTTCCCGTGCTTGGCCGCGTTGGCGAGGAGGTTGCCCAGGATGCGCTCCAGGCGGCGCGGATCGGTGGTGACCTCCGACTCGTGCACCACCGTCACCCGCACGTCCGAGTTGAGGACCGCGATCCGGCGCGTCACGAACTCGCCGAGCATCAGGTCCTGCAACTCGGCCCGCTCGGCCGCGCTGTCCAGACGGGCCACTTCCAGTACGTCCTCGACGAGCGTGCGCATCGCCTGCGCCCGGTCCCTGACCAGCTCGGTCGGGCGGCCCGGCGGAAGGAGTTCGGCCGCCGTGAGCAGACCCGTCACCGGCGTACGCAGCTCGTGCGCGATGTCCGCCGTCACCCGCCGCTCGGCTTCGAGCCGCTGCTTGAGCGTGTCGGCCATCGCGTCCACCGAGCGCGCCAGATCGTCGGTCTCATCGCGTACGACACCGCCGATGGCGTCTCGTACGCTGACGTCTGTCTGCCCCTGGGCGACCTCCTGCGCCGCGGTCGCCGCCTTGCGCAGACGCCGCGAGAGCTGGCCGCCGATGAGCACGCCGAGCGCGCAGCCGCCGAAGACCACCGAGATGGAGCCGATGACCAGGGCCTGGTCGAGGTCCCGCATGACGGTGGCGCTGCGGTCGGTGAAGCGGGTGTGCAGCGACAGGATGTGGCCGTCGCTCAGCGGTACCGCGGCCCAGATGTCCGGTACGCCGCCCCCGTCGTCCGCCACGTACGTAGCGCGGCGTCCGGCGAGCACCTTCGAGAGGAGTTCCTTCGGCATCGCCGGGTCGTCGATCTTCATGCCGAACTGCGACGTGCGCCCGGACGTCTCGTAGATCCGCTGGGCGTACAGGATCCGCTCGTCCTGCACGTCACGCGCGTTGTCGAGCATCGAGACGCGCGCCGCGTTGTGCACGACCAGGCTCAACGCCACCGCGACAAGGGCGCCGACCAGCGCGATCGCCGCGCTGATCTTCCAGCGCACGCCGATGCGCAGGCGGGTGCCGAGGCGTGTGCGCAGCCGGATGCCAAGGCGTGTGCGCAGGCGGGCGCGCAGCGCGGCCACCGCCCTGCTGCTCATATGTCCCCCGGAATGCGCCTTGTCGTCGTGATGCGCCTGGTCGTCGAGACCCGCCGCGCCGTTCACATCGGCCGCCACGTCGGCCGCGCCGTTGAGTTCAGCCATGCCGTCGGCTCGTCCCTCGGCTCATCCGTCGGCTCATCCCTCGGCTTGTCCGCCTGCTTGTCCGTCGGCCTGTCCGTCGACTCATGCCTTGAGCTTGTAGCCGAAGCCGCGGACCGTCTCGATCCGGTCCTGGCCCACCTTCGTACGCAGTCGCTGCACATGGACGTCGACGACGCGGGTGTCACCGCCCCAGCCGTAGTCCCACACGCGCTCAAGGAGCTTGTCGCGGGAGAGGACCGTGCCGGGCGCGGACGAGAATTCGAGCAGCAGACGCATCTCGGTCGGCGTCAGCCCCACCGGAGCACCGTCCCTGCGGACCTCCATGCCCTCCGTGTCGATCTCCAGATCGCCGAAGTGCAGCACGCCGCCGTCCAGCGAACCGCCCTCACCGGCGGTGGGCCCCGCCGAGTCGGGCCCGCTCGCGTGCCCGAAGCGGCGCAGCACGGCGCGGATCCTGGCGACCAGGACGGCGCCGTCGAACGGCTTCGTCACGTAGTCGTCGGCCCCCGCCTCGAGGCCCAGTACGACGTCGATGGAGTCCGCACGCGCCGAGAGCATGATCACCGGGACCGTGGACTCGTCGCGGATGCGGCGGCATAGCGAGACGCCGTCCAGGCCCGGCACCATCACGTCGAGCAGGGCGATGTCCGGGCGGTCGGCACGGAACGCCTCAAGGCCGAGCAGGCCGTCGGGCATCGCCGTGACGACGAAGCCGTCCCGTTCGAGCGCGAGCTGCGTCGCCTCGCGGATGACGTCGTCGTCCTCGACGAACAGGACATGGGTGTGCTCTGCCATCGGGTGCTCTCAGTTCTCCGTCGGGGCGGGAGTATCGCCGCCCGCCGCGCTGCTGTAGCGGTTGCGGATGCGGTCCGTCTCCCGGAAATGGTTCGCGGCCCACTCGTACGTGATGACGTCCTCGCCGGATGGATACGACACCGGATCGCCCTTCTCGTACAGCTGCTTGGTGACGACCAGATTGCCCCGGTCGATCTCCGCGTAGACGGGCGGCTCCTCGTCCTGGAAGACATTCTCGTACTTCTTGCCCTCGGTGCGATACACAAAAGAGCTGGTACCGACCGCATCGCCGCAGGTCATGATGTTGATGACGACATCGGGTGCGGAGCCTGAGGTCAGGTTGCCGTATGAGACGTCCACCGGGTACTCATCGGCGACGCAGGGCTTCAGATCCCGCTTGACCGCCTGGCTGACCTTCGGGTCGTCCTCTATGAGTCTCACCGCCTCACGTGTGGAGGGCGGCGAGGGCGCGGACGTCTCCGAAGGCGAGGGGGACGGCGACGGGGACATCACCGCCTCGCCCCTGTTGCCGGGACCCTCGTCGCGGGCGCCGGAGCCGCCGGTCGAGCAGGCGGTGAGCGAAAGGCCTATGGCGGCGAGCGCGGCCCCTGCCGCACTCCCCGCCCTCATGGTCCTGCCAGCCCGAGTGCTTAGGCCGCGCAACGCTCCCGCTCCTCACGTTCGAGCGCGCCGGTGGCGGGCCTCTCGTGGTCCCGGCTCTCCAGCTCCTGGCGGAGCCGGGCGAGCGCCCGGTGCAGTGTGCTCTTGACCGTTCCCGCCGACATGCCGAGTGCCGCGGCGGTCTCCTCTGTGGACATCTGCTCCCAGTGTCGCAGCACGACGACGCTGCGCTGCTTGGGTGCGAGCACCTTCATGATGTCCATCAGGAGGGCGCGGTCCGCATGCTGTTCGGTGGAGTCTTCCACGCTCGCGTCGGGCAGCTGCTCGGTGGGGACCTCTTCGAGCTTGCGGGCCCGCCACCACTCCGTACGCGTGTTGATCATGACGCGGCGCAGGTAGGCGTCCGCGAGCCGCTTGTCGGCTATGCCGTCCCAGCGGCCGTACGTCCGCACGAGCGCGGTCTGAAGCAGGTCCTGGGCGTCGACGGGGTCGGGGACCAGGCGCCGGGCACTGCGCAGCAGGGCGTCCTGCCGTGTGCGGACGTACTCTTCGAACTCGAGCACCTCGCCGTGCGCCATCTCTGACCACCTCTCGTTCCCACCGTCTGCTTCGACCGCTGTCCTTGCCTGTGCGGTACAGCAATGAAGCTACGGACGGCTTGTCACGAGGCTGTGCGGAGCAGCCAGCGGAGGGCGCACGGCCTTCCGTCGGTTGTGTAACAGATGTAGGCGGGGCGTAAAGCGAGGCTGTTCATCGGACGGTTTGTCAGCTTCGGGAGCTGCGGGAGCGGGAGCTGCGGGAGCTGCGGGAACTGCTTGAGTCGCTTCAGCCGCTTCTCAGCTGCTTTTCCGTTGCTTCCTCAGGTGAGGGGCAGGCGGTAGAGGTTCCCGGCGAGTGGCTCGACGAGGCCGTCGGCGACAAGCCCGTCCAGCGCGCGGGCCCGCTGCACGGGCTCGTCCCACACCCGGTCGAGGGCCGCCTGCGGAACGGGAGCCACGGCCTCCCGAAGCACCGCGAGCAGCTTGCCGCGGACCTGGCGGTCCGTGCCCGCGTATGTCTGACCCCGGCGGGCCGGACCCTGGTGCGCCGGTTTGCCCGCCGCCTGCCACGCGCACTGCTCGGCGATGGGGCAGCGGGCGCAGTTCTCGTTCTTGGCGGTGCAGACGAGAGCACCGAGCTCCATGGAGGCGGCGGCCCAGCGGGACGCCGTGCGCTCGTCGTCGGGCAGGAGGGCGCGGGCGAGCTTGCGCTCGGCGGCGGTGGTGGCGTTGGGCGGGTACTGGACGCCGGTGACGGCGCGGGCGAAGACGCGGCGCACGTTCGTGTCGAGGACGGCGTGCCGCTGCCCGTACGCGAAGGAGGCGACGGCCGCGGCGGTGTACTCACCGATGCCGGGCAGCGCGAGCAGCTGTGCGTGCTTCGCCGGTACGTCGCCGCCGTGCCGTTCCGTTATGGCGACGGCGGCGCCGTGCAGCCGGAGCGCGCGGCGCGGATAGCCCAGGCGTCCCCAGGCGCGGACGGCTTCGCCAGGGGCCTCCTTGGCGAGGTCGGCGGGGCGGGGCCAGCGGGCGATCCACTGCTCGTACACCGGCAGGACGCGGCTGACCGGCGTCTGCTGCAGCATGAACTCGCTGACCATCACTCCCCAGGGCCCGGCGTCGGGCCGACGCCAGGGCAGATCGCGCGCGTTCGCGTCGAACCAGGCGATGACGGGACCGTGCAGGGCCTCGGGGACGGGCTCGGGGGTGTCTGACATCGGCATGGGCGGCATGGGCTTCGTGGGCGCAGTCATGGCAGGACGATCCTGCCATGGGGGCGGCGGGGGGCGGGACAGGCGGGGCGGTTGCGTGGCGATCGGGCGGGTGGAGAGGTCTGTTCGGTGAGGGGGGATGCGGGGTGATGCGTGGCGATGCGTGGCGATGCGGGGGGATACGGGGTGATGCGTGGTGATCGGGCAGGTGGGAGGGGGAGCCATGCCCGTCAAGCGCCGAGCCCCTCGTCCCGAGCCCCGAGCCCCGAGCCCCGAGCCCCCAGCCCCCAGCCCCCAGCCCCGAGGCCCGAGGACCTGACGATCGGCAGGGGCGCCCACAGGGCCCCGGGAAGTAGCGTCACGCAGGTGAGAAGCAGACGCCGGGCGGACGCCCTCCTCTGGGCAGCGCTGGCCATCCCCGCGCTGACAGTGGACAGGATGGGCCTGAACGAGCCCCGCCCGGCCTGGCAACAGGCAGCGGGCATCGCGGTACTGGGCCTCGCCGCAGCCGCCTGGCGCCGCTGGCCCCAGGCGGGCTTCGCAGCGGCAGCAGGCCTGGAGCTCGCAGCGGCGCCCTCCCTGTTCACGCTCTCGTACGGCACAGCCCTCGCGGTGTTCGCCCTGCTCATGGGCCGCAAAGCCACCCGCGTCCGGCCCGCGCTCCTCCTCTTCGGGGCCATCGCCCTGCTGGGCACAGCAAAGATCGTCGTACGCGGGGTCGACCCCGTCGTGGAGTGGCTCGTCCTCATGGGCACCCTGCTCTTCGGCGCCGTCTTCCCATGGCTCGCGGGGCGCTACCTCCGGCAGGGCCGGGAACTCGCCGCCGCGGGATGGGCCCGCGCAGGCCAGCTCGAGCGCGAGCAGCGCATCGTCGCCGACCGGGCCAGGCTGCGGGAACGGGCCCGGATCGCCCAGGACATGCATGACTCCCTGGGGCACGAGCTGAGCCTCATCGCGGTACGGGCCGGCGCACTCCAAGTCGCCGCCGACCTGCCGGAACGGCACCGAGGCGCCGCCGCCGATCTGCGCGTGGCCGCGTCGGACGCCACGGACCGGCTGCACGAGATCATCGGGCTGCTGAGGGAAGAGGGGGACGAGGTCGCGCCGCTGGCCCCGGCGGGCGAAAGCGTACGGGCCCTGGTGGAGCGGGCCGCCGACTCGGGCCTGCCGGTCCGGTACGTGGCCGGGGACGCGGATGAGCACCGTACGGAATCACCTCAGACAGAAGAGCCGCCCCCGAGAGGCGAGCCACACCGCACAGAAGAGCCGCCCCCGAGAGACGAGCCACACCGCACAGAAGAGACCGACCGAACCGTCCACCGCATCGTCCAGGAAGCCCTCACCAACGCCGCCAAGCACGCCCCCGGCGCCTCCGTGACCGTCGAGGTGCGGACGGCGGCCGTGGTCGTCACCAACGGGCCCGCCAAGGAGCCGGGTTCGGGGCCGGGCGTCGGCTCCGGCCTCGTAGGCCTGCGGGCCAGGGTCGAAGACCTCGGCGGCACCTTCGACGCAGGGCCGCACGGCGACGGATTCCGGGTCGTCGCACGGCTCCCCACAGAGGGCGAGGCACCGCTCCCGGTGACACCCACCGCCGCGGTCCTCACCGGTCCCGCGTACGCGAGACGCCGCACCGTGCTGGCCTTCGGAGCCGCCCTGGCCACCGGAGTACTTCTCGTGGGCGGCGCCTTCGCCTGGTACGCGTACTCGCGATCGCACGCCGTACTCGAACCGGCCGACTTCGCCCGCCTCACGGTCGGCCAGGCCCAGGCCGACGCCGTACGGCTGCTGCCCGACAGAGACGCGTCCGATCCGCCCGACGAGCGCGCCCCGACCCCGCCTCCCGAGGGCGCCGACTGCCGCTACTACCGCGCCAGCGGCGAACTCTTCGTCACGGTCGAGCACTTCAGGGTCTGTTTCGACGACGGGGCCCTCGTGGAGAAGAGCGTGATCCCCAAGGCCGGGGTCGGGGCCGGAGCCGTCGGCGAAGTGCGGGAGCACGTGAAGGAGTGAGGAGCGAGGAGCGAGGAGCGAGGAATGCGGAGTGAGGAATGCGGAGTGAGGAGCGAGGTGTGAAGGAGTGGGTGCGGTGATCCGCGTACTGCTGGCCGACGACGAGGCGATGATCCGCGCCGGCGTCCGCGCGATCCTCGGCGCGGGCGATGACATCGAGGTCGTCGCGGAGGCCGGTGACGGCAGAGAGGCGGTCGCGCTCGCGCAGGCCCACCGGCCGGACGTCGTGCTGCTCGACATCCGCATGCCGGGGCTCGACGGCTTGGCAGCGGGGGAGGAGATCGTACGGACGGTGCCCGGCACCGCGGTCGCGATGCTGACGACCTTCTCCGAGGACGCGTACGTGGCGCGGGCGCTGAGCGGCGGAGCCACCGGGTTCCTGCTGAAGTCGGGCGACCCGCACGAACTCATCGCGGGTGTGCGCGCGGTGGCCGGTGGCGCCGCCTTCCTCTCGCCCAAGGTGGCCCGCCACGTCATCGACGGATACGGCGCACAGCGTATGGGCCGTGGCGCCGACGCCCGCGCCAGGACCGCGGCCCTCACCCCGCGCGAGCGCGAAGTGCTCGGGCTCGTCGGGGAGGGGCTCTCCAACCCGGAGATCGCCGCCCGGCTCCATCTGGTGGAAGGCACGGTCAAGGCGTATGTGAGCGCGGTCCTCGACCGGCTCGGGGTCAAGAACCGCGTCCAGGCGGCGATCGTCGCCTACGAGGCGGGACTTGTGCGGCTCTGACGCCGCCTCAAGAGTTCGGACACCTCACCATCTCGGGCACCTCACCGACTCGGACACCTCACCATCTCGGGCACCTCACCGACTCGGACGTCTCAGCGGCGGTGCGACGTGGGCCGCCGGTGCGACGTCGCGTTCGGCGTCGGGCCGCCCGGGCCCGCGAACCACCTGACGACGCCCGTCGACGACCCGCGCATCGTCTCGGCGACCCGTGCCACCGGGCGGGTCGCGAGGCGGACGAGGAGGAAGGCGAGCGCGGCTCCGAGGAGCAGACCCACCGCCACGTCATGCGGATAGTGCACGCCCACGAAGACCCGCGAGAACGCCATGAGCACGGCCATCGGCAGGGTGAGGGCCGCGATCCGCGGCCAGGCAAGGGCGAGCCCGACGGCAGCGGCGCCCGCGATCGTCGAGTGGTTGCTGGGGAAGGACCAGTCGCCGTACGCCGGGCACTCGACGATCGAGTTGAGCGCCCCGGAGACGGCACGGCACGGGCGTTCCTCGGTGATCGCGGACTTGAGCACCTCGCTGCACACGTAGGCCACCGCCGTGGCGAGGGGCGCGAGAACAGCTATCGCGAGGGCGCGGGGGTCACCGCTCCGTGCCCGCCACCAGGCGACGATGAAGAGCACGCCGAAGAGCAGCAGCCCGAGCTCCGTCCACACCTCGGCGAGATGCTGGAACCAGGTAGGGGTGTCGTGGGCGAAGTCGGTGACATCGCGATAGAGATCGTCGTCCATGGTGTCCATGATTACGGACGGTACGGAGTAGGTCCGAATCGTCACATCCGGCGATCGACCCGTCACAGCCCCTGACGAAAGACAGGGGTACGGGAAGCGGAATCACCGGTTCCGTGATGATGATCCGTAAACTTTGTTGTTCAGGGCGGCGGGTGGGGCAGGACACGGCGCGGATCTCTCGTAAGGTTTGGGCCGTGGGATCTATGCGCAATCCGGTCGGGCCGCTTCCCTCCAGTATCTACTGGCGTCGGAGGGCCGTTCTGCTGTCCTTGATCGGACTGATGGCTCTGCTAGTCGTGTGGGCGCTCACCCTGGGGGGTGGGGGCCAGAAGAACGGCGCCGACGGCCCGTCGGGTTCCGATCCCGCCACGTCCATCACACCCGGACCTTCCGAATCCGGGCCCGCCATCAGTCAAAAGCCGGGCGGGCGCGACGAGTCGGACGACGAGGGCGACGGCGGCTCCGGCTCCGGTTCCGGTGGCTCGGGCGGCGGCTCAGGTGATTCCGCGGGTTCCGGCGGCTCGGGGGTCTCCGGCGGCGGAGACGGCAGCGGCTCGGACGACGGCGCCAAGGGCGGTGGCGGTGCGGGCGGACAGCTGCCCGCCGGGTCGAGCCTGCCCAACTGCTCCAGCGGTGACGTGAAGTTGAAGCTGCGGAGCGTGCACAACAGGTACGAGGTCGGTCAGAAGCCGAAGTTCGAGCTCATCGCCCAGAACAGTGCGGGCAAGGCCTGCAAGGCGGATCTCGGCGGCAAGAAGACGGTCCTGACGATCACTCAGGCCGAGAGCGACAAGGTGATCTGGTCCTCGGAGGACTGCCCCGCGGGCGGCGGGAGCCTGCTGCTCCGGGTGCCGGGCGACGGGAGCGTCACGCACACCGTCGAGTGGAACCGCCGGGGGAGCGAGCCCCACTGCGCGACGCCTTCGGCGGGGAGCGCGGCGCCGGGAACGTACCTGGTCGAGGCCAAGTCTTCCGGCCTTGGATCGGCGCAGGCCTCGTTCGTACTCGAAGAGAGCTGATCCTCGTACCCGAGGAGAGCTGGTCCTCGTACTCGAAGAGAGCTGACTGCGGGGCGATCGGGTGGTGGGCGGGAAAGCCGCCGCCCACTCACCCACCCACTCGCACCTTTTAGCCGTAGCGCTTAGCCGTAGCGCTTAGCCGTACCGCTTAGACGTACCGCTCCAGAATCGACGACTCGGCGAGCCGCGAGAGCCCCTCGCGCACGCTCCGGGCCCGCGCCTCACCCACTCCGTCCACCGTCTGCAAGTCATCGACGCTCGCAGCGAGAAGCTTCTGCAGCCCCCCGAAGTGCTCCACGAGCCGGTCGATGATCGCGCCGGGAAGGCGCGGCACCTTGGCCAGGAGGCGGAAGCCCCGCGGGGAGACCGCGGAGTCCAGTGCCTCCGGAGAGCCGGTGTAACCCAACGCCCGTGCCACGGTGGGCAGTTCAAGGAGCTCCGCGTGCGAGAGCGCGTCCAGCTCGAAGAGCGCCTCCTCGACCGTGCGGGAGCGCTTCGCGGTCGGCTCGGGGACATAGTCCCGGACGACCAGCTCGCGCTCGGGCTCGACGCCCGCGATCAACTCGTCCAGCTGGAGGGCGAGGAGACGGCCGTCGGTGCCCAGCTCCACCACGTACTCGGCGATCTCCGTGGCGATGCGGCGCACCATCTCCAGGCGCTGGGCGACCGCGGTGACGTCGCGGACCGTCACCAGGTCCTCGATCTCCAGGGCGGACAGCGTGCCCGCCACCTCGTCGAGGCGCAGCTTGTAGCGCTCCAGGGTCGCGAGGGCCTGGTTCGCGCGGGACAGGATCGCCGCCGAGTCCTCGAGGACCTTGCGCTGACCGTCCACGTAGAGCGCGATGAGGCGCATGGACTGGGAGACGGAGACGATGGGGAAGCCCACCTGCTTGGACACGCGGTCCGCGGTGCGGTGCCGGGTGCCCGTCTCCTCGGTGGGGATGTTCGGGTCGGGGACGAGCTGCACGCCCGCCCGCAGGATCTTGGTGATGTCCTTGTCGACGACGATTCCGCCGTCGAGCTTGCAGAGCTCGCGCAGCCGGGTCGCCGTGAACTCGACGTCCAGGATGAAGCCGCCCGTACACATGGATTCGACGGTCTTGTCCCAGCCGAGGACGATGAGCCCTCCGGTATTGCCGCGGAGGATGCGCTCGAGTCCGTCGCGCAGGCCTGTGCCGGGCGCGACCGCGCTCAGGGAGGCACGCATCAGCCCTTCGGCGCCGGAGCTTCCACCGGACTTGCCGGGAGCTGACGCCCGGTCGTTGGCTGCCACTGCACTCCTCGGGTCGCGGGTTGTCCTAGCCCCGGTCCACACGACTGCTTCGTACGGTTGGGCGAGACCAGGGCAAAGTCTACCGGCGCTCTTCGTCCTTCCGTGGGGCCTCTCGGCGACGCGACGTCGGAAGAACACGCAGCGCGTCCCCCATGTCGGCGACTTCGATGACCTTCATACCGGGCGGAACCTTGCCCGGATCGGCCGGAACGAGGGCGTGGGTGAAGCCCAGGCGGTGCGCCTCGGACAGTCTGCGCTGGACCCCCGTGACCCGTCTGACCTCGCCCGCCAGGCCCACTTCGCCGATCGCGACGAGATTCTTCGGCAGCGGGGTGTCACTCGCCGCGCTGGCCAGGGCGAGGGCGATCGCGAGGTCGGCGGCCGGCTCGGAGAGCTTCACTCCGCCCACCGTCGCGCTGTAGATGTCGCGCTTGCCGAGGGCGGTGATGCGGCCGCGCTGCTCCAGGACGGCCAGCATCATCGAGACGCGGGAGGTCTCAAGGCCGGACGTGGTGCGGCGGGGGGAGGGGATCTGGGACTCGACGGTGAGGGCCTGGACCTCGGCGACCAGGGGGCGGCGGCCTTCGAGCGTGACCGTCAGACAGGTGCCGGGGACGGCCTCCGTACGCCGGGTGAGGAAGAGGCCGCTGGGGTCGGCGAGGCCGGTGATGCCCTCGTCGTGCAGTTCGAAGCAGCCGACCTCGTCCGTCGTCCCGTACCGGTTCTTGACGCCCCGGACGAGGCGCAGGCGCGCGTGCCGGTCGCCCTCGAAGGACAGGACGACGTCCACGAGATGCTCCAGGAGGCGGGGGCCCGCGATCGCGCCGTCCTTGGTGACGTGGCCGACCAGGAGCGTGGACATGCCGCGCTCCTTGGAGGCGCGGATCAGCGCGCCCGCCACCTCGCGGACCTGGGCCATGCCGCCCGGCGCCCCGTCGATCTCCGGCGACGCGATCGTCTGGACCGAGTCGAGGATCAGGAGGGACGGCTTGACCGCGTCCAAGTGCCCCAGAACGGCGGCGAGATCGGTCTCCGCCGCCAGATAGAGATGGTCGTCGATGGCCTTGATGCGGTCGGCGCGCAGCCGGACCTGGCTCGCCGACTCCTCGCCCGTCACATAGAGCGTGCGGTGCTCGTCGCTCGCCGACTTCGCCGCGACGTCCAGGAGCAGCGTCGACTTGCCGACGCCCGGCTCGCCCGCGAGCAGCGCCACGGCGCCGGGCACGAGGCCGCCGCCCAGGACGCGGTCGAACTCGGGCACTCCGGTGGAGCGTGCGGTGGCCTGGCGGCCGTCGACCTCGCCGATGGGCAGGGCGGACGAGGTGACACGGCCGGGGGCCGTGGTGCGGACCGCGGGCGCGCCGTACTCCTCGACCGTGCCCCAGGCCTGGCACTCGGGGCAGCGGCCGAGCCACTTGGCCGTCTGCCAGCCGCACTCGGTGCAGCGGTAGGACGGCCGGTCTTTGCCGGATTTCGTACGAGCAGCCATGAACTGAACCGTAGCGGGCACCACTGACAGTGGCGCACGCGATCCGATCACGGTGGCGCACGCGATCCGATCACAGTGGTGCACGGGACCGGTCGCAGTGGTGCACGGGACCGATCGCAGTGGCGCACGCGATCCGAACGGCTCGCGGCGCGAGTCACGGAATCGCGGGTTCCTGTCCCCTTATGAGGGATCTATTCACCCGTAAGGATTAAATGTGCTCAAGGTGGAGGAGGGACTCGCCAGCATCCGCCTAACTTCGCACGGGTGATGAGCAGCAGGCCGGAATCCCCCACGCAAGCAACCGGCGCACACCGGGCGCATCGAGACGCGCGCCAGCGCGTTGTGCCCCGCTCGGTGCCGCAGGCGCCTCCCACACGCTATGAGCCCTGTCTGGACGGCCTGTTCACGTACTGCCTGTCCGTGCTCTGCGATCACGACGCCGCGACCGCCGCCCTGGGCGACGTGCTCGCCATCGCCGAGCGCCGCGGCTCACGCGGCCCCGTCGGCGAGGCCGAACTGAAGTCCTGGCTGTACGCACTCGCCCGCTGGGTCTGCCTGCGTGCTCTCGCCGATGCCAAGCGCAAGCGCCAGGGCGCGCACGCCTCCGGATCGGCCGCCCGCGTCCCGAAGCCCACCGCGTCCGCCGAGCCCACCGCGTCCGCCGGGTCCGCCGGGTCTGCAACGTCCCCCGCGTCCCCCGCGTCCCCCGAGACCGCCGCGCCCACCGACTCCACCGACTCCACCGACTCCACCGACTCCACCGAGTCCGCGACACAGCCGGACGAGACGCAGCGGCAACGGCGCCGTGAACTCGCCCAGCTCGCCTGGCCCGAGGCCGCGGGCACGACCCCCGAGCAGCGCGAGGCCCTGGAGCTGGCCGTACGCCACCAGCTCTCCCCGCAGGAGGTCGCCGCGGTCATCGGGATGGATGTCGCGAGGACCCGCGACCTCCTCGCGTCCGCCGCCTGCGAGGTGGAGCGCACCCGGGCCGCACTCGCCGTCGTGGAGACCGGCACCTGCCCGATCGTCGCCCGCCTCACCGGAGACAACCAACTCCTCCTCGGCACGGCCCTGCGCCGCGAACTCGTCCGGCACGTGGACGACTGCCCGCGCTGCCGCCGCACCGCCGAGCGCGCCGGATCAGGGTCCTGGCCCGGCACGGCGGTGTCCCCGGCCGCGCTGCCCGTCATCGAGGCCCCGCGGGCCGCCGTGCACGTGGCGATGGCGCATGTCCCGCGCGCGCGGGGCGGCGGTCCGCGCTTCGACCGGCGCGGATTCCCGATGGACCCCAAGGACCACGCCGCCCGCCGCGACCGGATGCGCGCGCGTGCCGTGACGACGACGGTCGTCGCCACCGTGGTGGCCGCGCCGGTGCTCGCGCTCTGGGCGGCGTACCGCGGGGCGCCGCTGACCGGTGAGGGCCAGGACGGCCGCTCGGTCAGCGCGAGCGAGTCCGGGTCCGACGCGGTGAACGGCGACCGCAGGCGCGAGGACTACGAGAACGCGGGCAACGCCGACACGCCTCCCGACCCCCGCTTCACCGCGGGCAGTCACTCACCGGACGTCTCCGTGGAGGTCATCAGCGCCGGATCGCCGCCGTCCCGCTCGGGGACCGGCGCCGGACGCCTCACCGTCGAGGCACAGTCGAGCGGCGGTACGACACTGATCACGCTCTCCGCGTCAGGGGGCGAGCCGGTCCACTGGTCGGCGAGCGCGGGGGCGCCCTGGCTCAACCTGAGCCGGTCGTCCGGGACGCTCGCGCCGGGGCAGACGGCCATGATCCGGGTGTACGTCGACCGTGCGCGGGAGCCGGCGGGCCACTGGAGCGCACGCATCTCCATCGCCCCCTCGGGGGCGATCATCTCGATCGACGGGTACGGCAACGGTTCGGGCCGCCCGACACACCCCGGCCCCAGGCCGACCCCGACCCCACCCAAACCCAGGCCGACCCCGTCGAGCCCGGACCCGACCCCCACGCCGTCGACCCCGGACCCCACCCCGACGACCCCGGACCCGACCCCGACGCCGTCGGACCCGGGAAACTCGACGCCCCCGCCCAGCGACAGCGGCGACCCGAGCCCGAGCGAGGGCTAGTTCCATCCCGCGCTCTCATCCCGCTTTCATCCCCCGCGCCGATCCTCGAAGGCCGGAGGGGCTGGAGTCTCAGCCCGTCCGGCGTTCGAGGACGAACTCGGCGGAGCCGGTGACGACGGCACGCGAGACCCGGCTCAGCTGGGTGCCAGCGAGAGAGCCCCGCCGGATGCCAGCGAGAGGGCTCATCCGCACGTCAGCGAGAGGGATCCGCCGGATGCGGCGCGAGCAGAGGCAGCTGAGAAGCGAGCCGCTCCTCGCACAGCTCCGCGAGCCGGTCGTACCCCTCCTTGCCCATCAGCTCCGTCAGCTCGGGCCGATAGGAGACGTACACCGGATCACCGGCACCGTGCGCCGACGTCGCCGACGTGCACCACCAGTGCAGATCGTGGCCACCGGGGCCCCAGCCCCGCCGGTCGTACTCCCCGATGGACACCTGAAGGATGCGCGTGTCATCGGGCCGGTCGATCCACTCGTACGTCCGTCGGACCGGCAACTGCCAGCAGACGTCCGGCTTCGTCTCCAGCGGCTCGCGCCCCTCCTTCAGCGCGAGGATGTGCAGCGAGCACCCCGCGCCCCCGGCGAAACCGGGGCGGTTCTGGAAGATGCAGGAGCCGTTGTACGGGCGGGTCTGGCGCTCGCCGTCGTCGTCCGTCGACACCCACCCGGACTCCGTACCGATGTCGTGGTGCTGCCAGATGTCCGGAGTGAGCCGCGCCACGGACTCGGCGACCCGCTTCTCGTCGTCCTCGTCGGAGAAGTGCGCGCCCAGCGTGCAGCAGCCGTCGTCCGCGCGCCCCGCCTGGATGCCCTGGCAGCCACTGCCGAAGATGCAGCTCCACCGAGAGGTCAGCCATGTCAGATCGCAGCGGAAGACCTGCTCGTCGTCCGCGGGATCAGGGAACTCCACCCAGGCGCGGGCGAAGTCGAGGCCCTTCTCGTCCGGCTGCGCCTTCCCCGGCTTACCCGCCTTCGCAGGCTTCTCCGGCTTCCCCGACTTATTCTTCGGCTTCGTTTTGTCGGTCTTCGCCTTTTTCGTCTTTGGCACGTCTCCAGGGTATGCGCGCGGTACCCGGTCCGAGGACCAGCGACAGCCGCACGCGCAGTAGCGTTCCGTATATGAGACTCGGTGTCCTCGACGTAGGTTCGAACACGGTGCATCTGCTGGTGGTGGACGCCCACCCCGGCGCGCGCCCGCTGCCCGCGCACTCGCACAAGGCGGACCTGCGCCTCGCCCAACTCCTCGACGACGCCGGGGCGATCGGCCCCGAAGGCGTCGACCTCCTGGTCGCCACCGTCCGCGACGCGATGGAGGCCGCGGAGGACAAGGGCGTGGAGGACCTGCTGCCGTTCGCGACCTCCGCGGTGCGCGAGGCCAGCAACGCCGACCAGGTCCTCGCCCGGGTCAGGGAGGAGACCGGCGTCGATCTGCAGGTCCTCACCGGCGCCGAGGAGGCCCGCCTCACCTTCCTCGCCGCCCGCCGCTGGTTCGGCTGGTCGGCGGGCAAGCTCCTGGTCATCGACATCGGCGGCGGCTCCCTGGAGATCGCGTACGGCATCGACGAGGAACCGGACGCCGCGGTCAGCCTGCCGCTCGGCGCGGGCCGTCTGACGTCCGCCTGGCTGAGCCAGGACCCGCCGGACCCCGCCGATGTGAAGGCGCTGCGGCGGCACGCGCGCGCCCAGATCGCCCGCACGGTGGGGGAGTTCAGCCGCTTCGGCGCCCCGGACCACGTCGTGGCGACGTCGAAGACGTTCAAGCAGCTGGCCAGGCTCGCGGGCGCCGCACGCTCCGCCGACGGCCTCTACGTACAGCGCGAACTGAAGCGGAAGTCCCTGGAGGACTGGGTCCCGCAACTGGCCGCGATGACGACCGTGGAGCGTGCCGAACTGCCCGGAGTCTCCGAGGGGCGGGCCGGACAGCTGCTCGCGGGTGCGCTCGTCGCCGAGGGCGCGATGGATCTCTTCGGCGTCGAGACCCTTGAGATCTGTCCGTGGGCGCTGCGCGAGGGCGTGATCCTGCGCAGGCTCGACCATCTTCCGACGCCATAGGGCGGTAGTCGGGCAGTAGTCGGCCGGTAGCCGGGCGGCTGTAGGGCGGCTGTAGGGCACAACCACGGACGACGGCGCGTAGGCGTGCGTCCCCCCGCCAGTAGACATACGTCACACAGGACTCGGGTGTGTGGGAGACCACCTCCCCGGCGCCCAGGTGAGGCCCGTACGCTGTCCCTCGTGGCAGAACCAGTGGTGCGCATCCCGGATGCGAAGGTCGCCCTGTCGACCGCCTCGGTCTATCCGGAGTCGACGGCGACGGCCTTCGAGATCGCCGCGCGCCTTGGCTACGACGGTGTCGAGGTCATGGTGTGGACCGACCCCGTCAGCCAGGACATCGAGGCCCTGCGCAGACTCAGCGACTACCACCAGATCCCGATCCTCGCCGTCCACGCGCCGTGTCTCCTGATCACGCAGCGCGTGTGGTCCACGGACCCCTGGGTCAAACTCCAGCGCGCGCAGACCGCCGCCGAGAAGCTGGGCGCGTCGACCGTCGTCGTGCATCCGCCCTTCCGCTGGCAGCGTGGGTACGCGAACGCCTTCGTCGACGGTGTCTGGCGCATGGCGAACGAGACGGACGTCCGCTTCGCTGTCGAGAACATGTACCCGTGGCGTTACCGCGACCGCGAGATGCTCGCGTACGCCCCCGACTGGGACGTCACCAAGGACGACTACCGCCACTTCACGGTCGACCTCAGCCACACCGCGACCGCCCGCACGGACGCGATGCAGATGATCGACCGCATGGGCGACCGCCTCGGGCACGTCCACCTCGCCGACGGCAAGGGCTCGGCCAAGGACGAGCACCTGGTGCCCGGCCGCGGCACGCAGCCGTGCGCCGAGCTCCTGGAGCGCCTGGCGACGAGCGGCTTCGACGGACACGTCGTCATCGAGGTCAACACGCGGCGCGCGATGTCCAGCGCCGAACGCGAGGCGGACCTCGCCGAGGCCCTCGCCTATACGCGGCTGCACCTGGCGTCCGCGGTGAAGGTGCCCCGGTCGTGACGGAGGCGGCACCGGGCGGCGCTTCACACGGCGATGCTTCATACGGCGATGCTGATGCGGCACAGGGCGCTGCGGCTCCGCGCCGCCGAGGACGTCCTTCCCGTACGCAGTCCGCCGAGGGCCCCGCGACGCGCGACCGCATCCTGGAGGCGGCCCGCACCGAGTTCTCCGCCCATGGGTACGAGAAGACGTCCGTGCGCCGGATCGCCAAGGCGGCCGGGGTGGACTCGGCGCTCGTGCACCACTACTTCGGCACGAAGGAGCAGGTCTTCGAGTCGGCGATCGAAGTGGCCTTCGCGCCCGCGCTCGACGCGCCGACGGCGATCGACGAGGGCCCGCTCGAAGGCGTCGGCGAGCGTCTGACCCGTTTCATCTTCGGCGTCTGGGAGAACCCCGCGACCCGTGTACCGCTGCTCGCGATCGTGCGCTCGGCGGTGAACAACGACACGGCGGCGGCCGTCTTCCGCCGCCTCATCGCGGCGCAGCTGCTCAGCAGGGTGGCGCGCAGGATCGATCAGCCGGACGCCGAGCTGCGGGCGGAACTGGCGGCCGCGCAGCTGGTGGGTACGGCGATACTGAGGTACGTGATCCAGGTGGAGCCGCTGGCTTCCGCGGACCCGGAGGCGATCATCGCGCGGATCGCGCCGGTGGTGCAGGGGCATCTGACCGGGCCCTGACCACGCCGCCCACCGCCTTTCGTCGGCCGCCCACCTCTTTTCGTCGGCCGCTCACCGAGACGGCTATCCCGCTATTCGGACGGGCTGTCCAGATCGTGGAGCGTCGGCGTACCCTCGAAAACAGTCGATTCCTATGTCTCTGAGATCTCAGAAGGAGCGAGCGACGATGCCCGAGCTCAGGTCCCGCACAGTCACCCACGGCCGCAACATGGCGGGCGCACGCGCCCTTATGCGTGCCTCCGGTGTACCCGGCGCGGACATCGGGCGTAAGCCGATCATCGCCGTCGCCAACTCCTTCACGGAGTTCGTGCCGGGCCACACCCACCTGCAGCCGGTCGGCCGGATCGTCTCCGAGGCGATCGTCGCGGCGGGCGCCATCCCGCGCGAGTTCAACACGATCGCCGTGGACGACGGCATCGCGATGGGCCACGGCGGCATGCTGTACTCGCTGCCCTCGCGCGACCTGATCGCGGACTCCGTGGAGTACATGGTGGAGGCGCACTGCGCCGACGCCCTGATCTGCATCTCCAACTGCGACAAGATCACCCCCGGCATGCTGAACGCGGCCCTGCGCCTCAACATCCCGACGGTCTTCGTCTCGGGCGGCCCGATGGAGGCCGGCAAGGCCACGCTGGTGGACGGCACGGTCCGGAAACTCGACCTGGTGAACGCGATCAGCGACGCGGTCGACGAGAACGTCTCGGACGAGGACATCCTCCGCATCGAGGAGAACGCCTGTCCGACCTGCGGCAGCTGCTCCGGCATGTTCACGGCCAACTCCATGAACTGCCTGACCGAGGCCATCGGCCTCTCCCTCCCCGGCAACGGCTCGGTGCTCGCCACGCACACCGCCCGCAAGGCGCTGTACGAGAAGGCGGGCGAAACGGTCGTCGAGATCGCCAAGCGTTACTACGACGGCGACGACGAGTCGGTCCTGCCGCGCAACATCGCCACCCGTGCCGCCTTCGACAACGCCATGGCGCTCGACATCTCCATGGGCGGCTCCACGAACACGATCCTGCACCTGCTCGCCGCAGCGCAGGAAGCGGAACTCGATTACAGCCTGGCCGACATGGACGCCGTCTCGCGCCGCGTCCCCTGCCTGGCCAAGGTCGCCCCGAACGTGGCGCCCGGCGGCACGTACTACATGGAGGACGTGCACCGCGCCGGCGGCATCCCCGCGATCCTGGGCGAGCTGTACCGCGGCGGCCTCCTCAACGAGGACGTGCACACGGTCCACTCCGCGTCCATCAAGGACTGGCTGGAGACCTGGGACGTGCGCGGCGGTTCTCCGTCCGCCGAGGCGGTCGAACTGTGGCACGCGGCCCCGGGCTGCGAGCGTTCGGCGACGGCCTTCTCCCAGTCGAAGCGCTGGGCGACCCTGGACACGGACGCCGCGGGCGGCTGCATCAGGGACGCGGCCCACGCGTACTCGGAGGACGGCGGCCTCGCGGTCCTCAAGGGCAACCTCGCGGAGGACGGCTGCGTCGTGAAGACGGCGGGCGTCGACGAGTCGATCTGGACGTTCGAGGGACCGGCCGTGGTCTGCGAGTCGCAGGAAGAAGCGGTCGACAAGATCCTCAAGAAGCAGATCAAGGAAGGCGACGTGGTCGTCATCCGCTACGAGGGCCCCAAGGGCGGCCCCGGCATGCAGGAAATGCTCTACCCCACGTCCTTCCTGAAGGGCCGCGGCCTCGGCAAGGCCTGCGCCCTGGTCACGGACGGCCGCTTCTCCGGCGGCACGTCGGGCCTGTCGATCGGCCACGCGTCGCCCGAGGCGGCGTCCGGCGGCGCGATCGCCCTGGTCGAGGACGGCGACCGCATCCGCATCGACATCCCCAACCGCGGCATCGAACTCCTCGTCGACGACGCCGAACTGACCCGCCGCCGCGAGGCCCTGGGCGGCGTCTACGCCCCCAAGTCCCGCGAGCGCAAGGTCTCGGCGGCCCTGCGGGCCTACGCGGCCATGGCCACGAGCGCGGACCGCGGCGCGGTGCGGGACGTCTCGAAGCTGGGCTAGCGCCCGCCTCTGGCGCCCGCCGGGTTCATTCAGCCCGTCCGGCGTTTGAGGACGAACTCGGCGGAGCCGGTGATGACGGTGCGCAAGGCCCCCGCGCCGAGCGGGTTTTCGGGAAGGGGCGGGGTTGGGGGAGGAAACTCCTCAGCCCCGCCCCCTCCCGCAACCGTCCCGCCCCCCCGGCAACCGTCCCCGCACCCCGCAACCGCCCCGGCACACCCACGCGTCCACCCCTGTGAGCGAACGCGCCAAGGCGGCCCCGAGCCGCCGCTTCACGGGGGAGAGAAGCATGAGCGAGAACGTCATAGCACCGGAGTCCGCGGAGGAGATCGAAGCCGCGGCGGCGAGGACGTACGCGATCGTCGCGGACGTCAACGTCCGCTCGGGCCCGGGCACGTCGTACGGCAAGGTCGGCCGCCTCTCGGCAGGAACCCGAGTGACGATCCTCTGCCAGAAGCCGGGCGAGAAGGTCACGGGCCCGACCGGCACATCGAAGCTCTGGGACCGCGTCGGCAGCGGCCGCTACGTCTCCGACACGTACATCCGCACGGGCAGCAGCGGCTACGTGGCACCCCGCTGCTGAGCCACGGCCAAAGCCACGGCCACGGCCAAAGCCACGGCCAAAGCCAGGGCCACAGGCACAGCAGCGCGCGGGCCGCCGAAGTTCACTCGGACTTCGGCGGCTTCGTCGCGTCGAAGGTGAAGACCGTGTTCTCGGCCGCCGCCACAACCACCACACGCCCCGAAACCGCGACCCGCGGACTCGCGCTCGTGCCACCGGTGAGCCCGTCCGCCCGCGGCCCCGTGCTCCAGAGCGGCTTGCCGCTCCGCGTGGAGAGGGCGACGACCCGCCCGCTGGCGGAGCTGAAGTAGAGGGAGCCGCCCCCGGATCCGGCATGCGCGGCGGGCACCGGCCCCGAAGCCCCTTCCACACTCGTCTGCCGGGTCCACTTCTGGCGTCCGGTCGCGGGATCCACCGCGCTGATCCGCCCCGTCTGCTCGGCGAAGTAGACGGTGCCGTCTGCGATGCCGGGCGTCGCGTCGTACGTCTTCTTCAGCGGCCGGGACGCGACGCGACCGCTGCCCGGGTCGACCCGCAGCACCTTGTCGTACCCGAGGAACTCGGGCCCGTTCCGCCGCTGGTGAAGGAGCACGAGCTTGCCCTGGCTCACCCCGGCCGGGTGTACGGGGCCCTGGACCGCGATGCCCTTGCCGAACGTCCCCGACTTGAGGTCGACGGTGTGGAAGACGGGGTGGCGCACGTCGACGTTCGCGACTTCGGCGGCCGGCGCGCACATCGCGTACATCCGCTGACCGGCCGCGACCGGCGTGCACTCCGAGCCCGCGGGGAACGGCGTCGACCAGAGCATGCGCCCGGTGTGCGCGTCCCTGGCCTCGACCCTTGTGCGGCCCGTGTCGACGGACAGGACGGTCGAGCCGGACAGGACCGCGTCGTTCGTCCGCCCGGCGACGGCCGTCGACTGGCCGCTGATCGGCCGGGACCACAGTTCCTTGCTGGTGTCGGCGTCCAGGGCCACCAGCTTCTGCGGCTGCCCCGAACCCTCCGCCGGGAGGCGGTAGCCGAGGACGGTGTCGTTCGTGGCGCCCACGATGTGCATGCCCTGCGTGGGCACGCCGGGGCTCTTCACCTTCCAGACCTCCTTGCCGTCGGAGATCCGAAGCCGGGTCGCGACGACCCCGCCGCCCCCGCAGAACAAGGCGTCCTTGCGCGGTACGCAGCGCACCTCGTCCGGGATGTCGAGGTCGTTGGGCACGGTCGCGCGCCACGGCCGGAAGCCGTCGGGCAGGGGCGCTTCGGCCGCGGCGACCGTGCGTTCCTTGTCGCTGCCGTCACCGTCGCCGTCACCGGACGAGGCGCCGGACGAGCCGAGCTGGAGCGCGGCGATCCCGCCCCCGAGCGCGGCCACGGCGACGGCCGCGGCGAGCACGGGGCGCCAACGGCGGCGCGATCCACGGCCGACGAGGGTGCCTTCGTGCGCACCTGAACCGCCCTCGGTGCTGATCCCGGCGCTGGTCCCGGTTCCGGTTCCGACCCCGGTCCCGACCCCAGTCCCGACCCCGCCCCCAACCCCCGATGACCGGTGATGCTGCGTATTAGTGTCCCGCGTGAGATTGCCCGGCGCCGCGTCCCCCAGCTCGACAGGCAGATCCCGCAGCCGCTCGAGCAGCTGGTCCGCCGACGGGCGCGCGTCCGGGTCCTTGTCGAGGCACGGCTCGACCACCGCGCGCAGAGCGGCCGGGACGGCAGCCAACTCCGGTGGCTCGTGCACCACTTGATACGCCGTCATGTACGGGCTGTCCGCGTCGAACGGCCCCTGCCCCGTCGCCGCGTACACCAGCAACGTACCCAGCGAGAAGACGTCGGACCGCGGCCCGACCCCACGCGGCGCCTGCAACTGCTCCGGCGACATGAACGGCGGCGTACCTATGACCCGGCCCGTCATCGTGAGCGTCTGCTGGTCCGCGGCGCGCGAGATGCCGAAGTCGATGACGCGCGGGCCCTCGGGGGAGAGCACGACGTTCGAGGGCTTCAGGTCACGGTGCACGACGCCCACGCGATGGATGTCGCGCAGCGCCTCCGTCAGACCGATGGCGAGCGTGCGCAGGTCGGTGCCGGTCAGCGGTCCCATCTCGGCGATGCGCTGAGCGAGCGTGTGCCCCTCTATATAGGCCGTCGCCATCCACGGGTACTCGGCCTCCGGGTCGGCGTCGACCACGGCCGCGGTGAACGCGCCGCTCACCCGCCGCGCCGCCGCCACCTCCTGCCGGAAACGGATGCGGAACTCTTCGTCCCCGGCGAACTGCTGGTGGATCAGCTTGATCGCGACCGGGCGCCCCGATGCCGTACGCGCCAGAAAGACCGTGCCCATGCCGCCCGAGCCGAGCCGTGCCTCAAGCGGGTAGCCGCCGATCTCAGCTGGGTCACCTCCGCGGAGCGACACTCGTCCCGACCTCCCCGTCCTCCCGTGCACCAGTTCCCGCATGGGTCCGTGTATTTGTCCTGCCTCACAAACTAGCCGCCGAGTGGTAGTGCGGGGCAAGGCGGGGGACGAATAGGGCGAGCCCGCCCACAGACCGCCACGCCCCCACTCCGCCGCGTACTCACGCCGCCCCGCACCCGCCCCGCACCCGTATTGAGGCCGCCCCGGGCGATACTCGACGGGTGAGCGCAGATTCCAGCACCCCTGACCGCACGGCGGCGACGGCGACGGCGGCGACGGCGGCGACGGCGGCGACGGCCCCAGGTCCGCAGCCCGAGCCCATCCGCTTCTTCGGCACGACCTGGGTCGGCCACGACAACGGCTACGGCGCACGCCGCGCGGGTGTCGCGGCAGGATCGCTGGTCGCCGCCGCGGCAGCCTGCTTCGTGCTGCGTTTCGCGTACGAGGGCATGGCGATCGCGGACGTGGGGACGTTCGTGAACTTCCTGGTCCTCATCATGTTCTCGATCTGTAGCGCGATCGCCTTCCGCCGCACCTGGGAGGGCTTCACCCGCCGCCACGACCCCGCGTCCCAGTCGTCGATGCGCGGCCTCATGACGATCGGCTTCGTCGGCGTCCTCCTCGCCTACTTCTTCCGCTCCCTCACCGAGGCCCCCGGCGAACGGCTCCACCGCGAGGAGTACGAGACGGCCCGCGAGCAGTACGCCAAGCGCACGTCACGCCGCACGGGCAACCCGTCCCGCAAGAAGAAGAAGGCCTAAACGGAGTGGGGAGCGGGACGGAGTAAAGGAGTGACGCGCCCCGGGGCCACGGGCCGAGACTGAACCGCATGCCCGCAGCCCCTTCGCGCCGCGCGCACTCCTTCAACACGGCAGCCGCCCAGCACGCGGCCCACTGCCCCTCCTGTCCGCCCGCCCTCTTCGACGCCGCCGAGAACCTGGCGGGCCACCCCCTCACCGACGCCCGTGTCCGGACGCTCGCGCTGCCCGCCACCCGCCGCTGCCCGCCACCCGCCGCCCGACGGCCACCCGCCGCCCACCAGCCGTCGCGCCCCCGTCCCCCGAAAACACCCGCCCACCCTTGACGTCCCCGCGACCCGGCGCGCAATAATCATCACATGGTGAATATCGACGAACCTCCTGCCATCGAGGCGAGGGGCCTGACCGTCGTTCGAGGCCCCCGCACAGTCCTCCGCGCCCTGGACTTCACCGTCCCGAAGGGCCAGATCACCGGCCTCCTGGGCCCTTCAGGCTGCGGCAAATCCACGCTCATGCGCGCGACGGTCGGCACCCAGGCCAAGGTCACCGGCACCCTGAACGTCCTCGACCAACCGGCAGGCGCCCCCGGCCTCCGCTCCCGCATCGGCTACGTCACCCAGGACCCCTCCGTCTACGACGACCTCACCGTGCGCCAGAACCTCGACTACTTCGCCGCCGTCCTGGACCCCGGCCGAGGCCCCGCCGCCCACCGCCGCCACGAGCACGTCACCCGGGTCATCGACGACGTCGACCTGACGTCCCACACCGACGCACTCGCGGGCAACCTCTCCGGAGGCCAGCGCAGCCGCGTCTCCCTGGCGGTGGCCCTCCTCGGCGCCCCGGAACTCCTCGTGCTCGACGAACCCACCGTCGGCCTCGACCCCGTACTCCGCCGCGACCTGTGGAACCTCTTCCACTCCATCGCCGCCGACCGGGGCACCACGATCCTCGTCTCCTCGCACGTCATGGACGAGGCCGAGCGCTGCCACCGCCTCCTCCTCATGCGCGAAGGCGAGCTCCTCGCCGACGACACCCCGGAGGCTCTGCGCACCCGTACAGCCTCCGAGACCGTCGAAGCGGCCTTCCTCCACCTGGTGGACGAGGCCACCGCCGCAGCCAAGAGCGCCGACACCACCCCCACCACAGACACCAAAGGCACGACCACCCCCACCAGGAGCCCCCGATGAACACCCACCGCACCCTGGCCACCGCGGCCCGTGTCCTGCGGCAGCTCCGCCACGACCCCCGCTCCATCGCGCTGATGCTGCTCGTCCCCTGCGTGATGCTGCTGCTCCTGCGCTACGTGTTCGACGGCAGCCCGGCGACCTTCGACTCCATCGGCGCCTCGCTCCTCGGCATCTTCCCGCTCATCACGATGTTCCTGGTGACCTCCATCGCCACCCTCCGCGAACGCACCTCCGGCACCCTCGAACGCCTCCTCGCGATGCCCCTGGGCAAAGGCGACCTCATCGCGGGCTACGCCCTCGCCTTCGGATTCCTCGCCGTCATCCAGTCGATCCTCGCCACCGGCCTCGCCCTGTGGGCCCTGGGCCTCGACGTCACAGGATCCGCCTGGCTGCTGCTCCTGGTCGCGCTCCTCGACGCCCTGCTCGGCACGGCCCTCGGCCTCTTCGTCTCCGCCTTCGCGGCCTCCGAGTTCCAGGCCGTCCAGTTCATGCCGGCCGTGATCTTCCCCCAGCTGCTCCTCTGCGGTCTGTTCACCCCGCGCGACAAGATGGCGCCCGCCCTCGAAGCGATCTCGAACGTCCTGCCCATGTCGTACGCCGTGGACGGCATGAACGAAGTCCTGCGCCACCCCTCCGTCACCGGCGCCTTCGTACGCGACGCCGTCATCGTCGCGGGCTGCGCCGTACTCGTACTCGCGCTCGGCGCCGCCACCCTCCGCCGCCGCACG
This sequence comes from Streptomyces sp. NPDC031274, assembly GCF_055570235.1. Classification (NCBI taxonomy): domain Bacteria; kingdom Bacillati; phylum Actinomycetota; class Actinomycetes; order Kitasatosporales; family Streptomycetaceae; genus Streptomyces; species Streptomyces sp. NPDC031274. Next base: position 2,629 of record NZ_JBVIHP010000011.1, on the reverse strand, counting down.
GCCTGACCCACCAATGCGAGGATGACCCCACCCAGCTGAAGCGCACCCAGCTGAAGCGCTGACTCGCTAGCCCCGCACCTGGAGGGTGACCCACACATGCCCCAGCCCGTCGCAGTCCTCGGCACCGGCAAGATCGGCGAAGCCCTCCTCAGCGGAATGATCCGGGCCGGCTGGGCCCCCGCCGACCTCGTGGTCACCACCCGCCGCTCCGAGCGCGCGGCGGAGCTGCGCACCCGCTACGGCGTCGACCCTGTCAGCAACGCCGACGCCGCCAAGAAGGCCGGCACCCTCATCCTCGCCGTCAAGCCGCAGGACATGGGCAGCCTCCTCGACGAACTCGCCCCGCACATCACCCCCGACCGCCTGGTCATCAGCGCCGCCGCCGGTATCACCACCTCCTTCATCGAAGAGCGCCTCGCCGACGGCACCCCCGTCGTCCGCGTCATGCCCAACACCCCGGTCCTCGTGGACGAGGGCATGTCCGTGATCTCCGCAGGCAGCCACGCCACCGCGGCCCACCTCGCCCACGCCGAGGAGATCTTCGGCGCCGTCGGCAAGACCCTGCGCGTCCCCGAGACCCAGCAGGACGCCTGCACGGCCCTCTCCGGCTCGGGACCGGCGTACTTCTACTACCTGGTCGAGGCCATGACCGACGCGGGCATCCTCCTCGGCCTGCCCCGCGACAAGGCCCACGACCTCATCGTCCAGGCCGCGATCGGCGCCGCCGTGATGCTCCGCGACAGCGGCGAGCACCCGGTCAAGCTCCGCGAGAACGTCACGTCCCCGGCCGGGACCACCATCAACGCCATCCGCGAGCTCGAGAACCACGGCGTACGAGCAGCCCTCATCGCCGCCCTCGAAGCCGCCCGCGACCGCAGCCGCGAACTGGCCTCCGGCAACAACAGCTGACGTCCGGGCAGGGGGCGCGCAGTGTCCGCGCCCCCTCCACACCGCCGCCGCTCCTATGGCGCCTCGCTCACCGGCGGCAGCAGGCCGATCGCGCGATAGGCGGTGTCCACGGTCGGCCTGGCCATCCCCCTGGCCCGCTCGGCTCCCTGCCGCAACACCTCGTCCAGATACGCGGGATCGGCAACCAGCTCCTTGTGCTTCTCCTGCAAGGGCCTCAGCACCTCCACCACGGCGTCGGCGGTGTCCTTCTTCAAGGCTCCGTACGTCTCGTACACACTGCTCAGGCCCTCGGGACTCCCGCCCTCACAGGACGCCAGGATCTCCAGGAGATTCGAGACCCCCGGCTTGGCCTCCCGGTCGTACTCGACCTCGCTCCCGCTGTCCGTGACAGCGCGCAGGATCTTCTTCCGTACGACGTCGGGCTCATCGAGCAGATAGACGATCCCGGCCCCCGCGTCGCCGGACTTCCCCATCTTCGACGTCGGGTCCTGCAGATCCATGACCCTGGCCGCCACCTTGGGATACGTGGCCTTCGGTACGACGAACGTATGGCCGTACCGCTGGTTGAACCGCACGGCCAGATCCCGGGTGAGCTCGACGTGCTGCACCTGGTCGTCCCCGACCGGCACCTGGTCCGCCCCGTACGCCAGGATGTCCGCCGCCATCAGCACGGGATAGGTGAGCAGCGAGAGCCGCACACTCCCGCCGCGGGCCCGCTCCAGCGCGGACTTCTCCTTGTACTGGATCATCCGCCGCATCTCGCCGTCCGTCGCGACGCACTCGAGCAGATACGAGAGCCGGGCGTGCTCGTCCACATGACTTTGTACGAACACGGTGGCCCGCCCGGGATCGATCCCCGCCGCAAGCAACAGCGTCGCCGCCTGCCTACTGAGCCTGCGCACCCGACCGGGATCGTGGTCCACGGTCAGGGCGTGCAGATCGACGATGCTGAACAGCGACTCGGCGCGGTGCTGATCGACCTCTGCCCACTGGCGCACGGCGCCCAGGTAGTTCCCCAGGGTCAGATGCCCCGTCGGCTTGATCCCGCTGAAGATCCTCGTCATCTCTCCACCTCCTGGTCAGGACCGCCGGCCCGACGACCGGGCTCCGGGTCCTCCAGGGGGAGAGACAAGAACGGCCGCCGAGTCGGCAGCCGTTGAGTACATGCGTGTGTACGGCCGCCGTCAGGCGGCCCACCACAGCTGGGTGTGCGCATGCGTTGTCACGCCTCCTACAGTAGCGAGCGGAGGGCGGCACGGACCAGGGTTGACACGCCAAGACCGCGTACGTAGTGTTCTCCGAGTTGCCCGACGTGAGCGTCGACCCTTGGTCGGTCCCCGGGCAGCCATTCCGCAAGAACAGAACCATTCAAGCGATCGATGCCGTGTCATCTTCGATGTCCCGTCGTCTGCTCGTTTTCATGCGCTTTTGCGAAATGAGGAATCCGCGTTCGAAAGGACGCCCCGATTTGGATCGGGAGCCAGGATTCCGCTAAAGTCTCACTCGTCGGAACGGCCCAACAGCCGGGAAGACAAGCCCCGCTGACTGGGAATCAGGCCCGAAAGGATCTGATAGAGTCGGACTCGCCGGAAAGGGAAACGCGAAAGCCGAAAGGCTGGAGCGGGAACCTGAAAGGCACCGAGGAAAATCGGACACGAAAGAGTCTGATAGAGTCGGAAACGCAAGAACAGCAAGAACAAAATGAAACACCGAAGGGAAG
>NZ_JBVIHP010000010.1:242133-277734 GCF_055570235.1 Streptomyces sp. NPDC031274 | reverse complement strand
ACCCGCCCCCTCCGCCCCCCCCCCCCCCCCCCCCCCCCCCCCCCCCCCCCCCCCCCCCCCCCCCCCCCCCCCCCCCCCCCCCCCCCCTGCGCCGTCTTCTCGTGCGTCAGGCCGCGTCTCTGCGCGGTTCGGAGGCGGCGGACGTCCGGTGCTGTGCCGGGCGCTCTCCTCCATGGATGAGGCGAAGGTGACGTACCCGTCGGCCGTGTCTCGGCGACGCTTCCCCGTTCATCAGATCCTCGATGCGGTCCATGGCGATCATCAGGAGCCCCATGGCCGGCAAGAGCAAAAGAGCGACAACTAGCATGGGCAGCGTCCTCCTCGCAGCTTCTTTACTCGCCTGCCCCTCACTGACATGCCCACGACCCCGAATTCATGGAGAGCCTGCAACGCTCTCTTCACATCTATAGCGTGAGCCGACGTGGGCCGCATTTCGTGACGGGGTGACAGAGCGACGCTCCACCCACTCCGCCTGGCCACGTCCGCAGGGCCGCTCCTGAGCGGCCTTCACCCATTTGGCTGGCATGGGAGTGACCTTCGGCCCGCGACCGATGACTTTGGTCCCGAGTGAGGGGCCCCGCGATGGACATTTGCCTCAGTGGTGTCGGACGGCAGACCGAGAGCCGACACGCACACAAGGGAAAGGAACACACTCGTGGGCATCATCGCCTGGATCCTGATCGGCCTCATCGCGGGCGCCATCGCCAAGGCCCTCACTCCCGGCAAGGACCCGGGAGGCTGCCTGGTGACGATGTTGATCGGCATCGTGGGCGGGCTGCTCGGCGGCTGGCTGGGCAAGCTGATCTTCGGTGTCCACTCGATCAACGGCTTCTTCCACCTGTCCACGTGGATCGCCGCCATCATCGGTTCGGTGATCGTCCTGTTCATCTACCGCTTGCTCTCCGGGCAGCGGTCCCGCTGACCAGCCCTGACGGCGGACGAGTGGGCGAGTACGGCCGATATTCGAATTAGTTCACACGTTCGAATCATTGGGTACACTGGCCGTATGGCAACGCACCAGCTCCAGGGATCACTCTTCGATCAGAGCGACGACGTACGCCTGGGCAGCCTGGACGGGATCCGCAGGACAGTCCTCGGCGACGGGGCCTGGATAGACCTCCTGCCGGGCTGGCTCAGTGGCGCCGACGTCCTGTTCGAGCGGCTCACCACGGACGTCCCGTGGAAGGCCGAACGACGGCAGATGTACGAGCGGGTCGTGGACGTGCCACGCCTGCTCGCCTTCTACCGCGCCGGCGAACCACTCCCCCACGCCGTTCTCGACGAGGCCCGGCAGGCACTCTCCGCGCACTACGCCGCCGAGCTCGGCGAGGCGTTCACAACGGCCGGCCTGTGTCACTACCGCGACGGGCGCGACAGCGTGGCCTGGCACGGCGACCGCATCGGCCGGGGAGCCCGCGAGGACACGATGGTCGCCATCCTCTCCGTGGGAGCACCCCGCGACCTGCTGCTGCGCCCTCGCCACGGCGGCGAGACCGTCCGACGCCCGCTCGGGCACGGCGACCTGATCGTGATGGGCGGCTCCTGCCAGCGCACCTGGGAGCACGCCATCCCCAAGTCGACCCGGGTCTCCGGAGGGCGCATCAGCGTCCAGTTCCGGCCGCACGGGGTGCAGTGACCGGTCGTTCCTCTGACACAACTCGCCGCGGCGTGCGGCAACCCCGGCTCGTGCGCTATAGTTGATCTTGCGCCTGCAGCCAGGAACTCCTGGCAGCGGGCCCGGCGTTGGTCGTCCAAGGAAAGACGCCCCGCTTCCTGCGGGGAAATGCAGGTGCAAGGCCTGCCCAGCGCTCGCGACAAGCCCCGGTCTCTCACGAGACCGGGGCTTTTTGATGGGCTTCATCTCATGGCCGCCGCTACAGTCTCCCGGACCACTCAAGACTCAAGGTCGATTACGAGGAGACGCACGTGCACCCATTGGCGGTCGAACAGAACTTCCGGACGCGGGCCGGCCGACTGCAGAGCTGGGGAATCGGGCTCCTTGGCTGCGCCTTGCTGCTCTGGCTCTATGCCGCGTGGCAGTTGTTCACGTCGTACGAGTCCACGTACAACAAAATCGACTGCCCAGCCCCGGTCAACTCCGAACCCCGGGACCTCTACTTCGAGAATTCCAATGCCGCGTACAACGAGGCAGCGCAGTGCGCGTCGGACCGGAACTGGCCCCAACCACTGGCGGCCTTGGTGGTTTCCCTCCCTCTGACAGCGATAGGCAGCGTGCTGTTCACGGCGGGAACGGTCAGCATCCGGCTGCGCCACCACCATGACGAACTGGAGAGGGCTCAGAAATGAGGCTGGGCGCGCGTCGTCCTGCCGTGCGCTTGTGGGCAGGCCCTAGTCGCCCAACACCGCGGGCGTCGGGCCGTCGGGGCGCACCGTGATGCTGTACGCGGCCTTGGTCGGGGTGGAGTGGAAGTGCGGGACGTGGGCGGACAGCAGGTGCTCGAGGAGGACGGTCGACTCCCGGAGGGCGAACTGCAGGCCCAGGCAGGCCCTGGGGCCGACGCCGAACGGGAAGTAGCTTCCCGGGTGAGTGGGGCGCCGCCCGGGGGTCGTGAAGCGCTCCGGATCGAATCGTCCCGGGTCTTCCCAGAGTTCAGGGTCCCGGTGCGTGAGGTAGGGGCAGACCAGTACGTCGGTGCCCGCCTCGATCTCGTACCCGGCGAGGGTGTCGTCCTGCGCTGCGCTGCGCGGCAGCATCCAGGCGGACGGGTAGAACCGCAGCGTTTCGTGGACGAGCGCTTGGAGAGCCTGCCGCCGCTGGGGCCCGCCTTCGGCTCCGGCGGCGAGAGCCTGCTCCCGCGCCTCCGGGTTGCGGTCCAACAGGAGGTAGAGCCAGGTCAGGGTCGTGGCGGTGGTCTCGTGCCCGGCGACAAGGAGGGTGACGAGCTCGTCGCGGATCAGCCGGTCCGTGTACTCGGGACGCGTTTCGGCCGCCTCGAGCAGGACGTGCAGCAGGCCGGGACCGTCGGGTCCGGCCTCGGCGTCGCGCGCGGCGGCGATGGCGTGGCTCGCCACCGCGTCGATTCTGGCCAGCTCATCGGCGACCGCCCCTTGGGCCGCGATGCCGTCGGCGGGCAGGCTGGGCAGTGCGGCCACCACGGCGGGCACGGCGGCCAGTTCACGCTCGGCCTCGGGGTCGAGGGGATGTCCGGTCAGGGAGCGCCAGATGGTGTCCAGGGCGAAACGGCGCATCTCGTCGCCGACGTCGAAGACCTGCCCGGTGCGGGCGTACCCGGCCCAGCGCTCCGCCGTTGTCCGGGCGGCCTCGGCGATCCGCTGCTCGTAGCGCCGCATGCCCGGGCCTGTGAACTGGGACTGCAGCAAACGCCGTTGGCGCTGCCACGCCTCCCCCGTCGCGGCGAGCACTCCGTCGCCGATCAGCAGTCGCGCGCGGTGTGAACGCTTGACGTACCGGCCGGGATTGAGCGCGAGCACGTGCTGCACGGCTTCGGGGGCGGTGATCAGGACGGTCGGGCGCGGCCCGAGCCGGAACGCGGCGACACCGCCGAGCCGTTCGCGCGCCTCGGCGAAGAGGTCGATGAGTTCCCCTCCCCCGGCCTGCCACTGTTCGACGAGGGCGGGATCCAGCTCGGGAACCTGGCGCCCGGGAGGCGAAGGGACGGAACCGGCGCGGGCGTGGGTGGCCACGGGACTGCTCCTGTTCGACGGCTGTACGTCGGCACGGGCGGGTGGAGGCGTCACGCACTGTAGGGCAGCGGGAGCGGCACGCGACAGTACACGTCGGGGCGCGCCGGAGGGGCCGGGTGACGGGCCCGGCCCCTCCGGTCAGTGAACGCCGGCCGGTGGTCCGCGGTCGGTCAGACGCGGTCGGCCGCGATCAGGACGTACTGGAAGGAGCCGTCCTTGTAGGAGTTGATGAACGCCTCTTCGATGCCGGTGACCAGGGACGACGTGGCCCGCAGCTCCCAGTAGGGCAGGGTCGCGGGCGTCAGGTCGACGACGGCCTGCGGTACGAGACGGTTGTCGGCCATGGCGCGCAGGTACTCCCGGCGGGAGTGGATGTTGCACTCGAAGTGCGCGTTGATCTGGGAGACCCACTTCGAGGGCTGGCCGTACCGCGGGTTCCAGCAGCCGGTGATGGTCACATAGCGGCCGCCGACCTCCAGGATCCGGGAGTGCTCACCGAAGAGGTCGTGCAGGTCGACGTACATGGTCGACTCGTTGTTCCACGAGCCCGCGGCCTGCCCTGTCTCGAAGGGCATGTCGAGCATGTTGCACACCTGGGCCCGGACGTGGTCCTGGATACGGAGTTCCTGGGCACGCTGGTTGGCGAAGTCGGCCTGCTTGGCCGACAGGGTGACGCCCTCGACCTTGCACCCGAATCGCTGGTGCGCCATGACCATCGAACCACCGCGGCCGCACCCGGCGTCCACGAGCGTGTCGTCACTCCCGACGGATCCCATGTGGTTCAGGAGGACTTCGGCCTGCGCCGACTCCAGGCGGTGGAGCTCGGTGATCAGTTTCTTCTCGCGCTCGCTGTCGTCGGGGTCGCCCAGGGCGGCGTGGTCGACGTCGCCGATGCCGTAATGATGGTGATAGAGCCCGTCGACGTCGCCGAGGCGCAGGTTCACGGGCCTGGCCTCGTTGTTCCAGTAGCGCGCGATGTCGCCCTGATAGGGCGTCGCCGGGGCGGGGACGAACGCGGAGGGGCTGTCGACAGTGGTGAACTCAGTGCTGGTCACAGGTGATTCCGTCCTTACCAGAAATCGGGCAGGCTGTATCGGTAGGTGTTGGTCTGATGCCAGTAGTGGTTGCCGTCGACCCATACGGCCACGCCCCGCAGGAAGCGCATCAGGCTCGGGACGGGGCAGGAGGCGGCCAGGGCGGCGGCTTCGGTCTCGAAGTCGCGCATGAGGTCGTTGTGGACCTCGACCGCTTTGAGATAGGCCTCCTGGTCGGAGATGCCCTCCCGATCGGCGATCACCACGGGCAGGTTCAAGTGCCGTCCGGGACTGGCGAGTTCCTTGGTGTACGAGTACAGGTCGTTGACGATGGTGCTGGCGTTCCCGGCGAGCGCGAGGACCCTCTGCATGGCGGGCTGAGCATGCAGGTCCGTCGGCAGTTCGTAGCCGCCGACGGCGTCGGTGATGCCGGGGCAGGGCCGGAAGTTGTTGAACTGCCGCATCGCCAGGTACTCCCACACCTCGGGCGTGTGGTCCGTCTGGGCCCAGGCCGCCTCCGCGAGGTATCCCAGGTGCAGCCGCGCCATGTCGTGCCGGAAGCGGTCGGCCTGGGAGCCGGTGGCCTGCTGGACGAAGTACTCCATCGCGGAGCGGTAGGCGCGCCGCGGCGCGTCCGCGTGGAGCGACTGGGCCCACTGGGGCTGGTACTCCTTCGTCGCGTGCAGCGGGTCGAGCGCGGTGTGCGCCAGAAGCAGACGCCCCCCGAGGCCGATCGGCGAACCTCCGTGGTCCTCGCAGTAGCAGTCGTCGACCGCGTTCTCCGCGACCATGAGCCGGGTGGCGACCATCAGGTGCTCGATGGTCGGCGCGTCCGGGTGGCAGGCGACCATGTAGCGCCCGACGGAGAAGCCGTCGAACTGGCCCTCCCACTCGTCGGGGAACAGCTCGACCTCGTCGACCGCCCAGTCCTTGATCCGGCGGCTGACCTCGTCCACCCGCGCCGGGTCGGGCTCCGACACCGGGTGGTAGTAGAGCCCCGGGATGTGCAGTGCCTCCGTCGGTGCCTCGACCGCCGCGGGTGTCGACGGCTCCTCGCGGCGACCCGGAAACAAGCTCGCCGTGCCCAGACCGCTGGGACCGCGCAGCACCCGCTCCAGGACCGGGTCCGGCTCGGTGTCGGGCAGGGGCACGGGTTCCGCGGCAGGCAGGGGCAGGGGGACAGCGGGCGGGCCGGGCAGGACTCCGGGGGTGCACGCGGGGACAGGGGCCCCGGGGCGGGCCGCGGCGGCGGGCGGGCTCGCGTGCAGAGGGGAAGACCCGGGATCGGGCATCCGTGGCTCCTTGTCGGGATGGGGTGGCCTTGTCGGGACGGGGCGGCCTCTTCCGGATCCGGGCATGCGCGCCCGGCCCGGGAAGGTCCGGGCTGTCGTGGCCGTACGACGGATGCTCTAGTCGCGCCTGCGGGCGATCTGCACGTTCTCGAGGACACCGAGGGCGTTGGGCACCAGGATGGCGGCGGAGTAGTACGTACTGACCAGGTACGAGAGGATCGCCTGCTCGCTGATGCCCATGAAGCGCACCGACAGGCCCGGCTCGTACTCCTCCGGGAGGCCGGTCTGGCGCAGACCGATGACGCCCTGGTTGTCCTCGCCGATGCGCATGGCGAGGATCGAGCTGGTCTGCTCCTTGGTGATCGGGATCTTGTTGCAGGGCAGGATCGGGACCCCGCGCCAGGCAGGCACCTGCTGCCCGCCGAGGTCGACGTGATCCGGATAGATCCCGCGGGCGTTGAGTTCGCGCCCGATCGCCGCGATCGTCCGGGGATGTGCGAGGAAGAGCTTCGTGCCGCGGCGGCGGCAGAGCAGTTCGTCGAGGTCGTCCGGGGTCGGCGGGCCCGAGTGGGGCTGGATCCGCTGCTTGAAGTCGGCGTTGTGGAGCAGGCCGAATTCCCGGTTGTTGATCAGCTCGTGCTCCTGGCGCTCGCGCAGCGCCTCGATGGTGAGCCTGAGCTGCTCCTGGGTCTGGTTCATCGGCCCGTTGTAGAGGTCGGTGACCCTCGTGTGGACCCGCAGAACGGTCTGTGCGACGGAGAGTTCGTACTCGCGCGGCTTGAGTTCGTAGTCGACGAAGGCACCCGGCAGTGCGAATTCGCCGACGTGTCCCGCCGACATCGCGATCTCGGCTTCGCCGTGCTTGTTCTGACGTTGCAGGGGAAGCTGACTGAACTCGTCAACGTGAGCCTGGAGGCTCGGCGCCGTCGACAGGACGGCGGCGAAGTCGGTGCGGGAGAGGGTGAGCAGGGTGCCGGCGGTCTCCGCGGTCGCGGTGGCGTCCCATCTGGCGTCGGTGTCCAGCAGGGTGTTCTCGCCGAACAGGTCGCCGTCGGCGAGGACCGCGACTTCGACCTCGTCGCCGTACTTGCCGACGGAGTGCTGGTTGATCCGGCCGTGGGCGATCAGGTGGAGCTGACCGGCGGGAGTACCGCGCTCGACAAGCACCTCGCCGGCGCGGAAGTCGCGCTGGACGCACCGGTCGGCGATCGCGGTCAGCACCTCCACGTCGTCGAAGCCGCGCAGCAGGGCCAGTTCGCCCAGTTCCCGGGGGATCACCCGGACGTCGACACCGTCCTGGACGAACTCGACGCGCCCGTCGCCGACGGTGTAACTCAGCCGCCGGTTCACCCGGTAGGCGCCGCCCTTTGTCTCCACCCACGGGAGCATCCGCAGCAACCAGCGGGAGGTGATCTCCTGCATCTGCGGGGCGGACTTGGTCGTGGTGGCAAGGTTACGGGCAGCCGCGGTGCCCAAGCTGGACTGCCTCGGCGGCTCCAACTGCGCTTCCGGGCTGGTGTCAACGGTCATCGGGCGAGCTCTCCTTAGCGAGGGAGGTAATGGCCACAGGCGCGCCAACCGACGAAACTGGAGGTAGAGGGGTAATCTCTTGGATTTCGTCCAGATCCGTGGACCATTTAACGGTCGTCGTGCCTCGCTCGCCCGATAAGACCGTTAGCAGCACTCGAAGCGGTGATCTTGCTTCTACCGGGGTTTATCCGAACGACCCACGGCGTTCAGGCCAGTGGCCGAGAGGGCTTCCCTCAGTCGCGCGGGAGTGGTGAACAGGTGACCCCGTATGCCGGTCGCCTCAGCGGCGCGAATGTTCTCCTCGCGGTCATCGACGAAGAGGACGCGATCCGGTGCTGCGCTCAGGGCGTCCAGGCACCACTGGTAGGCCCCTGGCTCCGGCTTGGCATGGCCGATGCGGCAGGAGAAGGCACGGAGGGAGAAGCGCTTGAGCCAGTGGTGGTGCGTTTCGTAGTAAGTGGCCAGTTCCTCAGGGATGTTGGAGAGGAGTGCGATGCGACGGCCGGATGCCGCGAGCTCTTCGACCAGAGCGACCATGGTCCCGTCCACGGCGCTCCAACTGGCGACATCTGCCTCTACGAGTTCCGCGATCCGGCGCTCGTCGAAACGGATGGCGAGAGTGTCCGCCACCTGGCGCCAGTAGGCAGGTCCGGTCAACTCGCCTCTGTCGTACGGCTGTCGCCGCGCCCAGTAGGCGTCCCAGAACGCCGGTGCGGGGGCCTCAGCCGTACGGGCGAGGCGCTCTTTGCCTTCGGCGGACTGGTGGCGCGCGATGACGCCGAACAGGTCGAAGAGCACGACCTCGGGAAGCTCGGGCGGGCCGGACACGGGTTCACACCTTTCGTACGGTGACGCCGACGGCGGCCAGCGCGTCGGTCTCCTCCTGCGCGGCGGCCTCGTCGGTGACGACGGCGTGCAGAGCGGCGGCGGGAGCGACGAGGGCGAGGGCCGTGCGGGAGAGCTTGGGGGCGTCCGCGACGGCGATGACGCGGCGGGCCGAGGCGATCGCGGCGCGTTTGACCGCGGCGTCGTCCAAGTCGTACGCGGTCAGGCCGTGTGCCGCGTTCAGTCCGCAGCAGCCGATGACCGCGGTGTCGAAGCGCAGGGCCGCCAGTGACGCCTCGGTCAGCGGCCCGGTCAGCGCCAGTTCGCCGGGCCGGGGTCGACCACCCGGGACCAGGAGCGTCAACTGCGGCGCCCCGGTCAGCGCGTTCACCGCATGGAGGGACAGCGGCAGCACGGTCAGGCGGCGCCGCTCGAGGGCGCGGGCCACTTCCAGACAGGTGGTGCCGCTGTCGATGACGACTGACTCGCCGTCAGCGATCAGGCCCGCGACCTCGGCGGCGATGCGCCGCTTGGCCTCCAGGCCCTCCTGCGCCCGGAGCGCGAAGGGCGGTTCCTCGCCCCGCAGCAGCAGGCTCCTCGCTCCGCCGCGATAGCGCTCCAGTACGCCTTGGTCCGCAAGGGTCTCCAGATCGCGACGGATGGTCATCTCCGAAGCGCCGGTCAGCTCCGCGAGGTCCGCGACACCCATCCGGCCCGCCTCACGCACGGCATCGCTGATCTGCCTCAGTCGGTCTGTGCTCACCATGCCGCAATAGAACAATACCGATGTTCGCAATGCAAGCTTCCGAACACTCGTCATGTTCGTTATGTTCTTCGGCATGGAAAGATCGCTGCTTTCAGGCCGACTGGCCACCTTCGCCTACTTCACCCTCAACGGCTTCCTGATGGGGATGTGGATCGTCCACATCCCGGCCGTCGAGCACCGCGTCGGCATCAGCCACGCCGTTCTCGGCTGGCTCCTGCTGCTGCTCGGCGCGGGAGCCTTCGTCGGCATGCAGCTGGTCGGTCCGCTCACCGACCGCTTCGGCGCACGCACCGTCGTCCCCGTCAGCGCGGCGCTGTGCAGTGCGGCGGTGGTGCTGCCGGGGCTGGCCACCAGTGCCTGGACGCTGGGGGCGGCGCTGCTGGTGCTCGGCTTCGGAAACGGCTGCCTGGACGTCAGCATGAACGCCCATGCCGTCCAGGTCGAGCGCGGCTACAAACGGCCCGTCATGTCCGCCTTCCACGCCACCTTCTCCATCGGCGGTGTCCTCGCCGCGCTCGTGGGCGCACGCACCCTCAGCTGGGAGATAAGCCCGGCGGTGACCCTGGGCGCCGTCGCCCTCTTCGGTCTGGCGGTCGCCGCCCTGTCCGCCCCCGCACTGCTCACGCCCCCGGCGGCGACCCCCGGTCTCGGCGTCACCACCGAGGCGGCGCCCCGGCGCACGACGCCGCGGCGCATCTGGATACTGGCCGCGCTCGCCCTGATGCTCATGCTCTGCGAAGGCGTCGCCAACGACTGGAGCGTGCTCCACCTGCGGGACACCCTGGACGCGCCGGCCGCGACCGCCGCCCTCGCCTACGGCGCCTTCGCCACAGCCATGACCGTCGGCCGTCTGCTCGCCGACCGCGTGGCCGCGCGCTACGGCCCGGTGGCCGTACTCCGCCACGGCGCGTCGACAGCGGCCTTCGGCATGGCCGTGGCCGCGCTGTCCCCCTGGACACCGCTGGCCCTGATCGGCTGGACGGTGTTCGGGATCGGGCTCTCCGGCTGTATCCCGCAGCTCTTCAGTGCCGCGGGCCACGCCGATCAGGACGCCGCCGGGGCCAACGTCTCCCGGGTCGCCGGCCTGGGTTACCTCGGCATGCTCGCCGGGCCCGCCGTCATCGGACCGCTCACGCAGGTCGTCCCGCTCAACCTCACGTTCTTCCTGCCCGTGGCGTTCTGCGTCCTTGCCGCCTGCACCGCCGGGATCCTGCGTACCCCGCCCGTCCCGGCCACAGCCGTGAGCGAGCGGGGAGCGGGAGGTCAGGAGAGGTAGGCCTCCACTTCGCTGAACTGTGCCGCGGGCCAGCCCGTGTTGGCCGTGACACGCAGCCGCAGATGGCGGACATCGGGTACGGAGGCGGGCAGCGTGACGGTCACCTTGTTGCCGCTCGCCGGGTCGAAGCGGTAGTCCTTCGCGTCGGCCAGCGTGCTGTAGGTGCCGTCGGTGCTGCCCTGGACGGACAGGGTCTGCGTCCTGGCCCCCCAGGCCGCGGACGGCGGCAGCTTCAGGACGAGTCGGCGGACCGCTTCGGACTTGCCGAGGTCGACGGTGACCGACTGGGGGAAGGCGTTGTTGGTGGATTCCCAGTACGTTCCCGCGTCACCGTCGACCGCCTTGGCGGGGGTGTAGACGTCGGCGGATCCGGTCGCGGTGGCCGGGCGGCCCTTGGCGAGGTTGCGGTCCGGATCGGGGTCGGGGTTGCCGGCGCCGGGCTTGGGCCAGGCCGAGCAGTCGTCCCAGGTGCTGTCCCAGCCGGAGTTGCCGCCGCCGTCGGTCAGGCTGAAGGTGCCGGAACCGGTCGGGTAGGGGCAGTTGTAGACACCGGCCGCGCCGACACCCGTGGCCTTCACGTTCGACATCTTCACCGCGCCGGGCGTCTCGGCCTGGACGACGACCGTGCCCACCTTGTCGATGGTCGTGCCGCTGATGTTCACGTTCTTCACGGCCTTGCCGGTGCCGCCGCCCGACACGAATTCGTACGCGCTCCAGGGGCTGTCGGTGATCGTCGTGCCGGTGATGTTCACCGTGGCCTCGATGGGACTGTCGTACGCGTCCACGCGCAGCGCGCCCATCGGGTGCTGCCAGTTAGGGTTCATGGCCCCGGTACGGACGAGGCTGTTGCCGGAGACCGTGATGGTGCCCGCCAGCGGGAAGAACGGGTCCAGGAACTTCTGGTTGGAGATGGCTATGCCACTGCCCAGGGCGTTGGTGTCGAGGATCAGGTTGTCCTTGACGGTGATGTCGCGCCCGCCGTAGATGGCGATGCCATTGGCGAGGTTGGGCTGCGAGATGGTGTTGCCTGCGAAGGTCGAGTCGCTGTTGGTGGTGTTGAGAGCCCACATCGCCAGGGCGTCGTCACCGGTGTTGCGCAGGAAGTTGTTCCGTACGCTGACGCCCTTGGCCGTGCCGTTGAGGTTGAGGCCGTCGGCCGTCATGTCGAGGATGCGGTTCTTCTCCACGACCAGGTTGTCGTTGTTGCCCGTCAGCCAGAAGCCGACCTTGAGGTGCTGCAGCCACATTCCGGAGACGGTGGAGTTCGGGCCGAGCGATCCGTTCACGAAGTTGTCCGGGCTGCTGTCGACCCGCTCGGTGACGTCGCCGATCACCGCGAAGTCATGCAGCCCCACCTTGCCGGTGGGTGCGCCCGACTGGTCGATGAAGCGTGAACTGCGCACGACCGAGTGCCAGTTGCCCGCACCGCGGATCGTCACGTTGTCGACGTTGTTGAGTGACTGGGTGAGCTTGTACTCGCCCGGCGGGATCCACACCGTGCCACCCTTGGCCGCCGCGATGGCCTCGCGGAAGGCCTGGGTGGAGTCGCCCTGCCCGGTGGGGTCGGCGCCCTTGTCGGTGACCGAGAGCGCGCCCGTGGGCTTCGCAGCGGCTCCCGCGACCTGTTCGAAGTCGGCGACGTCGACGGTGACCTGGGTGGAGGAGGCCTCCAGCTTCACCTTGTCGCCGGACTGCAGGTTCTGACCGAGTTGCAGCCGTGCGTTGTCGAAGAGGTGGTGGGTCTTGGCGCCCGCGATCCAGGGGGTGTCGACGTAGCTGTACTTCGATGTGACGGCCAGCGTCTTGGAGATCTTCTGCCCGTTGACGTACACGGCCATCGAGCCCGACTGGCCGTCGGGGACGTTGTAGGCGACATTGAGCGCGTTCGCGGCCTTGGTGAGCGTGAACTCGACGCTCTGCCCGGCCGCGAGACGCACCGCCTGACGGCCCGACGCCTCCGAGGCGACCGTGCCCTGGGTGTAGTCGGGACCGATCTTGGTGCCGTTCGTGGTCGCGCTCTCCGCCTCGACGGAGGTGAACGGCAGCGTGGCGCCCGAAGCCGCCTCGGCCGCCCCTGCCGCCTGCGCGCCGGTGGCGGTGACGCCGGTGACGAGGGTGCCGACGAGGCCTGCGGCGGCCACGGCGGCGTACCACTTACGGATGGGTCTTTGCGTGCTCCTGCCAGATCTATACATGGAGTTGTGCACCTTCCTTGTGAGTGGGGAGGTCAGTGCTCGATCTTGGGTGAGGGGGTGAGGGGGTGAGGGGGTGAGGGATGGGGGCGGCGGTGGCGGCGCGGTGCGGAGCGTCAGATGCGCAACCAGGCCGCCGTGTCCCGCGGCAGACGACCCTCGTCGTCCAAAGGGCCACTGGCCAGCAGGATGCGTGTGTGGGCGGGGAGTTCGCAGGGAGCGGGGGCGAGGTTGACGACGCAGGCGAGGCCCGGCTCGCGCAGGAAGGCGAGGACGCCGTCGGGGGCGGGCAGCCAAGCCAACGGGCCGTCGCCGAAACCGGGTTCGACCCGGCGCAGACGCAGTGCGGCGCGGTAGAGCATGAGCATGGAGTGGGGATCAGCGGCCTGGAGATCGGCGGCGTACGAGGGCCAGCCCTCCGGCTGTGGCAGCCAGGGGCCGGTCATCGAGCCGAAGCCCGCGTGCGGTTCGGTGGCCGTCCAGGGCAGGGGAACCCGGCAGCCGTCGCGGCCCGGGTCGGTGCCGCCGGAGCGGAAGTGCATGGGGTCCTGGATGCGGTCCAGGGGGATCTCGGCCTCGGGCAGGCCCAGCTCGTCGCCCTGGTAGATGTAGACCGCGCCGGGCAGAGCGAGGGCCAGGAGGGCGGCGGCGCGGGCGCGGCGGGTGCCGAGCGTCAGGTCGGTGGGGGTACCGAACCTCTTCGTGGTGAAGTCGAAGCCGGTGTCGTCACGGCCGTAGCGGGTGACCGTGCGGGTCACGTCGTGGTTGCACAGTACCCAGGTGGCGGGGGCGCCGACCGGGGCGTGTTCGGCGAGGGTGGCCTCGATGGACGTACGCAGCCGCTGTGGGTCCCAAGGGCAGGAAAGGAACGAGAAGTTGAAGGCGGTGTGCATTTCGTCGGGGCGCAGATAGCGGGCGAAGCGTTCGGCGTCGGGGAGCCAGACCTCGCCGACGAAGACGCCCGCGTACTCGTCGGCGACGGCGCGCCAGGAGCGGTAGATGTCGTGGAGTTCGTCGCGGTCGATGAAGGGGTGCGGGTCGATACCCTCGATGAAGTCGGGCAGGGCGGGGTCCTTGGCGGGCAGGGCCGCGGAGTCGATCCGTACGCCTGACACGCCCCTCTCGAACCAGAACCGCAGGACGTCCTCGTGCTCCTGGCGGACCGCGGGGTGGGCCCAGTTGAGGTCGGGCTGCTCCGGCGCGAAGAGGTGGAGGTACCACTCGCCGTCCTCGACGCGGGTCCAGGTCGACGCGGTCGCCGAGAACTGCGACGGCCAGTCGTTGGGCGGGAGTTCACCGTGTGCGCCGCGGCCGGGGCGGAAGTGGAACAGGTCGCGTTCGGGAGAGCCGGGGCCTGCGGCCAGCGCGGCCTTGAACCAGGCGTGCTGGTCGGAGACGTGGTTGGGGACGATGTCGACGAGGGTGCGGATGCCGAGCGCGCGGGCCTCCGCGATCAGCTTCTCGGCCTCGGCGACGGTACCGAACGCGGGGTCGATCACGCGGTAGTCGGTGACGTCGTAACCGCCGTCGACCATGGGTGAGAGGTACCAGGGGCTGAACCACAGCGCGTCGACGCCGAGTTCGGCGAGGTAGGGCAGCTTGGCCCGGACGCCGGCGAGGTCGCCGGTGCCGTCACCGTCACCGTCCGCGAAGCTGCGTACGTACACCTGGTAGATGGCGGCCGAGCGCCACCAGGAGGCATCGGTCGGGGAGGTGTCTGCCACGTGAGGTTCCTTTCGGGCAGGTGGGACCCCGTCGCCGCGGCCGTCGGCCGGTGGCGGGGTGCGCGGGGTGGGCCCGAGGGTCAGCCCTTGAGGCTGCCGGCGGTCAGGCCGCTCATGATGTTGCGCTGGAAGATCAGGAAGATGATCAGGGTCGGCAGCGAGGCGATGGCGAGGGCGGCCAGGAGCCAGTTCTCGGAGACGCTGGCGGCCAGGGAGTAGATGCCGACGTTGACGGTCTGCTTGCCGGGGTCGGGCAGGGTGAGCATCGGCCAGAGGAAGTCCTTCCAGACCGCGACCACCGCGAAGATCGACACGACACCGAGGATCGGCCGGGAGAGCGGCAGGACCACGGAGCGCAGGGTGCGCAGGGACGAGGCGCCGTCGATGGCGGCGGCGTCCAGGAGCTCACGCGGGATGGAGTCGAAGAACCGCTTGAGCAGGAAGATGTTGAAGGCGTTGGTGACCGAGGGGAGCCAGATCGCCCAGGGCGAGTTGATGAGGTTGCGCTCCACGACGGGCACGTCAAGGACGGTCAGGTACTGCGGTACGACCAGGACCGTGGCCGGGATCATCAGGGTGAGCAGCATCATCCCGAGGATCGCCTTGCCGAATATGGGCCGCAGCTTGGAGAGCGAGTAGGCCGCGGCCACGTCGAAGACCAGTTGGAAGGCGAGCGCGCCGAACGCGTAGTAGAGGGTGTTGAAGAGGAGTTGGGCCAGGTCCATCACGCCCCAGGCGTCCGCATAGTTCTGCGGATGGATGGAGTCGGGGACCAGGGTCGGTGGTGTCTGGGCGAATTCCTGCGGCGACTTGAGGCCGCTGACGACCATCCAGTACAGCGGGCCGATGAAGACCAGAGTGAAGACGATCGTCACCACGGTGAAGGAGGTCCAGTACAGGACCTTGCCGCGGGGGCGGGCCAGCTGGGCCGGGGAGATCAAGGTGCGTGTGCTCATGTCCGTCGTCTCCCCCGGCTAGTCTTCGCTGCCTGCGCGGCTCAGTCGCGTGTACGCCGCCGAGAATCCGGCGAGCAGTACAAGCAGAATCAGGCCGAGAGCCGCCGCGCTGCCGTAGTTGTTGAAGGTGAAGGCGTACTGGTAGATGAGGTGGACGACGGTCAGGGTCGCGCCCTCGGGGCCCGCGCCGCCGGTGAGCAGGAACGGCTCCACGAACACCTGCATGGTCGCGATGATCTGCAGGAGCAGCATCAGCGAGAGAATCAGCCGGGTCTGCGGAATGGTGACATGCCAGATCCTGCGGAGAATGCCCGCACCGTCCAGCTCGGCCGCCTCGTACAGCTCGCCCGGTATGGACTGCAGCGCCGCCAGATAGATCAGCGTCGCACCGCCCATGTTCATCCAGGTTGCGGCGATGACCACGGAGACCATCGCGGTGCCGGTGTCCTGCAGCCAGGCCTGTCCGGGCAGGCCGACGGCTTCCAGGATGCGGTTGAACAGGCCGTATCCGGGATCGTAGAAGTACTTGAAGAGCAGGACGGACGCCACGGGCGGCAGCATCACCGGGAGATAGACGAGCAGCCTCAAGTATCCGCGGCCGTGCTGGAATTCATTGAGTACGAGCGCGATGACGAAGGGGACGGCGAAGCCGAGGACCAGCGCGAGCGCGGTGAACAGCAGGGTGTTGCGCCACGCCTGCCAGAAGGCCGGGTCGTTGAAGATGTACGTGAGGTTGGACCAGCCGGCCCAGACCGTCTCGCCGTTCTCGGTCTTCTGGAAGGCCAGGACGAATTCCCTGACCATCGGATACCAGGAGAAGATCGCGAAGCACAGGAGGGCGCCGATCAGGAAGCCGTGGGCGGTGAGGTTGCGCTTCAACGCCTGGCGGAACGCGCCGTGTTCGGGCCGGGCGGCCCGGCTGTCCGTCTGCGGGGACGGCCGGGCCTTGTTCTTGGAGAGGGTGGGTGCGGACATCACTGGTTGGCCAGAACCTGGTTGACCTGCTGCTCGGCGGTCTTCAGGAGCTTGTCCGCGTCGGCGTTCTCGTTCGTGAGGACGGCCGACATCAGGGTGTCGAGGACCTTGTAGACCTCCTGGGCCTTGGGCGGCTCGGCCTTGCCCGTGACGGGCTTGTCGGTGAACGCCTGGAAGTTCTCGACGGGCATGGTCGAACTGGCCTTGCGCGCCTTGTCGTCCTTGGTCTTGCTCTCACCGGTCCAGAAGTTCGGCTGCGGCAGACCGACGGGCAGTCCGTCCGCCTTGGTGCGGGCCCAGTCGAACTGTCCCTTGCCGGGCTGGAGGAACTTGAAGTTGATCCAGGCGATCGCGGCCTTGATCTGGTCGGGCGAACTGCCCTTCTTGATCATGTAGTCGTTGCCGCCGAAGAGGGTGGCCTTCTGGCCGGGGATCGGGCCCATCCCGAAGTCGTCGTACTTCGCGCCGAGGTTCTGCACCATGTACGTGATGTCGTCGGGCGCGGCGAGGAACATGCCCAGCTTGTCGGCGGCCATCTGCTTCTGCAGGTCGCCCCACTTCAGGAGCTGGGTCTTGCCCATGCTGTCGTCGTCCCAGCGCATGGCCTTGAGGTTGTCGACGACCTGCTTGCCGGTGTCGTTGTTGAAGGCGGCCTTCTTGCCGTCCTTGCTCACGATGTCGCCGCCGAGGCCGTAAGTGGTGGCGGTGAAGTGCCAGCCGCCGTTGTTGCCGGCGCTGTACTCGCCGAAGCCCGAGACGCCGTCGCCGAGGGCGGCGATCTTCTTGGCGGCCGTGCGGACCTCGGCCCAGGTGGTCGGGGGCGAGTTGGGGTCGAGCCCGGCCTTCTTGAAGAGCTTGCGGTTGACGAGCAGGCCCATCGTGTAGTTGCTGTAGGGCAGGCCGTAGAGCTTGTCGTCCTTCTTCAGGACGTTGAGGACGTTCGGGTCCATGTCCCCGAGGGCCGGGACGGACTTGTCGTTGACGTAGGCGCTGATGTCCTGCGCGCCGTCGTTGTCCATGACCTGCTGCAGGTCGGTGAAGTAGGTGTAGAAGACGTCCGGTTGGGACTTCGCCTTCAGCATCGCCGTGAAGCGGGGAGGCTCCAGGCAGGGGTCGGTCTGCTTCCCCTTGATCGTGACGTTCGGGTACTTCTTGTTGAACGCCGCGACGTCCTCCTTCCACTGCTTGAGCTCGGCCTTCTCGGCGGCCGGCGGCATGCAGTCGATGGTGAGCGTCACCTTGGTCTTCGGGTCGAGGGGGGCGGCGGCGTTGGCCGCGTTGCCGCTGTCGTCCCCGCCGGAATCGCCGCTGTCGCTGCTGCTGGTGCCGCAGGCCGCGAGGGCGGTGAGGGCAAGCGCGGAGGCTACGGCGACCGTGGCCGTACGGCGGTGGGCGCGGATCGTGGTGCGGCCGACCGCACCGCTCGGCATGCGGTTCGGCGCGCTGCTTCGCGTGCGGCGGCGTATACGTCGGAAATATGTCATTCCGGAGCTGCTCATCGGTGGACCCCTTTGGACAGCGCCGCCTGCCCATGGGGGCGGGACGGCATGGCAGGAGCAGGAAGCCCACAGCTGCGCGGACTGTGTGGCGGCGCTCACTCAAGCACCGACGGCAGATCCGCGCAATATCTCGCGCGATGATTGAAAGAAATTGACAGTACGAGAGCAATGACCGCCAAGCCGGCTACAAGCCCTTTCTGTGCCGCCTACTCCGGCGGCGGCTGCCCCGTCGAGCCGCGCACCACCAACTCCGGCTCGAAGAGCAGTTCTTCCGTGGGCACCGCACTCCCCCCGATCTTCAGGGTGAGGATCTCGACCGCGGCGCGCCCCATGGCCTCGATGGGCTGACGCACGGTGGTCAGCGGAGGGTCGGTGCAGGTCATGAACGCCGAGTCGTCGTAGCCGACCACCGACACGTCGTGCGGGACGCCGAGTCCGCGGCGGCGCGCGGCACGCACCGCGCCCAGGGCGAGGGGGTCGCTCGCGCAGACGATGCCGGTGACCCCGGAATCCAGGAGCCGCGCGGCGGCGGCCTGGCCGCCCTCGATCGAGAACATGCCCCGCGAGATGTGCTCTTCGGGCAGTTCGCCACCGGCCTGCTCGGCGATCACCCGGGCGGCGGCGAGCTTGCGCTGCGAGGGCATGTGGTCGGCGGGCCCGAGCACCAGGCCGATGCGGCGGTGGCCGAGCGAGGAGAGATGGCGCCAGGCCTGCTCGACCGCGACGGCGTCGTCACAGGACACCGCGGGGAATCCGAGCCGCTCGATGGCCGCGTTGACGAGAACCACCGGGATCTTCCTCGCCGCGAGCCGCTTGTAGTGCTCATGCGGGGCGTCCGCCTGCGCGTAAAGACCACCGGCGAACACGACGCCGGACACCTGCTGTTGCAGCAGCAACTCGACGTAATCCTCCTCGGAGACCCCGCCCTTGGTCTGGGTGCACAGAACCGGAGTCAGCCCCTGCTGGGCGAGCGCACTACCGATCACTTCGGCGAACGCCGGGAAGATCGGATTCTGCAGTTCGGGCAGCACCAGACCCACGAGCCGTGCCCGCTCGCCACGCAGCTGGGTGGGCCGCTCGTACCCCAGGACATCCAGGGCCGAGAGCACCGACTGCCGGGTCGCGTCCGAGACCCCGGGCTTGTTGTTGAGCACTCGGCTGACCGTGGCCTCGCTGACCCCGACCTTCCGCGCCACCTGAGCAAGTCGTCGTGTCATGAATGCAAGAATAGTGCAATTCTTGCGTGCTGTTTGCGTACTTGCTGAATCTGGCTGGGATCGCTCCACATGACAGGCAGGCGACCCGCTCCGGGCGCCACCGAGGACCGAACGGGTGACGGCGGATCGTTTCGGCGGCGGATGTCCGCGAACTCAGGTATCCCTGCTGGTCAGGACGGGAATGCGGGATGCGTTCACGTGCCACCCCCAGCAAAGGAGAACGATCCATGCGCCTTCGTCACTCGCTGGCCGCAGCGGCCGGTGCCGCCGCGCTGCTCCTGACCGTGCCCGGCTCCGCTTACGCGGCCGAGGGCGACTTCAGCTACACCTACGTCAGCAGTACGGGTGACGAAGGGCGGGTCACCCTGCACGACCCGGCCAGCGGGGAGTGCATCACGCTCGCCGAGGCGGCCCAGGAGTACACCCAACCGCCCGCCCACTCCCCCAGGAACCGCACCGGCTCCTACGCGATGGTCTTCACGAACGCAGACTGCTCCGGCGACAACTTCACGCTGCGCCCCTACACCGGCGGCGCGAGCGAGAGGTTAAAGCTCCGGTCGATCCTGTTCTCCTGATCCCGGTCACTCGCCCTCGGGCGGACCCGGACGCGCATTCTCCATGCGGGAGAGCCAGGTGGTGAGCAGCTCTTCGAGCGCCTCGCTCTCGGCGGACGTCAGCAGGTCGCGCAGGCGGTGCTCGTTGCGCATGTGGTCGGTGAACGCCAGGTCGATCAGTTCGCGTCCGGGGCGGGTGAGGGCGACGATCCGGCCGCGCTGGTCGTCGTCGGACCTGCGGCGGGCGACGAGTCCGGCCCGCTCCAGGCGGTCGATTCTCTTCGTCATCGCGCCGGTGGTGACCATGGTGTGGGCGGCGAGTTCACCGGGTGCGCGTTCGTAGGGCTCACCGGCGCGGCGAAGCGCGCACAGGACGTCGAACTCTCCCTCGTTGAGGCCGTAGCGGCCGTAGACGAGGCAGAGTTCCTCGGTGAGCTGATCGGCCAGGCGGTGCAGTCGGCCGATCACTCCTTGCGGGGAGACGTCGACGTCGGGCCGCTCGCGGCGCCAGTCGGCCTGGATGCGGGCTACGCGGTCCAGCGGTCGCGGGTGGTCGTCCATGCACACCAATATAGCTTCCCAGGAAGTTATATTGGCTTCCATGGAAGCCAATATGCGCTGGGTCGCACTGACCGCGGTCGCGCCGGTGGCCTGGGGGGCCAATTACTTCGTCACCCATGAGTTCCTGCCCGCGGACAGCCCGCTCTACGGGGCCGCCCTGCGAGCACTGCCCGCAGGGCTCGTCCTGCTGGGGCTGTGCAGGCAGCGACCGCGCGGCGCGTGGTGGTGGCGGTCCGCGGTGCTCGGGCTGCTCAACGTGAGCGTGTTCTTCGTGCTCGTCTACGCCGCCTCCCAACTGCTCCCGACGAGCATCGCCTCGACCGTCATGGCCGTGTCTCCGCTGGCGATGATGCTCATCGCCTGGGCCCTGGTGTCCGAGCGGCCCGGCATCGCGCACCTGACCGGCGCCGCGATCGGGCTCGGCGGGGTCTGTCTCATGCTGCTCACCGGCACGGGAGGAGTGAGCGTGCCGGGAGTCATCGCATCGGCCACGGCCATGCTGGTGTCGTCCTTCGGCTACATCCTGACCAAGCGATGGAGTGCCGATGTCGACGTGCTCGCCTCGACCGCCTGGCAGCTCACCGCCGGAGGCCTGTTCCTGCTGCCGGTCGCCGCGGCCGTGGAGGGGCCGCCGCCCGCACTCTCCACATCGGCGCTTCTCGCGTTCGGCTACGTCGCCCTGGTCGCCACCGCGTTGGCGTTCGCCGCCTGGTTCACCGGGCTGCGGCACCTGCCCACGGGGACGGTGGGCCTGATAGGACTGCTCAACCCCGTCACCGGCGTCCTGCTCGGCACTGCGGTCGCCGGAGAGGTGCTGACGGTCCAGCAGCTCTGCGGCCTCGCACTCGTCCTGGTCGGAGTCGTCCTGGGTCGGCCCACACGCGCGAGCCGGGCCACACGCGCGGGCCGACCCACACGCGCTGCCCGACGCGGCAGCGGTCAGACGCCTCCCCGTCCCGCATCCGACGAGTGTCCGCAGACGGCGTCGGGCATCACGGAGCCGTGAACATCACGCAGCCGTGAGCACCACATAGCCGTGGCCGACGTCACCGAACACGGGCGACCGCGACGTAGAAGCCACTCAACTCGGGCTTCGGCGCGGGCGAATCCTTGTACCAGTGCGTCGCCGTCACCAGGCCGGGCTCGACCAGTTCCAGTCCCTCGAAGAAGCGCTCGACCTCGGCTCGGCGCCGCATCCTCAAGGGCACCCGGCCCTTCTTGTAGGTGTCGGTGACGGAATCCGCGAGGTCGGGGTGCTCGTCGGTGGTGCCGTGGGACAGCACCAGATAGCTGCCGGACGGCAGCGCGTTCACCAGGGTGCGCGTGAGGCCGTAGGGGTCCTCTTCGTCGGTGATGAAGTGCATCAGGGCGATGAGGGAGAGCGCGATGGGCTGGTTGAAGTCCAGAAGTCCCCGGGCGTGGTCGAGGATCGTCTCGGGCTCGCGCACATCCGCCTGAACGTAGTCCGTGGCACCTTCCGGGCTGCTGACCAGCAAGGCTTCGGCGTGCCGCAGCACGATGGGGTCGTTGTCGGCGTACACGACCCGGCAGCTGGGAGCGATCCCCTGGACGATCTGGTGGAGGTTCGGCGCGGTGGGAATGCCGGTGCCGATGTCGAGGAACTGCCTGACACCGTTGTCAGCCAGCCAGGCGGCGGCACGGTGCATGAACGCCCGGTTCCGCCCCGCGTTCGCGCGTGCCTCGGGCGGCAGCTTCTCGCCGAGCTCCTGGTCGACGAGGTAGTTGTCCTTGCCGCCCAAAAGCCAGTCGTAGACACGCGCCGGGTGCGGTTTGCTGGTGTCGATGAGGGCGTTGGCGTCTTCTGCAGTCATCCATGGCTCCACTACGTGTCTGACCCGTCTCGATGAGCGGCGGGCGACGTACGCTCCGCCCGAGGCGGCAAGGATCGTCCGAGCCTACAGGTGGAAAGGTCAACTGTTCCGGCTGGTGAGAGAGTTCGTCGCGGGCTCTAGGGCCTCTCGTTTGGATCCGGCCTGATCCAGACGAGAGGCCCTAGAGCTGCCGGAGGTGGTCGCGAAGGCTGCGGGCGGCCTGCGCCAGGAGGGCGTCGGCGCCGGGCTGCGCGCCGGCCGGCACGAGGGACTCGGTCATGGCCGCGATGGCGAAGGACTGGCCGTCGGAGTGCTCGACGACACCGATCTCGTGGCGGAGGTTGAGCAGGGTGCCGGTCTTGGACGACCAGGTGCTGGCGTCGGAGCTGAAGTCCGGGGCCAGTCGGTGCCGCAGCACATTGTGGGCCATGAGGTCGCGCAGCCGCTCGGCCACATCCGGATCGATCTTCGACGGCGTCCACAGCGCCTGCAGCAGGTCGACATAGGCGCGTGCGCTGCCGCTGTTGGCGCGGGTGGTGTCGAGCTGCGGCACCCGGTGTCCACGGCCGCTGGTACCGGCGTCGATGGCCAGGGCATGGGCGAGATGGGCCTGGTCGGCGCCGAAGCGTTCCACCGGTGTGTCGGACAGCTCGCCCACGTTGTGCCGGACGGCGATGCCGCGGATGCCGAGCTCGTGGAGGATGCCGGAGACCTGGGTGGGCGGGGTCAGCTCGAACAGCGCGTCGGCGGCCATTCCGTCGCTCAGACAGGTGCTCAGGTACAGCAGGTCGTCGATCGCGATCCGGGCGGGGTGGCGGAATCGGCTCAGCCCGGTGGGGCCGGGCGTGGTGACCCGTCCGGGCTGCACCTCGAGCATCGTCGCTCCGTCGAGTTCGCCCCGGCGGATGCGCTCGACCGTCGCGAGCGCGAGCGGGACCTTGACCAGGGAGGCGGAGGGCAGGTGGGTGTCCGCCTCGATCCCCAGCTCGTCTCCGGTATGCAGATCACGTACGAGCAGACAGCCGTGCAGGCCGCCGTCGCGCAACTCCTGGCGTATGTCGCGCAGCAGTGCCTCGCTGCTCATGCCACCGTGCATGTCACCACCCCTGCCGCCACCCGTTCTGCCGTACATGCCACCACCACCCGTACCACCATGCACGCCCCCACCCCTGCCACCGTTCATGCCGCCGTTCCTCCCGTGGTTCCGACCGGGGCGTCCGCGCCCAGGCAGCGGGCTATGGCGCCGCCCAGGCGCGCTTCGACGGGCTGCGGGTTGCCGTCCGCCGCGGCGGCCAGGGCGAAGCCACGGCCGAGCGTGATCTCGCCGATGGGCCGCCAGGTCAGGCCGAGTTCTTCGGCCTGCGCGGGCGAGCACAGCAACAGGTCGCCCGAGCAGAGGACTTCGGCCGCGGCGCTCGTCAGGTCGGCCGCGGCGAGAAGCTGCGCGGGACGCAGACCCACCGCGTCGCGCAGCCGCGTCAGCGGATCGCGGATGTGCGGCACATCGTCCTCCGGCTGGATCCAGACGCGGCGGGCCGGGCCGGGAGAGGCACGTCCGACCCGCAGCGTTTCCAGGTAGACGCGCTGCACACGGGGCTCCTGTGCACTGGCAAGCCCGAGCGGCACGGCCCACGCCGCCTCGTCCGCGGGCACCGCGAGCAGAGCGGCGCGCACCTGCTGCGCGCGCAGGAGTTCCCTGCGTTGCGTCGGCGCCGCGACCCGCAGGTCGAGCGTGATCCCGTGGCCGCGCGCCTCGGCGACGAGACGGGCGAGACCGACCGTGGAGCAGACGCCTGGCACCGCGAGCCGCCACGGCTTGAGCTTGACGGCTTCTGCCTCGTCGAGGAGCACGTCGGCCGCCTGCACGAGCTGCCGGGCCGTCGGCAGCATGTCCCGCCCGAAGGGCGTGAGGACGGCGCGCCGCGATGTGCGCTCGAACAGGGGCTCACCGAAGCGTTCCTCCAGGGCCGCGACACGACGGCTCGCCACCGACTGCGACATCCGAGCCGCCGCCGCTCCGTCGGTGAAGCTGCCGTACTGGCTGACGCTGACGAACGCGCGACACGCTCCCACCAGATCCACGCCCCGCACCCTATGCCAGATCAGCATGGAATCGCGCATGAGCGTATTGGACCGCATACGTACCCCGGCGCGAGGGTGGCTCTGGCACTCACACCCACGTACCGGGACGGAGCCGTGCCGCTCCGTCCCTTATGCGCCCTGCCGCTGGGGCGCCCTGGAGGTTTGGCCCATGCAGCACACCCGTGACACCCGTGCCCGTCGCACCGTTCTCGGTGCGCTGGCCACTCTCTGTCTCGTCCCACTCCTGGCCTGCGGGGAAACCGACTCCTCAGCTTCGTCGTCCTCCTCCACGCCGGCCACGAAGCCCGCGGGAGCCACCAAGTCCACGCAGGCGACGAAGGCGTTCGCCGGCGACTTCAAGAAGCTTGAGCGCAAGTTCGACGCGCGCCTCGGTGTCTACGCCATCGACACCGGCACGGGGCGCGAGGTGGCCTACAACGCCGGTGAGCGCTTCGCCTACAACTCCACGTTCAAGGCGCTCGAGGCCGGAGCCGTGCTGCGCAAGTACTCTCTGAGCGGCCTCGACCGCAAGGTCACGTACTCCAAGGATGATCTGGTCGCCAACTCCCCCGTGACCGAGAAGCACGTCGACACGGGCATGACCCTGGGCGAGCTGTGTGACGCCGCCGTCCGCTACAGCGACAACACCGCCGCCAACCTGCTCTTCGACAAGCTTGGCGGCCCCAAGAGCCTGGACACCGTGCTCGAGGACCTGGGCGACGACGTCACGCGGATGGATCGCCGCGAGCCCGATCTGAGCAGTTGGGTCCCGGGCGAGAAGCGGGACACGACCACGCCGCGGGCGTTCGCCGAGGACCTGCGCGCGTTCGTCCTCGGGGACGTCCTGCGCAAGGGCGAACGCGCACAGCTCACCAAGTGGCTGCGGACCAACACCACGGGCGACAACACCATCAAGGCCGGTGTACCCAAGAACTGGTTGGTCGGCGACAAGACAGGAACCGGCACCTACTACGGCGCCCGTAACGACATCGCCGTGGTGTGGCCGCCCGACGGTGCCCCCATCGTCCTGGCGATCTTGTCGCACCGTGCCGAGAAGGACGCCGAGCCCGACGACAAGCTGATCGCGGAAGCGGCCTCCGTGGCCGTCGACTCGCTGTCGTAACAGGCGGTACTCGCTGTCGCAGTAAGAGGTACGGCGTCGGGCGGCCCCCGCGGCGACCGCCCGACGCCGACCGAGCACCGAGCACCGAACCTGCCGGGAACGACGACGGCCCTCCCTCCCCCGACACTCCGCTGCCCGCAGCGAGAAGCCAGCACAAGGAGACCTTGATGACGGATGTCGCACCGCTCACGAGCCCCGGCCGCAGACCCACCCGGAAGGGCCCGCGCGTGGTCGTCGCGGTGGCGCTGACTCTCGCGCTCGCGGCAGGCATCGGGTACGCCGCCGATCTCGGCCCCTTCGATCCGGGGCCCCCGACACCCGACCCGGAGGCGACAAAGCAGGCTCGCGCCTTCCTGGCCGACTGGGAGGCGGGCCACATGGCGCGGGCCGCCGCGCAGACTTCACGCCCCGAGCAGGCAGAGCGCGTCCTGAACAGCTTCACCGCCGGGCTCGACATCAGCAGGCCGACCCTGACCCCGGGGGCGACCACGGTCGGCGACGACGGCACAGTGACCGTGGCCTTCACCGCCAAGATGCCCGTCACCGAGCTTGGTACCTGGACCTATGACTCGGCCTTGCCCCTGCGCAAGCAGGACGACGGCGCCTGGAAGGTGAACTGGGAGCTCTCCCTCGTGCACCCCAAGCTGAGCAGCACGGAGAAGTTCCGTCTGGAGCGGGAGGACACCGCCGGGCCCGAGATCAACGACCGCGACGGCAACGCCTTGTCGAGCAGGACGTCCCCTTCCCTCGGCCCGCTCATCCCCCAGATAGCCAGGGGCAGCGGTGCCGGTCCGCGCGGGGCGGTGCAGCTCGTCGACCGGGCCAGCGGTGAGGTCAAGGGCACGGAGGCCTCCTTCGGTAAGAAGTCCGACCGCCCCGCCGACCGGCCCGTGTCCACCACGCTCGACGCCACCTGGCAGTCGGCCGCGGAGAAGGCCCTCGCCACCGAGGCCGACGGCAAGGACACCGCGCTCGTCGCCCTGCGGATCGACAACGGGGAGATCCTGGCCGTGGCCAACTCCCCCTCCTCCGGGTTCAATCGCGCCGTCTCGGGCACCTACGCGCCGGGCTCCACCTGGAAGATCGTCACCACCAGCGCGCTGCTCCTTGGGGACGCGGTCGCGCCGAGCGACGTCGTGGACTGCCCCAAGTACCTCACCGTCGGGAAGCGGTTCCAGAACGTCGAGGCCTCCGAACACCGTGGCGCCACCTTCCGTAAGGACTTCACCGCCTCGTGCAACACCGCGTTCATCAGCCTGCGCGACAAGGTCGGTGACGGGGAGCTGGGGGATGTCGCCCGCAAGTACTTCGGGGTCGGGCAGAAGTGGGACGTCGGCATTCCCTCGTACGACGGGTCGGTACCTGCCCCCCGCGACCAGACCGAGAAGGCCGCCTCGATGATCGGGCAGGGCAGGGTGCAGGCCAACCCGCTGATCATGGCCTCCGTCACCGCGACGGCGGTGTCCGGCACCTTCCACCAGCCCACCGTGACCGGCGGCACCAAGGACGCGACTGCCACCACCCCGCTGCCGCGCGAGATCGTCACACAGCTACGTGAGTTGATGCGCGCCACGGTCACCGACGGCACGGCCTCGGTCCTTGCCGATCTGCCCGGCGAAGTGGGGGCGAAGACCGGCACCGCCGAGGTCTCCGACGACGCACCCAACAACGGCTGGTTCGTCGCACATCGCGGCAACGTCGCCGTGGCCTGCGTCGTCGAGAAGGGCGTCACCGGCGGCGCCTCAGCCGGGCCCGTCGTCCGCAACCTCCTGGGCGCCGTACCCGACGATCCCTCCTGACGGACGGACGATCGATCCCTCCTGACGGACGGCTGAGCTGAACTGGGCTGAACCGGGCCGATCGGCCACGGAACAATGCCACTGGAAGACCAGTGGCATTCCGTCCCCCGCTCCGCCTAGCTTGTGCGTTCGTGACGCATGATCCAGGAGGACTGCCCATAGGGCGGCTCGCCGGGCACGGCACCGGCTCGTCCGGCCTGGGCGGCTACGCCGTCGCTTTCGGCCTGCTCCTGGTGCCGAGCGTCCTTGCCGCCCTGCTCGCGGTCCGCGCCCGCGGCTCGTGAGGGCCCGCGGCTGCGTGAGCGCCCACCGCGGGGCTCAGGATTCCCGGCACTCCACGTGCCCCCAGCCATGCGCGTTCTTCGCGATCTTCTCTCCGGCGGCGTAGGGCTTCTGGCAGTGGCAGCGGCCGGGGAACTTGGCCTTGATGACTCCGCCCGAAGTCCCCTTGCCCGAACGGGCGGCGGAGCTCTTGCCTCCCTGCGCCGTGGAGCTCCTGCCCGGCCGGGCTGCAGGGGAGGCCGTCATCCGCTCGGGCCGCGGCTCCGGGATCGCGAGGGCTCCGTGGGCGGTTCCTGCGGGCTGCTGCGTCGTCGCGGCGTCGCTGGCCGCGACGTCGGCGATGGCGTTGAGGTGGTCGCCGTCCACCTGGTGGGCGGCGACATGCCGGAATGTCACCGCGCGGTCCTGCAGGAGTGCGTCGATGCGGACGACGAGTTCCTTGTTGGCCACCGGCTTCTTCGCCGCGGTCAGCCAGCCGTTCCGCTTCCAGGACGCGATCCACTTGGTGACCGCGTTCATCGCGTACTGACTGTCCATGCGGACCTCCAGCGGAACGGCGGGGTCCGTGGACTCCAACAGCTCGGCCAACGCGGTCAGTTCGGCCACGTTGTTCGTGGCGTGGCCCAGCGGACCGGCCTCCCAGCGCTGCGGGCGCTCATCGGCATCGGCGACCACCCAGGCCCAGGCCGCGGGTCCGGGGTTCTTCTTCGCGGCTCCGTCACAGGCGGCGATGATCAAGTCAGACATCCCTCGATCATGCCAGCCCGCGGGAGACTCGAAGGCCACCGACCTCCGGCCCGTCGGCTCCGGCCCGGCCCGCCCTACGCCTCACCGGCGTCCAGCGCCGGGGCGATGACCGCGAAGGCCCGGTCGGTCAGCTCGGCGGGATCCTCGGCGCCGCCGCTGTCGCTCCACCGTTGCAGCACGGCGTCGAAGGCGGACAGCGCCATCCCCGCGGCCAGCCGCGGATAGAGGTCCACACTCGCGTCACGCCCCAGACGCCGCGCCACCTCCCCCGCAAGATCGTCGCTCCACTGCGCCTGGCGCTCCAGGAAGCGGGCGCGCAGGGCGGGGGTACGCAGAATCAGCCGCACCACGGGCAGCACTCGCTCGGAGTGATCGCCACAGGCCTCCAGGGGAACCCACACCGCGTGCCGCAGCGCCACGGATGGCCGCTCCTCGACGGGGCGAGCCGCCAGCTCCGCGTGGATACCGACGCCCATGTCGGCCAGGAACTGGACGACCACGTCCTCCTTGGACGCGAAGTACCGGAAGAACGTCCGACGGGAGACCCCGGCGGTGGTCACGATCTCGTCGATGGTGACCGCGTCGAACCCCTTTTGGGCGAGGAGTTGCAGCGCCGCTTCGGTCAACTCGTTCGAGACGAGCTGCCGTTTGCGCTCGGCCATGCTCACTTCGGGGCGGGAACTCACCGGACCATGGTACACGCCATGCCTTGCGTGACACTCAGGATCCTCTTGACACTGAGTGCCACTGGCGACAGCATGTGCCGCATGACGCAGCTACAGCGCTGGACAGCCGAGCAGATCCCGGACCAGACCGACCGGATATTCGTCGTCACAGGAGCCAACAGCGGGCTCGGTCTGGCGACCACCCGCGCGCTCGCCCGGCGGGGCGGACACGTGATCCTCGCCGTACGCGACGAGGAGAAGGGCCGCCGGGCGGTCGCGGAGATCACCGCCGAACACCCGCGCGCGAGCCTGGAAGTACGCCGCCTCGACCTGGCCGATCTCGACTCGGTCCGCGGCTTCGCCGATCAGGTGCACGCCGGCCACCCCCATGTCGACGTGCTCATCAACAACGCGGGCGTGATGGCGCCGCCCCGCACGCTCAGTGCACAGGGGCACGAACTGCAGTTCGCCTGCAACCATCTCGGCCACTTCGCGCTCACCGGTCTGCTGCTCGACCTGCTTGCCGCCGGGAACGACCCCCGGGTGGTGACGGTGAGTTCGATCAACCACCGGCAGGCGCGCATCCGCTTCGACGACCTGACCGGCGAGCGCGACTACAAGCCGATGGGCTTCTACAACCAGTCGAAGCTCGCCAACGCCGTCTTCGGCCGGGAACTCCACCTCCGACTGACCGAGTCCGGCAGCCCGGTGCGCAGCGTGCTCGCCCACCCCGGCTACACCGCCACGCACCTCCAGATGAGTACGCCGATCGGCCTGTGGCGGGTGGTACTCGGCCGTATCGGCAACCCGCTGTTCGCCCAGCGCCCCGCCGACGGCGCACTCCCCCAGCTGTTCGCGGCGACCGACCCTCAGGTGGAGAGCGGCCAGTTCATCGGGCCGGGCGGCCTGGCCGAGCTGCGCGGCGCACCGACGCGCGTGCAGCTGGCCCCTACGGCCACGGACCCCGAGACGGGCCGCCGCTTGTGGGAGCTGTCGGAGCACGCGACCGGCGTACGGTTCGCGTTCCCGGCCGCGGTTTGACGGCGCTCGGTCAGCGCGCGACGGGATGACGCAGCAGGCAGCCTCCCGGGCCTTGACCCCGCGCCCGGCGCAGCAGGCCGAGGTCGCCGATCCAGGCCATCGAGTTGTGGTGCGACCGCCCCCAACATCAACGCGTGGCAACGACGCCACGCGCTTGCGAGAGGCGTAGGCAGGGGTGGGCGGGGGACTCGGCAGCCAGGCGGTTTGTGCACCGGCAGGCGCACGAGCTTCCGTACGGCAACCCCAGGGAGGCGCGATGGCGACGCAGACCCATCGCCTCATCATCCACGAGCTCGCTCGGTGCGACGAGTGTGCCGTGCTGCGCGTGAGCGGTGAACTCGACCAGAGCGGCGAGAAGTTCTTCCTCCGCACGCTCGGCGACTCCGTCATGGCGGGTCATCGACATCTCGTCCTGGATGTGACGGCGCTCGTGTTCTGTGATTCACGAGGGCTCAACTGCCTGCTCGGCGTGCGGTGGTTACTGCGGCGCCGCGAGGGTCACCTTCTCCTTGCGGGAGCCGGACGCCGTCTCGCCGAACTGCTCACGCTGACCGGCAGCACGGAGTTCTTCCCCCACTACGCCACTGTGGGCCAGGCCCTGCTGACCCTGCCCCCCGCGCACCGCCCCACGTGGCCGCCCTGCTAGATCGCGCCACGATGCCGCAGCGAGCCTGGGGACTCAGCCGAAGCCCAACGGGACGCGCCCAAGGCCGTGCCGCTACTTGGCGCGCGCCAGAGCGATCGCACCCTGAAGCCGCTCCCCCGCCTCGTACATCATGTAGGCCACGCCGTTCTCCGTACCGAAACTCGGTGACGCGCTGCGTCCGTTGTCCGGCGCGCCGTTCATCGAGTCGTGGAACATCCCGAGGTGGTCGCGGCGGGAGAAGTCCTTGCCCACTTCGGTGATCAGTATGTTGCCGCCGCTGCCCTTGTCCGTGTTGTAGACGACGTAGGCGCTGTTCCCTCGCGTGAGCAGGTGGGGCCCGCCCACGTTCTGCGCGCCCACATCGGCGTGGCGGATCAGTGGCGTCTGATCGAAGGTCCAGTTGCGACCGTCAGCCGACCAACCCCAGGCGATGTCCCGGTGGTTGGTGGTGTTGTTCAGCATGAAGAGCATGACGTAACGGGCACCCCGTGAGGGCAGGTCGTGACGGAACACGCGGGCGTAGGACGTCTCGGTCGAGCCGCTCGGCAGCATCGACGCGGAGAGCACCACCTTGTCGTACGTGAAGTTGATGCCGTCCTTGGAACGGGCGAGGCGGGTCGTGGTGTTCTCGCCGTGGAAGTACAGCCACATCTCCTTGGCGTCCTCGTTCCACAGCACGTGGGGCGACGAGACGTGGCTGACCTTGTAGTGGGGCTGCCAGTTGTTGGTGACCAGGGGGTTGGCCTTGTACTCGGTGAAGGGCCCGTCGATCGAGTCGCCGTAGGCGAGGCAGATACCGCCGGGGGCGTCATGCGGGGCGTAGTAGAGGTAGTACCGGCCCAGTGCGCCGGATATCCGGCCGACGGTCCCGCGCAGGCACGGGAAGATGATCTCGCCCGTGGGGTTGTAGGCGAGGTCCGACGGCTTCAGGACCGTCCTGACGTAGGTGTAGTCGGGGAAGCCGCCGGGCGCCGCCGCGGCCGTGCCCGCCGTTCCGGCGCCGAACGCCAGGGCCGTGCCGGTGGCTGCGGCCCCGCGCAGGAAGAAGCGGCGCGGGAAAGGGGATCGGTGTGCGGGGCTCGGCTGCGTGAGGGGCGTGAGGGGGTGCTGTGCGCCGTGCCGTGCGTCGTACCGCGGCTCGTTCATTTCTGTTCTCCGTCCCGGGAGTCGAATGTCGGAGGAATGCTCAGAGGTAGGTGGCGGCTGTGACACAGAATCCGCCGAGGGCGACGGCCCACACGTAGGGCAGGGTGCGCACCATGACCTGCTGGGGGCCGACGCCCGCGTACTGGGCGCTCCATACGGTCTGGGTGCTGGTGGGGTCGGATACGCCGAAGACCTGGTTGTAGGAGGCGGCGAGGCCGAGCACGGCGACGGCGGGGTAGATGCCGGCCGCGATGAGAACGCCCGCGATGCCCGCGCCGAGACCGTAGACGTTCAGGGGTCCTCGGTAGAGGCACAGCGGGACCAGCAGGGTGAAGACGAGGACGAACAGCACCGGGTTCTGCGGGCTGACGGCCTTGACCAGGGGTTCGAGGGCCTCGATGGCGTCCGGCAGCTTGACCGCCGCGAGGAGGATGCCGATCGCGATGAACAGCGCGATCGGGGGTGCGGCGACCTCGAAGCCGCCGTACAGGGTGCGCAGCAGCCGCTTGTTCATCTCGCGCGGCCGGGTCGTGGTGACCAGTGCGTAGAGCACTCCGGCGAGCAGGGAGGGAATGATGGCGAGCTCGAAGCCGAGGGCCAGGATGAGCGGTACGACCGGGGTGAGCAGCGCGTACCACGGCGCGTCGCCGAGCCGCTCGCGGCGCGAACGGCGTTTGTCGACGGCCGACTTCAGCGCCCAGGTGTGTTCGACTCCGCGGCGGCGGGACTCGATGAGGACGAAGGCGACGGCCGCGACCAGTGCCAGCGGGAACAGCTTCACCATGAAGCCGCGCACCGTGGGGACCGGCAGGTCGAGGGCGGTG
Organism: Streptomyces sp. NPDC031274; assembly: GCF_055570235.1. Taxonomy (NCBI): domain Bacteria; kingdom Bacillati; phylum Actinomycetota; class Actinomycetes; order Kitasatosporales; family Streptomycetaceae; genus Streptomyces; species Streptomyces sp. NPDC031274. The sequence goes on along the minus strand of NZ_JBVIHP010000010.1, from coordinate 245,480 downwards.
GAGAAGAACTGCCAGATGGGAAGCTCGAACGGCACACCGACGGCGATGCCCATCAGGATGGTGCCCGCCGCGGTGACCTTGGGAATGCCCACGGCGACCATCGCGGGGATGCCGATGATGCCGGCCAGCATGGCGGCGGGGGCCGATCCGGTGACCGTGCCGATCAGCGCGGACACGGCGAGGACGCCGAGTGCCACGACCGTGGGCCGGTCGCCGCCGAACTCCACGATCTTGCGGACGATGGTCCCGGCGATGCCGGTCTCGTCGAGGAGTTTGCCGAGCCACGATCCGAGCAGCACCGCGATCATCGTCGAGGCGAGCATCGGGGCGCCCTCCTGGAGGACGGTGTCGAAGACGCTCTCCTTGCCGGTCAGCGGCGCACCGGCGACGAGAGCGATGACGACACCGAGGAGGACCAGGGCGAAGGCGGTGGGAAGTTTGCGGGTGAGCATCGCTGCGACACCCACCGCCATGACGATCAGGATGACAACGCCCATGGCGCTACTTCTCTCTGTGGGTCACGGCGTCGGCGAGCGCGGCCGTGAGAAGAAGGGGGCTGCGGCCGAGTCCGCAGACGGTCCTGGCATGGGCGTGGGCGGCGATCTCCTCCGCGCCCGCCACGTGCCCGTACAGCCGGAACCGTCCCGCGCGCAGGACGACATGGCCCAGGGCCTGCTTGAGTGCGGCCTTCGCCGGACCGTGGTGGAGTTGTTCGTGCACGGATTCGTGGGCGAGGGCCGCCGCGCGCACCGATCCCGGCGGGTACCAGTGCCGCCAGCCCCGTTCGTCGATCAGGGCTTCTGCCGCCGCGAGGGTGTCGGTGCAGAGCTCCACCGTCGGCGTCGGCCGTGACGTGTAGCGGGCGAGCAGGCCGCGCTCCAGGCCGTCGGCGCGCTCGACGATCCTGGCCCGGCACGGAACCGGGGCGAGGGCAGCGCCGAACTCCTCGGCCGTGCGCGCCCAGCGACGAAGCAGCCGCGGGTCGCGGCCCTCGTGGGTGGGGGTAGCGGCAAGGAGGTGGACCGCGTGGTCGAGGTCGTCGAGAGTCTCGGGCGCGGGCGCCGTGGGGATGCTCATATGCGTACCTCAAGGACGGCGACGACCGGCTCGTCGGCGGTACGGGAATCGAGCTCGCTGCGGGCGAGCGCGAGCAGCGGCCCCGGGTCGAGGACACCTGACAGATCCGCGATCCGGGAGCCGAGCAGCAGCCGCACGGCAGGGGCCCGGACCCCGCCGTCGCCGTACGAGGTGGCCTCGCGCACCAGCTTCGCCAGTACGTCGGGGGCGTCGGCGACCCGGGTGGTCTCCACGCGGGCGTCGGGGACGTGGAGGCGTATGACCCCGTCGGCGTCGACGATCCGTACCGGATGCCGGGTGGCGCGCAGGGTGCGGCGCACCTCGGTCCCGTACACGGTGTGGGAGGCGGTCCTGGCGAGGACGGTGACCTGCGACGGGTCGCTCCCCAGGCTGGCCGCCGCGGTGCGCAGCCGCTCCTCCTCGTCCGCCCGGTGCGCCCGGTCCTGGGTGCGCAGTTCGGTGGCGCCGGTGGCCACGGCGCGGACGGTGCTGGTCTGCGGGTCGACGGTGACCTCGACCTCGACGCCGTCGGCGGCGGCGCCCTGCGCGATGACGGCTGCCTCCGCCTCCGCCCGTACGGCGAGGATCTGTTCCTGTCCGGCACCGGGGATGGTCCGCTCGATCTGCTCGCGCACCAGGGCGAGCGCGACCCCGATCGGACTGATCACCTCGCTGTGGCGGGCGATGCGCCCCTGGAGGCCGCTGACTTCGGCGAGGTGCGGGGTGACGGACGCGGCTCCGCCACCTCCGCCGACGAGCAGGGCGGTGTCCTTGTCGAGCCGGTAGTCGCGGATCATCGTGTCGACGACCTTCTTGACCTGAGCCGTTCCCGCGTCGAGCAGCCGGTCCGCGGCGGTGGCGATGTCCACGCCGAGCGCTTCGGCGAGCGGGGCGAGCGCCGCCTTGGCGACCTCCTGGTCGCTGCGGGCGAAGTCGTCCTCGGGGACCCGTCCCGCCGCGTTGGCCGCACAGGTCATGGTGAGTGCGAAACGGCCGCCCGCCGCGTCGAGCACGGCGTAGTCCTCCGGGTCGTCGGCCATCGGGCGGACGGTGATGAGCTTGGCGTCGCGCAGGTCGTCGAGGGTCGCGAAGCAGGCGTAGGGCAGCCCGGCGATGTGGGCGCTGCGCGGCCCGACCCCGGTGATCTTCCCGCCGCCGATCCGCACCATGGAACCGCCGCCGACCCCGACGGTGCGTACGTCCAGGGCATTGAGGTAGGACTTCTTGCCGAGGATGGTGGCGTGCTGGACGGCCACCTTGCCGCGTCGCACGACGCTGATGTCGGTGGAGGTGCCGCCGGTCTCCAGGAAGACTCCCTCGCTGATGCGTTCCTGCATCAGCGCCCCTGCCACGCCCGCCGCGGGACCCGAAAGGACGGTCAGAAGCGGTCTGCGCCGCATCTCGTCCAGGGACATCACCCCGCCGTCGCAGCGCATCACCATCAGTGGGGAATCGACCCCGGCCTTGGTGATGGAGCTGTCGACGAGGTCGGCGGTGGCCAGCATGCGCGGCAGGATCGCCGCGTTGACCACGGCCGTACGGGTGCGCTTGTGCAGCCCGTACAGAGAGGTGATCTCGTGCGCGGCGGTCAGCGGGAGACCGGCGGAACGTGCCGCCGCCACGACGGCCTGCTCGCCCTCGGGGCGGTCCACGCTGAACGGCTCGGTGGCGACGAGGACTTGGGCGCCGTCCTGGGCCAGTGTGTCGGCGGCGCGCCGGACGGCCTGCGGGTCGTCGGGGTCCGTGACATGGGCGTAGACGAGCGGAAGGCTTTTGCCCGGGGTGAGTTGGAGCTTGCCGAGCGCGGCCAGCCTGCGGGTCAGCGCGGCGGCGGGACCTGTGCCGATACCCATCAGGCCCACGGTGGCGACGTCGCCCTCCAACAGGGCGTTGGTAGCCTGTGTCGTGCCGTGCGCCAGAAAAGCGACATCCTCCGGTGCGCGGCCGGTTTCTGCCAGCAGACGGTCGAGGGCTTCCACGATGCCGTGGGCCACGCCGTCCTCGTGATGGTGGCTGGTGGGGACCTTCACCTGTCCCAGGAGTTCCAGGGTCGTGGCGTCGACTGCCACGGCGTCGGTGAAGGTTCCGCCCACGTCGATGCCGACGCGGATGCGGTGGGTGGTCATGGTTGGGCACCTCCTTGTGCGGGTTGGCGGTGCGCGGGCGGGGGGGGGGGGGGGGGGGGGGGGGGGTGCTCCCACCAACATGGCCAAGCGCGGGGTGCTAGGTCCCATAGGGGTGGGAGAGTGGGGCGCCCTACTTCATCTTTT
>NZ_JBVIHP010000010.1:195270-242123 GCF_055570235.1 Streptomyces sp. NPDC031274 | reverse complement strand
AAGGTTCCCCCCAACTTAGATCCAGACGGGGGGGAGGGGGGTGTCCGGGTGGGGGAACCTCCTTGGGCGGTTTGGTGGGGCGCGGGGGGCCCGGGTGGGACAGGTGGAGCTGTCCCACCCGGCACTTTGAGAGCGATCGGCTCTCAGTAGCCGCGTACGTCGGGCCAGTGGCGCTGCACGCCGTCTCGGTCGAGCAGCCGGGCGAACTCGTCGAACCGCTTGTCCTCGGCCTGGACCTGGTGGGGTTCGACGCCTTCGGACACGCAGTGCGCGGCCAGGGCGCCGGCGACCTCGCCGATGTTCCACTCCACGGGGTGGAGGCGGTAGCAGCCGTTGGTGATGTGGGTGGTGCCGATGTTCTTGCCCGCCGGGAGGAGATTGCGGACGCGGCGGGGCACGAGGGCGCCGAGCGGTATCTCGAACGGCACGGAGCCGATGTCGATGTAGTTGTCGCCGCCGGTGGAGGGGTGCAGGTCGATCCGGTAGTTGCCGACGCCCACGGAGTCCCGGTAGGCGGTCCTTCCGTAAGGCCCTACGACGTCGATCGCGACGTCCTGCTCGGTGACGGTGGTGACGGCCTTGATCCGCCGCGACTCCCGCACGTAAGGGGCCTTGGCCAGGCCGTCCGCCGTGCCCGTGATGTCGGGGCGAAGGCGCAGACCGGGGAAGCCGGTGCCGCCGTCCTCGCGGGGCGCCTCGGTCTGGAGCCAGTACAGGACCGAGAGCGACAACTGCCGCGCCTGCGCGAGCGCCTGCACAGAGGTCTCCTCGCCGCCTCCGATCAGCGGCTTCAACCAGTAGTCGTTGAGGGGCCAGTTGACCAGGGTGATGTCGGAATCGAAGGCTCCCGGCCGGTGCAGCTTGCGGGCAAGGATGCGGCGGAAGCCCCACAGTTCCTTGTCACCCGCGTCGGCGCTCTGGTCGGCGTTGACGGCGAGCGGGTCGATCTCCGGGTTCGGCACGAACGTACGGGGAACGGCTTCGAGCGAACGCGGGTCGGGGGCGAGGAAGCCGAGGAGCGGGCCCGGCCAGAAGTCGGGCTGGTAGGAGCGCCAGAAGTCGTAGTCGACGGGGCGCTCGATGACGTGGTTCTCGCCCTCGTGGTGGGAGAGCGCGAAGCAGACGGTGATGCCCTGCTGGTTGAGGGGCTGTGCCTCCTGGGGTGCGTGCGGCTCGCCGAACTCGGCGCGTGACTCGGCACCGATGGCGTGCTCGACGCCGCCGAGTTCGAGGAGTTCGCCGGTCTCGGTGGCGTCGATGACGTACCGGGCGTGGAGCGTGGTGCGGTCGCCGTCGCGCAGGTTCTCCAGGGTCACGGAGGTGATGACATCGTTGTCCGACTCGGCGGCGACGGCCCAGTGCTCGGTGAGCAGAGTCAGTCGCCCCGACGCGAGATGAGGCGCGAGCATGCCCTCCATGACGGCGAGGGCGACGCGGGGCTCGTGGCAGAGCTTGCTGACGCGACCGGCGCCCGGATTGAGGTTGGTCAGGGACGACGCCTCCGACCGGAGCGGATACCACTGGCGGTAGTAGTCCCTGATGGACTCGCGCAGCTTGCGGTACGAAGCGGTCGTGCCGAACTGCTCCACCCAGGGGTGCTCGTCCGGCGGAACGGCCTGGGAGGTCAGCTGGCCACCGATCCAGTCGGTCTCCTCGGTGAGGACGACGGTCCGGCCGGCCCGGCAGGCGGCGAGCGCCGCGGCGACGCCGCCCAGGCCGCCGCCGACGATGAGGATGTCCGGTTCAGGGATCACGGTTCTCCTTGTGCGGTGCTGTACGTGGTCGTGCTGCGGGGGCACACGGCCAGGTGGGGCGCGGCTGCTCACGGCCGCCGTCATGCGATCTCCTCAAGCGCCTTGGGCGGCGGCCCTGTGGTGGCGCCGGGCCGGAAGGTGCAGGCCACCAGCGGGTCGGGGGCGTCCTCGCCTGCGACGAGGGTGGCGAGCAGGCGCACGGCCGCCGCGCCCAACTGCGCACGGGGGATGTCGAATCCGGTGGGTTGCGGCTCGCCGGCGAGATCGGGGGGCGGGCTGCCGAGCAGGGCGAGGGAGAGGTCGCCGGGGCAGTGCAGACCGGCGTCGCGGGCAGCCGTGCTCAGCGCTCGCCAGGCCGCACCGCTGTCGGTCTCCTCGGCCACCACGGCGGTGACGCCCTGCGCCACCCACTGCCTCAGTTGTTCCGCCCCGAGCGCCTGTTCCGGATCGGCGCGGCGGAAGACGGCATCGGGACCGCAAGGCAGGCCCGCGCTCTTCAGCCCCTCCAGGAAGCCCCGTTCACGGTCGGCGGAGGCGGGCGCGTCATCGTCCTCGCGTACGAGGATGACGCGACGGTGCCCGAGAGCGGCGAGCCGGTGGACGACTTCGCGGCTGGCGCTGACGTAGTCGGCACCGACCCAGGCCAGGCCCTCCGGTTCGTCCCTGCGCCCCAGGTGGACCACGGGGAACCCGTCGTCCACGAGCCTGCGCAGTTCGTCCACCGGGGCGTGGCGGCCCAGGAAGAGACACCCGTCGGCGAGGCGCGCCCTGTTCAGCGCGTGCGGCGCACCGGCCCCCGCGCCGCCGCGACTCGACCCGGTGAAGAGCACCAGGTCATATCCCTGGGCGGCGGCTTCCTGCTCCACGCCCACCAGGAACGGGTAGTACGAGTGCTGTACGTCCGTGGGGAAGGTGGCCGTGAAGCTGAACACTCCGAGCAGGCCGTTGCGCGCCGCCGCGAGCCGCCTGGCCGCCGGGTCCGGTACGTAGCCCAGGCTGCCGGCGGCGTCGAGCACTTTCTGCCGGGTCTCGTCGGAGATGGCGATGCCCTGCTTCTTACCGGCGAGCACCAGCGAGACCGTGGCCTGCGAGACTCCCGCGAGCCGGGCGACCTCGGCCTGACGCGGACGCCCGGTGCGCCCTACCGAGGCGGGCGCCCGGCCTCGTGCGGCCCGCTTCCTGGGTTCGTCCACCACTGCCCCTCCGCATCGTTAATGCGTATTAGTCATGCGCATTAACGAGTACTGTGCGCGGCACGGGAACGACCGGTCAAGAGGGTGAACGAAGTTTCTTTCCCTGCTTCTCGACCACCCCCGAAGAGCCACAGACGCCCCACCCTCACGCCTCGCCACCGGATCGGTAGGGGATGTGCGAGGTCAGGAAACGGGCTCCAGGCTCATGGAAGACGAGGACGAGGAGTGAGCCGCGACGCTCCTCAAGCGCCGCCTCCGGCGCGCGGACCTGGGGAAATACCGAAGCGCTCCGGCACGACGGTCCCGTAGGGTGCGGCGTCATGAACCAGGTCTCACGCCATGCCGTCCGTCCCATACGCGCCGATGAGTGGCCCGAGGTGAAAGAACTACGCCTCCTGGCACTGCAGGATCCGGCGGCTCCGATCGCCTTCCTCGACACGTACGAACAGGCCGCCGCGCAGCCGGACTCCTTCTGGGAGGAACGGGCCAAGGGGTCGGCCGGCGGGACGCGGGTGCGCCAGTTCGTGGCGGAGGGCCCGGGCGGGGCGTGGAGCGGCACAGTGACCGTACTCATCGAGGAGGCGGGCAGCGACGATGCGTTCGGCGTGAGCGTTCAGCAGCGCCAGGCCCATGTCGTCGGTGTCTTCGTCCGCCCCGAGTACCGCGGAAGCGGGGTGACCGACGCGCTCTTCGAGGCGGCCGTCGGGTGGGCACGGGCGGTGCCGGACGTGGCGCGGGTGCGCCTGTACGTCCACGAGGACAACGCACGGGCCGAGAGCTTCTACCGGCGGTACGGATTCGTACGCTCCGGGGTGACCGCCCCCATGAAGGGCGACCCCTCCAAGGTGGAGCGCGAGATGATCCTCGACGGGCCCGAGGTTCTGCCCGACAGCGCCCATGACTCCTCGACCAGGGGCTAGTCCCTGGAGGCCGGAGCTCGCACAGAGAGTCGGCGGCGCCCGCACCACCGGTCGATCACGCCGACGGACGCCGCCCCTCCTCTGTCACCCCTCCCCCGTCGCCCCTCCCGGCCGCATCGGCATGAGGCCCACGGGCTCTAGCGAACCCGCTGCTCGTACCCCACGAGCCGTACGCACACCGCGAGGCCCTCGATGGCCTGCTCGAGTTCGGCGAGGCTCGGGTAGCTGGGTGCGATGCGGATGGTGGCGTCGCGCGGGTCGTTGCCGTGCGGGTGGGTGGCGCCGGCCGGGGTCAGTACGATGCCCGCTTCGGCGGCACGGCGTACGACCTCCTTGGCGCAGCCGTCGGTCACTTCGAGGGTGACGAAGTAGCCGCCCTTGGGGTCGGTCCACCGGGCGAGGCCGGTGCCGCCGAGCTCCGCCTCCAGGATGCGGGCCACCGCCTCGAACTTCGGCTGGAGCAGGGCGCGCTGGCGCTCCATGTGGGCCCGCACCCCGTCGGCGTCCCGCAGGAACATCACGTGCCGCAGCTGGTTGATCTTGTCCGGGCCGATCGACCGCTTGGCGTTCTTGGCGAGCAGCCACTTGAGGTTCGCGGGCGACGAGCCGAAGAAGGCGACGCCCGCACCCGCCGCGGTGATCTTCGAGGTGGAGCCGAAGACGAAGACACGGTCCTCGTTCCCCGCGTCCGCGCAGGCGGTGAGCAGGTCGGCTATCTCGGCGGGTTCGTCGGTGAGGTGGTGGGCGGCGTACGCGTTGTCCCAGAAGATCCGGAAGTCGGGCGCAGCGGCCTGCATCGAGGCAAGGCGGGCGACAGTCTCATCGCTGTAGGAGACGCCGTCGGGGTTGCTGTACTTCGGGACGCACCAGATGCCCTTGATCTTCGGGTTCTCGGCGACGAGCCGCTCCACGGCGTCCATGTCCGGGCCATCGGCGGTCATCGGGACCGGGATCATGTCGATCCCGAAGCGCTCACAGAGCCCGAAATGCCGGTCGTATCCCGGAACCGGGCACAGGAAAGCGATCCGCTCCTGGTCCACCCAGCGCGACTCGCCACCCGGCACCACACTCAGCAGCGCGTGCACCAGACAGTCGTGCATCAGCTCGAGGCTGGAGTTGCCGAGCGCGAGGAGCTGCCCGGCCGGTACCTGGAGCACGTCCGCGAAGATCTCCCGGAGCTCCGCCAGACCCTGCAGACCGCCGTAGTTGCGTACGTCCGTGCCGTCGGCGGAGGTGTGCCGCCCGCCCGGCAGACTCAGCAGCTCCGCGGAGAGGTCGAGCTGCTCCGGCGCCGGCTTGCCACGCGTGAGGTCGAGCGAGAGCCCGCGCCCTGCGAGGTCCTGGTAGTCCTGGCGGGCCTGCTCAAGGAGCCCGGTCAGGGAGTCGGGGCTCAGCTCGGTGGTCATGATGTGTCCTTACGTTGTCGGCGCTGCCGGGGCCTGTCAGCTGCCTCGGCCGGCGACGGGGGCATCGGCACTGCCCGCCGAGGATACAAAGCGATGACCTGCCCATTGCCGGGCAGGTGGCGCTCGTCACTTTCCGAGGAGCGACGCCGCCCACAAGATCCCGTGCGGTTTGGCCAGCTCGACCTGAGCTGTGGGCCCTGATCCCCCAGCCCGGCATGAAGCAGCGGTGCGACTCGTCATCGGCAACCGATGACATGAGAGCCAGCGCCTCGGGGGCCTCATCCGCCGTCCACAGCGCGACACCTTCGCCCATCAGGTCGGCGGAGGTCCTGTTCACCGCGGAGGCGGTGCGGCGGACGGCCTCGATCAGCTCGGTCTTCTCGCAGGGCGGAAGGAGTACGCGTCCAGCATCGCCCACGCACCGGGGAATCACGTCGACTTCGTCCGTGAGCGCACCACTGCTCTACCATCAGTCGGACATGGCCACACGGGAAACACGACCCCAGGGCGGTACGGTGCGCACCGCCCTGCTCGTCATGGCCTTCCTCTTCCTCGTCCCCCTGTTCGGCCTCGACGGTCTTTCGGACAGTGCCGTCGCTTCGGATACCACCGTCGCTTCACTCGCCCCGCACGCGGACAGCCGTGACAGCGGCCGTGACCGAGCGCGCGACGGCGGCCGTGGCTGCCACGAGGGCGAGAACACGAGCCCGCGCGGGGCGTTGCCCGCTCCCGAGCGGACCGGCTCGCCCACCTTCGACGCCGCATCCACGTCGTACGGGCCGCGGTACGACTCACCCGCACCGCCGGTCGCCTCTCCGCCGGACGCGACGTCCGTCGACCTCTACAGAACCCAGGTCATCAGAACGTAGACGGGATCTCTCCACCCGCACCCCGCCGACAGGACCGGTCGGCATCACCGCATGACCCCTCATCGACCAACAGGAGAGATCCGCATGTCCCTTTTCACCTCCACCGGCATGTCCACCACCACTCGGGGCGGCCCCGGCTCCCCGCTCGCCCCCTCGCACCCCGGCACTGACATCGGGCTCCTGCTGCTGCGCTGCGCGATCGGCCTGACCATGGCCGTCCACGGCACCCAGAAGCTCTTCGGCTGGTTCAACGGCGGCGGTCTCGACGGCACCGCCGGGTTCTTCGCGAGCGACGGATACTCCGCCCCCAAGGCCATGGCCACGATCGCCGGTCTGACCGAGACGTTCTGCGGTCTGGGCCTTGCCATCGGTCTGCTCACCCCGCTCGCCGGGGCGGGCATCCTCGGGATCATGCTCAACGCCATCGCCATGAAGTGGGGCAACGGCTTCTTCAACCCCTCCGGCATCGAGTACGACCTGATTCTGCTCGTAGCCGCCGTGAGCCTGGCGCTGGCGGGCCCCGGCAGGTTCGCCGTCGACCACCTCCTGCCCGTCCCGCGCGCCCACCGGCTCTCCCACGGCGTCGCCGCCCTGGCACTCGGCGCCGTCTCGGCCGCGATCGTCCTGGTGGCCCTGCACAACTGACCCCCTGGACGGTCGGCCGAGCCGGGCCAGTAGCGTGCTGCCATGCAGCAGCAGTACAGCCCCGCCCGTGAGGTGGCCCCCACTCCGGCGCGCAAGGCCACCTCTGCGGTCATCGACGCGCTCATCGCCCTGGTGTGCGGTCTCGCGGCCGGCGCGGCGGCCGGAGTGCGGGTGAGCGACGGAGTGGTCGAACTCCGGGTGCAGTCCCCCACCGTCTGGGGCACTGCACTCGGCGTGGCCGTCGGAGTCTCCTTCGTCAACCATGTCCTGCTCACCTTGGCGTCCAGGGCCAGCCTCGGAAAAGTGATCACGGGTCTGCGCGTGGTCCGGGCCACCGACGGCCGACGCGCCGGTCTCCTCCGGCTCGTCGGCCGCTGGCTGTTCGGCTTCTACTGGATGGTCCTCTTCGTTCCTCTCCATCTGGCGACGGACAGCGACGTGGAGCAACAGGACGCGGTGGGGCTGCGCCTGGTGCGCCGGACAGTCCTTTCCTGATCAGTCCGTTCCCGATCAGCCCGTTCCCGATCAGCCCGTTCCCGATCAGCCCGTTCCCGACTCGGGCGGCTTTCGGCCTCCGGCCCCCTGCCGCCGCTCAGTCCGCCTGCGGCGCCGCCAGGAGGTCACGTACCTCCTCCGCGGTGGTCTCCTGGAGCTCCTCTGCGACGAGCACCCAGCGGGTGATGCCGACCGACTCCAAGAAGGTCAGGTCGTGGCTGGCGATCAGGAGCGCACCCTCGTACGACTCGAGTGCGCCGGTCAGTTGGCGCACGCTCGCCAGGTCGAGGTTGTTGGTCGGCTCGTCCAGCATCAAGAGCTGAGGGGCCGGGGCGGCGAGCATCATCGCCGCGAGCGCGGCGCGGAAACGCTCGCCTCCCGAGAGGGTGCCCGCCAGTTGTTCGGCGCGCGCCCCCTTGAACAGGAAGCGCGCGAGCTGGGAGCGGATGTGGTTGTCGGTGAGCCCGGGGGCCAGACGGGAGACGTTCGCCGCGACGCTGAGACCGTCGTCGAGCACATCAAGGCGCTGCGGCAGGAACCGCAGCGGCACGGACGTCCTCACCTCGCCCGACAGCGGGGCCAACTCCCCGGTGAGGGTGCGCAGCAGCGTCGTCTTGCCCGCGCCGTTGCGCCCGACGAGGGCGATCCGCTCGGGCCCCTGCACATGCAGATCGCCCTCCTTCAACTTGCCGAACTGGGGGCGTAGTTCGGTCAGGGTCAGCACCGTGCGACCCGCGGGCACGGCGGTGTGCGGGAGGCTGACGCGGATCTCGGCGTCGTTGCGGATCGCGTCCGCGGCTTCCTCACGCCGCTCGCGCGCCTCGCTGAGCCGCTCCTCGTGCAGGCCGCGGAGCTTGTCCCCCGACTCCTGCGCGGATCGCTTCTTCTCGCCAGCGACGATGCGCGGTGCGCGCCGCTGGGCGTCCATCTTCTTGCTGTGCCGCTGGCGGCGGGCCACCTTGACCTGGGTTTCCTCCAGTTCGCGCTTCTGGCGGCGTACGTCGGCCTCGGCGGTGCGCAGCATCCGCCCTGCCGCTTCCTGCTCGGTGGCAAGGGCCTCCTCGTAGGCGGACCAGCCGCCGCCGTACCAACTCACCGACCCGGCGCGCAGTTCGGCGATGCGGTCGACGCGCTCGAGGAGTTCGAGGTCGTGGCTGACCACGACCAGGACACCGGAGCGCCAGGAGTCGACGGCCTCGTAGAGTCGGCGCCGCGCGAACAGGTCGAGGTTGTTGGTCGGCTCGTCGAGCAGAAGGACGTCCGGGCGCTCGAGGAGCAGCGCGGCAAGGCGCAGCAGAACGGTCTCCCCGCCGGACATCTGACCCACGGTGCGGTCGAGTTCGACGCCGCCGAGTCCGAGCGACCCCAGCATGGCCAGGGCCCTCTCCTCGACGTCCCAGTCGTCGCCGATCGTCTCGAAGTGCTGTTCGCGTACGTCGCCGGACTCGATGGCACGCAACGCGTCACGCCGCTCGGCGACACCGAGGGCCTGGTCGACGCGCAGGGCCGTGTCGAGGGTGATGTCCTGCGGCAGGTAGGCGAGGCTGCCGCCGACGGTCACCGAGCCCTGGGACGGGTGCAGCTGCCCGGCAAGCAGACGCAGCAAAGTGGACTTGCCCGTGCCGTTGGCGCCGACAAGGCCGGTGCGGCCCCGGCCGACGCTGACGGAGAGGCCGTCGAAGACGCTCGTGCCGTCCGGCCACTGGAACGACAGGGCGGAGCAGGTCAGGGAGGCGCTGGGCGTGGTGGGTGTGGTGGGTACAGACATGAGGAATCTCGCAGTCGCAGGCGCGGCGGGCAGGGGGCGTCGTACGCGAGCACCACGCGGCGACCGACCGGGAAAGAGAGAGGTGCGGCGGTCCGGGAGATCGAGGGACGGCTCATGCACCGAGGTCGCATCCACGCGGGGTCACGGGCAGCACGGCAAGGCCGGCTGCGGCGTGACGGGCGTACGGCGAAAGGCCGTACGGCGCGATGATCGCGAACCTCAGATGCGCAACGTCCACCTCTATCGGAGACAACAGGACAGTTCGAAACGATAACGACCGCGAGGGTGAAAGGCAAAGCTTTTCAGGTCACCGCCTCCTCTCAGGTCGCCCCGTCTCTCAGGTCACCGCGTCTTTCAGTCACCGCGTCCTTCAGGTCACGGACGCGCCTGGATCAGCGCGTGGGTGCCGCTGGTCCGCCATCCCTGGCCGTGCTCGGCGACGAGTGCCGCCTCGGTCCGCGCGTCGAGTCCGACGATCACGTCGGACTTCAGCGTCCGCAGTGCGGCCACCGGGCCGGGGAAGTACGCGGTGCGTTCCTCGAACGGTGTGGTGGCGGGCCACAGCTGGTCGCCGACCAGGCGCCGGTAGTTCAGGTCACCCTTCATCACGGTCACGTCGGCCTCTGCGAACTCCTGGCGCAGGTCGTCGGGCATCCGCGCGTACGGCAGCGGGGCGCAGGAGAAGGTGTGGCTGCGGACGGCGAGACGGCCGGTGCCCATGGCGGACCACAGGCGCTCCCCCACCTCCGCCGCGGCGCCCCGCGCGCCGTTCAGGTGGCGCAGGCAGTCGATCACGTCGGCGGTCATGGCGTCCGAGACGTAGTACGGGTACGGCTTGACGTGCAGAAAGACCCGCTCGGCGCGTTGATGCCGCAGGAGGTGGTCGATGAGGATGAGGTCGGGCAGGAGCTCTCGTCCGGCGTTGTCCGCGACCAGGCACAGCGTGGCGGCCCCGCCCTCGGGCAGCAGGGACCACAGCAGCGCGGAGTCGTCCGCGACGAGGCGCGAGTCGGCGGCCCCGGCCGAGCCGCCGCCCACGGCGAATCCCAGGTCCGCGCGGTTGCCCCACAGGGAGCCGAGCAGCAGCGCCTGACGCTGCTCGTCGACGGGCCGCACAGCGAGACCATCGAGCGCGGCCAACTCCTCGTCGGCCTCCCCGGTGTGGAGCTCCGCCTGCTTGAACGGGCGGAACGGATCGATACCCTGCCAGGGACCGGCCTCGAAGTACCCGACAGCTGCGAGGAGTTGGCGGTAGAAGTAGCTCTCGGCCAAGAGGAACGGCGCGTCGAACCAGGTCAGGCCGAAGTACTCGCGCGCCCAGGCCTCCCACAGATGGCCGTCGTGTGCTTCGGGGCCCAGTGGTTCGATCACCCCCTCCGTGGCCTGCGTCAGCAGGGCGTCGAGGGCGCGATGCTGGCGCGGCCCGTAGGGGAAGGCGTCCCGCACCTTTTTGATCAGCGCCGGATGCCGCTCGGCGAGCACGCTCCGGGGGAAGGAACCGGGTGCGTTGCTCAGGATGACGAGGGCGTCGACTGCTTCTGGCATGTCCAAAGGTTCTCACCGACTGACTTCGCAGGATGACCGGACACGTGGAGACAGGCGGACACGTGGAGACAGTCGAACGCGTCGAGGCAGTCGGGCGCGTGGGGACAGTCGAGCGCGTGGGGACGAGCGAGCTACGCCCCGCCCCCTTCGTCTCCACCGCCCGGCCTGACCCGTACGTGCATGCGCTCGCCCTGTGCCCCGTACAGGGCGAGGAATTCGACGGGGATGTCACCGGCGTTGGCGAAACCGTGCGGGGTGCGGGTGTCGAACTCGGCGGCTTCGCCCGCGGTGAGGACGAGGTCGTGGTCGCCCAGGGCAAGGAGCAGGCGACCGGAGAGGACGTAGAGCCACTCGTAGCCCTCGTGCATGCCCTGCTCGGGGCGCGTGGTCTGCCGGGTGCCGTTCTTGGCGACCGGCATGACTTGCTTGTAGGCGTGCATTCCGCCGAGGTACCGGGTCAGCGGGACCCAGGTGTTGCCGTGTCGCATGAAGGGCCGCGGGTGGATGCGCGGGTCGCCCGTCTGGGGAGCACCGACCAGTTCGTCGAGCGGTACGCCGTACGCCCTGGCCAGTGGCAGCAGGAGCTTCAAGGTCGGCTCGCGCTGTCCGGCCTCGAGGCGCGAGAGCGTGCTCAGGGAGATCCCCGTCTCCTCGCTCAGCCGGGCCAGGGTGGCTCCCCGCGCCTTCCGCAGTGCCCGCAGCCGCGGACCGACGGAGGTCAGTACATCCGTGAGATCGGCGTCGTCGCTCATCCCCCTATTTGCCGTTGCGGCAAATATCTTTGTCAAGCTGCCATGGCCGGGCGCAGGGTTGCCGCAGAGCAGAAGGAGCCCGCATGAGCGACCAGAAGACCGACACCGGCACCGGCACCGGCACCGGCACCGACAACACTCACACCGCCTCCGATTCGGCCGAGGCATTCTGGGACGAGCGCTACGGCCAAAGCGGCCGTCTGTGGAGCGGGGAGCCCAATGCCGCACTCGTCCGCGAGACCGAAGGCCTGACGCCGGGCAGCGCGCTGGACCTGGGCTGCGGGGAGGGGGGAGACGCGATCTGGCTCGCGCGGCAGGGCTGGCGCGTCACCGCCACCGACATCTCCCGGGTCGCCCTGCGCCGTGCGGCCGAGCACGCGGCTCAGGCGCAGGTCGCCGACCGCGTCGAATGGCGGTACCACGATCTCGGTACGTCGTTCCCGGCCGGCAGCTACGATCTGGTCTCCGCCCAGTTCCTGCACTCCCTCCACGAGATGCCGCGCGAGGAGATCCTGCGGAACGCCGCAGCGGCCGTCGCGCGGGGCGGCACTCTCCTGATCGTGGGCCACATGGGCTTCCCCGCCTGGGATACCGAACCGCACCCCGGGGTGGACTTCCCGAGCCCTCAGAAGGTCCTGGCCTCTCTCGACCTGCCGACCGGACAGTGGGACGTACTCGTCTGCGACACGCACGAACACTCCCTGACGGCGCCCGACGGAGGGCCATCCACCCGGACCAACTACACCGTCGAACTGCGGCGCCGCACCTGAGAGGGCTGGGGCGTGCACACCGCTATTGGGGCAGCCGCACGGCCAGCGTCACCATGGCCCCGTTGGGGCCCGCCGCAATGGTGAGTTCGTCGGTGAGCAGGCCGGCGAGCCACAGCCCCCGCCCGCCCGTGTCGTCGGCGAGGCCGGGAGCAACCTCAGGGACGACATCGGCGCTGAAGCCGGGGCCCGCGTCGTGGATGTGGCAGGCCAGATGGCCGTTGCTGCGCTGCAGGACCAGCGTGCCGCCACCGCCCGCGTGCTCGACCGCGTTCACCGCCACGGCGTCCAGGGCCACGATGAATTCGCTGCGCCGTGGTTCGTTCAGCCCTTGGTGGTCTGCGAACTGTTCGACGAGCATCCGAAGCCGGGGCAGGTCGTCCTGGTTGAAGGGTGATTCCAGCAGGGTGACGGGAGGGACCTCGCGGGACCCGGACTCTGTCGTCATCAGCGGGCCACCTCGTTGATCACCAGGTGGGACACTTGATCCGCGCCAGCTCTGTGAAGTATGCGGGCCGATGTCGGTGGACAGTCGACTTGGACCGGGCCGTGCGCATGCTCAAGAACCAGCCGCAGCAGGTCCACCGCACACGCGACACCGAGGAAGACGAGGCCGGACAGATCCACCGTGAGGAGCCGGGATTCCTCGCCGCGTCGAAGCCCCTCGCGCACACCGCCGATGAATTGCTCCCTGGTGGCAAGGTCCGCCTCGCCGACCAACTGCACGACGCCATCCGCATGTTCCACGTGCAGAGCGCCCAGGCGGGGCAGCAGCCTGCAGGGATGCGCCTTGTTCATGGCCGTGAGGACACCAGGGTCGAACCAACGGCTGTCGTAGGCACAGATCTCGGTGTACGGGCGGTCGGTGAACAGATGCTGGGCGTTGGATTCGCGGTGCATCATCACGTCGACATCGGCACCCAAGTCACCCACCCAGTGCATGTCGATGTAGGTGCGCAGCCCGCTGTAGCCCTCGGCCAGGGCTCTGTCGGTCTCCTCTGTGATGCGCTCCCACTGGCGGCCAGGGGTGAACGCGTCCTGGGGCTTGATGAGGGCGCGCATACTGCTGAGCACCAGCTGCCCGTGTTCGCGAGCGGCCCCCAGCAGGGCTCCCGGGGCGTCAAGCCGGTTCCACACCTCTTCCGCCTCCATGTGCGGAGCGGCGAAGACCATCACCTTCTCGCGCTTCACGAGCCCCGCCCACGCGAACGCGGACACTACGTCGCGGCCCGCGTCGTCGTCGGCGTAACTGACGAAAGCGTGGTCGCCCGCCCGGAGGTGCTGAACCGGGATCGTGCCGACCGACGCCGAGCCGGTATCCGCCATCTCTCACCTCCGAGGCCGAATGGCCTGACGGGTACAAGTGCGGGGCATACGCTAGCGGTCCGTACCCCACGGCGGCGCGGCCCCGCAGATAGTGACAGTTAGCAGATACCGCGGCGCCTTTCGGCGATCGAGAGTGCGTGAACCTGATCCGTTCCGTACTGAATCTGTGCGCAATACCCGACGGTCTTGAGCTACCCGCTCGTTAATGTGTTGTCCTGCCAGGGACGGTCGGCGACCCTGGCGGCATGAGCGGAGCGATCACTTACGCATGGCGCGACCCCATCAGTGACGAGGAGTTGGTCGACCTCGTCCGGTCGCACGGCGGCGATGCTGTCGGCGGTTGGTGGAACAAGGTCAGGGAGCACAGCCTGGGCTGGGTGGGAGCCCGTGACGGCGAGGGCGTCCTTGTCGGATTCGTGAACGTGGCGTGGGACGGCGGAGACCACGCCTTCCTGATCGACACGAAGACCCGGGGTTCACACCAGCATCGCGGTATCGCGACGTCGGTCGTCCGTCTGGCGGCGGAACACGCGCGCGTGGCGGGCTGCGAATGGCTGCACGTCGACTTCGCGCCCGGGCTGCGAGGGTTCTATTTCGACGCCTGTGGCTTCCGGCCGACGGAAGCAGGGTTGATCCACCTGCCTCTCGAGAGACAGGGGCCCTGAAGGCATCGCCTTCAGGGCCCTGGTGGTCTCGGAGGCACAGCCCCGGCCGCGGCGGGAAGCCAGGCCCCTGGTTCAGCCCCGCTCGAAGACGGCTACCGTGCGGGCGGGGACGCTGAAGGTACCTGAACTCCTCTCGTACGAGGCCGACTTGACCACCGGGTCGGCGCCCTTCGCCTGGACGGGATGGAGCTTATACGCGGTGTTCTTCAGGGCCGTGACGCGCTGCTTCCGCGCGTCCGGGGTCGCGTTGAGGACGACCACGAGGTTCCCGACCTCCATGGTGATCACTCCGGGGGTCTCGGCGGATGTGCCGGAGAGCGGGTAGGAGAGCTGTGACTGGACCCGTCCTGCCGTGGCCAGGGAGAACGCGGGCTCGCTCGCGCGCAGCTTGACAAGGTCCTGGTAGGCGGCCGATGTGCCGTTGATCTCCGCGCAGCCCGGAGTCAGGGAAGCGGACGTCAACAGGGGCTTTCCGTAGGGCCACTTGTCCTTGTTGTCGGCGGCCGGGGGCAGACCGCGGCCGAAGCCGTTGCCGTCCTGGCAGTTCCAGTGCAGGGCGTTGAACCAGTCGCCGCTGTCGTAGGAGTTGCGGTCGAGGGACTTGGAGCGCAGCAGGTCGCTGCCCGCCTGGGAGAGGGAAGGGCCCTGGGCCAGGGTGGAGGTCGCCATCGCGAGCACCTGCATGCGGGAGCGCTCGGCGGCCGTGGTGTCCGCGGGGAGCTTGAAGGCGAGCGCGTCGTACAGCGATTCGTTGTCGTGGGCGTCGCTGTAGGAGAGGGCGTCGCCGGGGGCTGCCGCGTATCCGGCCGGGGCTCCGTTGTAGTCGACCTCGGAGCCCTTGACCTGCTTTCCGGCGGAGTCGGTGAACGTGTACCCGGCGAGATTGCCGGTCAGGGCCACCTTGAGCAGGTCCTGGTAGTGCAGGAGCCGCGCCTTCTGCTCGGCCGGGGTGCCGTTGGCCTTCGACGCGTTGGGGTCCGTGAACAGGCCGCTGGCGAAGCCCTGGACGCCGGGGTCCTCGTCGAATGGGCCGCCGCCGCGCACCGCGTCGCGGCCACGGTCGGAGAAGGTGGCGATGCCCGTGCCCGCCATGTTCTTCTGGGTGGCCTGGACGAAGCGGGCGTCGTCCGCGATCTCGCCGAAGTTCCAGCCCTCTCCGTAGAGGACGATCTTCTTCCCGTCGACGCCGTCCTTCTTGAGGGTCAGCGCGTCCAGGGCCTCGCGGGCGGCCAGGATGTTGGCCTTGGGGTGGTGTCCCATCAGGTCGAAGCGGAAGCCGTCGACCTTGTACTCCTTGGCCCAGGTGACCAGGGAGTCGACCACGAGCTTGCCCATCATGGCGTTCTCGGGTGCGGTGTTGGCGCAGCAGGTGGAGGTGGCCACCGTGCCGTCGTCCATCAGTCGCTGGTAGTAGCCGGGCACGATCTTGTCGAGGACCGACTTGTCGGCCTGGCCGCTGGCGACGGTGTGGTTGTAGACGACGTCCATCACGGTGCGGAGGCCTGAGCCGTTGAGGCCCTGGACCATCTCCCTGAACTCGACCGTACGGCGGGTCCCGGCGGGGTCGCTCGCATAGCTGCCCTCGGGCACGGTGTAGTGCAGCGGGTCGTAGCCCCAGTTGTAGGCGTCCTTCGCGGCGGTCTTGGTGACGCAGGCCTGCTGCTCGTCGGAGTCCGGGGCGTGCGCCGTCAGGTCGCAGTCGGGCGTGGCCTGGTCGGCGGCGCGCTCGGGGATGGTGCCGATGTCGAAGGCGGGCAGCAGGTGGACGTAGGAGGTGCCTGCCTCGGCCAGCTCGCGCAGGTGCTTCATGCCGTCGGACGCCGTGTCGGTGAAGGCCAGGTACGTGCCGGGGTGGCGCGCCGTGCGGTCCTCGACGGAGAAGTCGCGGATGTGCAGTTCCTGGATCTGCGCGTCGCGCAGGGGCGTCGCCTTCGGCTTCTTCAGCCGCTCCCAGCCCTTGGGCGCGAGCTTCGGGTCGTCGAGGTCGACGGCGATGCTGCGCTCCGAGTCCGCGGTGAGCGCGGTGGAGTAGGGGTCGGTGACCTTGTTGGTGACGACCTTCTGGACGCTGGGCGCCCATACCTTCACGACGTAGCGGTACTGCTTGCCCGACCAACTCTTGTCACCGGTGACGGACCATACGCCGCTGGCGTCGTCGCGCCGCATGGCCACGCGCTTGCCGTCGAGTTCGAGACTGACGGACTGGGCGGTGGGAGCCCACAGGGCAAGCGTGGGGCGGCCGTGGCGGAACTGCGGGCCGAGGGCTGCCTTGGTGGCGGTGGCGCTGTAGAGGTCGTCGAGGATGCCCTGCGTCTGGACTCCGGTGGTGGTGAGCAGGGTGCCGTCGGCGTCTTCGCGGACCCCGATGATCTGGCCGGTGAGGGCACGGCGGACCAGGTCGCGGTCGCGCGGGTCGACGGTGAAGGCCGCGTACTCCTTCAGGTGCGGGTACTTCTTCCGCTGGGCTTCGGTGAGCCCGCCCGCGGCCGGGGTGAGGCGGATCCGCCGCCCCTCACCAACGAGTTCGCCGTCCTTGACCGTCAGCTGCCCGTCACGGGCATACACCAGCTCCTGTGACGTGGCCGCGCCTTGGACGTCCCAGGCGACGGTGTTCTTGTCCATCCACTGCGCCTTGGACATGGACAGGTCGAGCTCGGCGGCGGGCGCGTCGGCGGCGGCCGGTGCTCGGGGCGCGGCGGTGGCCGAGGACGTCAGGGGTGCGACCGCGGCGAGCAGGGCGAGGGCCGTGATCGCAGCGGTGCGACGCGGGGAGCCGGTCAAGGGTGGTTCTCCTTGCGGATGAATGACGGGAAATACGGGGGTGAAAGCGTGGGGGGGTACGGGAGCAGAGCCGCCCGGCGGCGGGGAAGCGAAGGCCGGGCGGCCTGTCATGCAGGGCGATCAGCGCTCAGCAGCTCCTGGCCCCGGTGTGCAGGGCCAGTGCGGTGTTGGGCGCCACGGTCGCCGTGAACTGACCCGAGCCGTTGACGGTGACGCTCCTGCCGCTCTGGACGTCGCAGTAGCTGCCCGGGGCGAGGGACGTCTGGAAGGTCCGGTTGACCGCGGAGCCCTCGTGGTTGATCGCCACGTACGCCTTGTCCCCGCGGCCGAAAGCGATGGCGTTGTTGCCGTTGTCCCACCAGTTGGTCATCGCGGTGCCGCGCGCCGTGTTGCGGAACTTGACCATGCTCTTGATCTCGGGCCAGGCGTGCTGGCACTTCCAGCCGTCGCTGTAGCAGGCGTTCACCTGGCCGCCGTTGGGCGATCCCGCGTCGGTGCTGCTGAACTCGTAGCCGGAGTGCACGTCCGGCGCGCCGTAAGGCAGGGCCAGCATGAAGACGTGGGCGAGGGTGTAGTTCGCGCCGTCCTTGTAGTTGAGGGTCTGGCCGTGCCGCTCGGTGTCGTGGTTGGCGACGAAGACGGCGGCCGAACCGCTGGGCAGGTAGCCCCAGCCCTCACCGAAGTTCTTCAGGTAGGCGAGCTTCTCGTTGTTGAAGACGCGCTTCAGATCCCAGCCGTAGCGGAACTCCTGGGCGTCGCCGGTGGCGGTGTACTCGCTCGGGGAGACCGCCTCGCCCGCCCCGTAGATCGTCTCCTGCTTGAGGTAGACGCCGGGGTTGGTCAGCCGCGACTTGATGTTCTTCAGGTCGTCCACGGCGATGTGCTTGGCCGCGTCGACCCGGAAGCCGTCGACGCCGAGCGAGAGCAGGTCGTTCAGGTAGCCGGCGATCCTCCCCCGGACGTATTCCTCACCGGTGTCGAGGTCGGCGAGGCCACCCAGTTCGCAGTTCTGGACGTTCCAGCGGTCCTGGTAGTTGCTGATGTCCGAACGGCAGTTGTCCATGTCGGCGCCCGAGTACGTGCCCGGGTAGTCGTACTTGGTGAAGGACGATCCAGCCGAGCCGGTGCCGGAGGCGTTCGACATGTGGTTGATCACCGCGTCGGCGACGACCTTCACTCCGGCCGCGTGGCAGGTGTCGACCATGTTCTTGAACGCGGTCCGGTCGCCGAGCCGGGTGCCGATCTTGTAGCTCACGGGCTGGTAGGCGGCCCACCACGCCTCACCCTGGATACGTTCCTGGGGCGGGGAGACCTGCACGTAGCCGTAGCCGTCGGGGCCGAGCTGCTGTGTGCATGCCTTGGCCACCGAGTCGAACTTCCACTCGAAGAGCACGGCGGTGACGTCCTTGGCGCCGGGCGGGGCGGCCTGCGCCTGCGGGGCTCCGGCGACGATGCCGCCCGCGGCACCCGCCACCAGGGCGAGAGCGGCGGCGACGGGTCTGCGGACTCTGGTCTTTCGGCCAGCCATGAGGGCCTCCTGCATGAGTGAGGTGTGACCTTTGCATGAGTCAGGTGTGACCTTGTCCGGCAACGCGCCGTGCCCGTAAGGCCGTTGAAGGATGTTGCAGAAACATTTCAACGCCGTTTTCGGTCGAGACCGTACGACCCCCGGGAACCCCGGTCAACCCTCCGCGCACACTCTCGCCTCAGATGCGGAATCCCGGTACTTCATGCGCCGCAAAACCTTTCGCAAGACATTGCGACGGTGTTACGTTCAACCACGACTCCGGTCCGGGCGGCCGGGGGACCCGGACAACGGGCCCCACGCGCCCGGCCGTTCGGGCCGGGGTCACGGGACGGGGAGGCCCCGGAGCCACACCATGACCCCGCTGCCCGAACAGGGCGGCTCCGGGGGACTCCCTCTCAGCGCCGCGGCCGCGCCGTGGAACCGCGCACCACCAGCTCTGGCTGGAAGACGAACTCCGTGTGCTGTACGGGATTTCCGTGCAGCTCCTCGACGAGCGCGCCCACGGCGGCGCTCGCCATCGCCTGCACCGGCTGGCGCACCGTGGTCAGCGGCGGGTCCGTGAACGCGATCAAAGGCGAGTCGTCGAAGCCGACCACCGAGACGTCGCCGGGCACCGAGAGGCCGCGCTCACGCGCCGCCCGGACGGCGCCGAGCGCCATCATGTCGCTGCCGCAGACCATCGCCGTGCACCCCTGGTCGAGCAGGGCGCTCGCCGCCGCGTGCCCGCCCTCGACCGTGAACAGCGTGCGCTGCACGAGCTGTTCGGCCTCCCCCTGTTCCAGGCCGAGCAGCGCGTGCACCGCCGCCGTGAACCCCTCCGCCTTGCGCAGCGAGGGGACGTAGCGGGTGGGGCCGATGGCCAGACCGATCCGCCGGTGGCCGAGGTCGACGAGGTGACGTACCGCCATCCGCGAGGCAGCGCGGTCGTCGGGCGAGACGAAGGACACCGGGATGTGCTCGTTGTAGCCGTTGATCAGGACGAACGGCACTCCGCGGGCGTGCAGTTCCAGATACCGGGTGGGGTCGGCCGTGGTGTCGGCGTGCAGTCCGGAGAGGAAGACGATGCCGCTGACCCGGCGCTCCTCCAACTGCTCCACCAGCTCGTCCTCGCTGGCGCCGTCCGGCATCTGGGTGCACAGCATCGGCGTGTAGCCGTGCCCTGACAGGACCTGCTCGACGACCTGTGCGAAGGCGGGGAAGATCGGGTTGCTGAGCTCGGGGATGACCAGTCCGACCAGACCGGCGCTGCGCGGCTTGAGCCGGGTGGGCCGCTCGTAGCCGAGCACGTCCAGGGCGGCGAGCACCCGGCGCCTGGTGCTCGCCGCCACCCCCGGCTTGCCGTTGAGCACCCGGCTCGCGGTGGCCTCGCTGACGCCGGACTGGGCCGCGATGTCCGCGAGCCGCGGGGCGCCCCGGTCCGACCGGTCTCTCCCGTCTCCCCGGTCGGCGGACCGCGGCAGGGAAAGGGTCACACCGCCCACCAGACGGTGGTGTCGGCGGGCAGCTCGACCTTGCCGTCCACCGTCTCCACCTCGGCGTTGGCAAGGAGGATCCGGCCGGGGGCCGGAATCCGTACCGCCGCGCCGGTGGTGTTGGCCGTGCACACGAAGTCCTCGCGACGGAAGGCGAGAACGCCATCTGGAGCCTCCAGCCACTCCAGCGAGTCGCCCGCACCGAGCCCGGGCTGCGCGCGGCGCACGGCGAGCGCACTGCGGTACAGCTCCAGAGTCGACGCCGGGTCTCCGGTCTGCGCCTCGACGCTCAGCTCGCCCCAGCCCGCCGGCTGCGGCAGCCAGCTGCCGCCCGAGCCGAATCCGTGACTGGAGCCGTCAATGGTCCACGGGATCGGCACCCGGCAGCCGTCGCGGAACCCGTCCTGCCCGCTCGCCCTGACGAACGAGGGATCCTGGCGCACCTCGTCGGGCAGCTCGGTGACGTCCGGCAGACCGAGCTCCTCGCCCTGGTAGACGTACGCGGATCCGGGCAGCGCCAGCATGAGGAGCGAGGCGGCGCGGGCGCGCCGCAGGCCGAGCTCGCGGTCACCGGCGGTGCGCAGCTGGGTGCCGAGCCCGGGCGGGTTGGCGAACCGGGTGGCGTGGCGGGTGACGTCGTGGTTGGAGAGCACCCAGGTGGCAGGGGCGCCGACGGGCCGCATCGCGGCGAGCGACACATCGATGACCTCGCGCAGCTCCGCGGCGTCCCAGTGGGTGCCCAGGTACTGGAAGTTGAAGGCCTGGTGCATCTCGTCCGGGCGTACGTAGGCTGCGGCGCGCTCGACGGTGGGGGTCCATGCCTCGGCGACGAGGATGCGCTCGCCCGCGTACTCGGTGAGGACCTTGCGCCAGCTGCGGTAGATCTCGTGCACGCCGTCCTGGTCGAAGAACGGCATGACGTCGTTGCCGAGCAGCTTGAGCTGGTCGCTGCGGCCGATGTCGGGCAGGCCGTCGGCCTTGACCAGACCGTGGGCGACGTCCACGCGGAAGCCGTCGATGCCCATGTCGAGCCAGAAGCGCAGGATGGAGCGGAACTCGTCGTGGACGGCGGGGTGTTCCCAGTTGAAGTCGGGCTGCTCGGGGGCGAAGAGATGCAGGTACCACTCGCCGTCCGGCGTCCGCGTCCAGGCCGGGCCGCCGAAGACGGACTCCCAGTCGTTGGGCGGCAGTTCGCCGTTCTCGCCCTTGCCGGGGCGGAAGTGGTAGCGCTCGCGCAGGGGCGAGCCAGGGCCCTCGCGCAGAGCGCGCTGGAACCAGTCGTGCCGGTCCGACGAGTGGTTGGGCACCAGGTCGACGATGATGCGCAGGCCCAGCTCACGGGCGTCGCGCAGCAGGGCGTCGGCGTCGAGGAGGCTGCCGAACATGGGGTCGATCGTGCGGTAGTCGGCCACGTCGTAGCCCGCGTCGGCCTGCGGCGAGGAGTAGAAGGGGCTCAGCCATACGGCGTCGACGCCCAGGTCCCTGAGGTAGGGAAGGCGGGCACGGATGCCGTCCAGGTCGCCCATTCCGTCACCGTCGCCGTCGGCGAAGCTGCGCGGATAGACCTGGTAGATCACCGCGCCGCGCCACCAGTCCGTGTGGCTGCCGGAGGCGGGGGCGGCAGGGGCAGCGAGATGCTGGGTCATGTCTTCCCTGAGATCGAGATCGGGTACGAGGGGGGGGTGCCGTGTCAGGACTTCGTCGCGCCGGCCGTGAGGCCGGAGACGAGGTGGCGCTGGACGAAGCCGAAGATCACCGCAGCGGGCACCGCGACGATCACGGCCGATGCGGTGAGCGAGCCCCAGTCGCTGGTGTACTGATTGACGAAGGTCTGCAGGCCGCCCGCCAGGGTGAGGTTCTCCTCGCCGGTCATGAAGGCGGATGCGTAGGCGACTTCGGCCCAGCCGGTGATGAAGCTGTAGAAGCCGGTGACGGCGAGACCGGGCTTGGCCAGCGGCACGATCAGCCGCCAGAAGGTGCCGAACGGGTTGAGTCCGTCCACTCGCCCGGCTTCGTCGATCTCCACCGGGATCGTGTCGAAGTACCCCTTCATCATCCAGGCGCAGAACGGCACGGCGATCGTCAGATAGGTGACGACCAGGCCGACGGGCTGGTTGAGCAGGCCGAGGCTCGCCAGGAGGTTGTAGAGCGGCACGATGAGCACCGCGACGGGGAACATCTGGGTGATCAGGAGGAGCCACATCAGCGACCGCATGCCGGGGAACCTGAAGCGGCTGACGGCGTAGCCGGTGGTCGCGGAGATGAAGACGCCGATCACCGTGGTCAGTCCCACGACGACCAGGGAGTTGCCGAGCCAGCTCAGGAACTCGGTGTCGTTGACGACGTGGTCGTAATTGCGGAACGTGAAGTCCTTGACCAGGTCGGTGGAGAACGCCTCGCTCGTCGGCTTGAACGAGGTGATGAGCAGCCACAGCGGCGGAAGCACGGCGGTGGCGCAGGCGAGCAGCAGGCCCGCATGGAGCGCGACCGAGGCCAGCGGCCCGCGTTCGCCGCGCTCCCTGACCTTCGCCTTGGGCAGGTTCCGGGACTTCGGCCCGGCCGGGGACGGGCTCTTCCCGTCGGTCATGGTGGTCACCACACTTCTCCCTGCTTGCGGAGCGCGCGGCGGTAGACGACCGCGAAGAGCGAAAGGAGCAGCAGAATGACGACGCCCCAGGCGGCGGAGCTCGCGAAGTCGCGCGGGCTCACGACGAACGACAGCCGGTAGGCGTACGTCACCAGGATCTCGGTGGAGTCTCCCGGACCGCCCCGGGTGAGCAGGAAGATCACCGGGAACATGTTGAAGGTCCAGATGCCGCTGATCAGGATGACGGTGCTGCTGACGGTCCGCAGCCCCGGCAGGGTGATGTGCCGGAAGCGCTGCCAGGCGTTCGCGCCGTCCATCTCCGCGGCCTCGTAGAGCTCCCCGGGAATGGACTGGAGGCCGCCGAGCATGGCGACCAGCATGAACGGGACGCCGAGCCAGACGTTGACCGTGATCACCGAGAGCTTGGCCCAGGTGGGGTCGTTGAGCCACGGGATGGCGTCGATGCCGCCACCGGCGAGGATCTTGTTGAGGATGCCGTTCTTCTCGTTGAAGAGCAGGCGCCAGGTGAAGACGGAGACGAAGGCGGGCACCGCCCAGGGCAGGATCAGCGCCATCCGGTAGAGGGAGCGCCCCGCCAGCTTGCGGTTGAGCATGTTCGCCAGGGCGAGGCCGAGGGCGAAGGAGATCGCTACGCAGGAGACGGTCCAGACGATGGTCCAGGTGAGCCTGTCCCAGAAGACGCTGTCGGAGAGGATCGCGGTGTAGTTGTCCAGACCGACGGACTTGTAGGTCGCCGGGATGTGGTTCATACCGATGCTGCGCTCGACGTTCGCCTCGTTGGCGTCGGTCGTCGAGAGGTAGAGGCCCCGCACCAGCGGGTATCCGATGATCACGCCGATCACGGCCACCACGGGGGCGACCATGGCCCAGGCGTACCAGTGGGTGGACAGCGACCTGCGCAGCCGTCCTGGTGTCTTGCCGGTCCGCGGGCCGCGGCCGCGGACGCTGTGGGCGTCCGCGGTCGCGGCCAATGACTGGCTGCTGTCAACAGCCATTTACTTGTAGTCCTTCAGGAGCTTGCGGTAGGCGTCGCCGACACCCTTCGCCCCGTCGTCGGGCGAGGCCTTGCCGCTGAGCACCTTCTCCATCTGCAGCCGGATCGGCTCGAACAGGGCGTTGGCCTGCGGGATCCACGGCCGCTCCACCGACTTGTCCACGGCCGGCTTGAAGAACTGCACCATCTGGTTGTCCTTGACGGACTTCACGTCGTACACCGAGGTACGGGTGGGCAGCAGGCTCAGCTTCTCGGTGGTCTGCTGCTGCACCTTGGCCGAGCTCATGTACTTGATGAACTCGTAGCTCGCGTCGAGGTTCTTGGACCCGGCGTAGGCGGCGAGGTTCCAGCCGCCCTGCGGGGAGGCCTGGCGGTCGCTGCCGCCGGGCACCGGGGCGATGCCGAGGTTGGCCTTGTCGCCCTTGAACTCCTTGCCCTGCAGTGCGCCTTCGATGGACCAGGGGCCGTCGAGCGCCATCGCGACGTCGCCGTCCTTGAAGGCGTTCAGCTGGTTGTTGTAGCCGTCGCTCGCGTCGGTGGTGGCCGCCTTGGAGTCGACCAGGTCCTTCATCACCTTGAAGGCCGCGGCGCCCTGGGGGCCGTCGACGGTGACCTTCTTGTTCTTGGTGTCGAGGAGGTCGCCGCCCTCGCCGTAGAGGTACGGGAGGTAGTAGTACGGGTCGTCGCCGCGCAGGTAGAGGCCGGTCTTGCCGGACTTCGACTTGATCTTCTTCGCGGCGGTCTTCACCTCGTCGAAGGTCTTGGGCGCCTCCACACCGGCTTCCTTGAGCATCTTCTTGTTGTAGAAGAGCGCCAGGGTGTCGATGGTCTGCGGGGCGGCGTAGGTCTTGCCCTTGAACTTGGTGCTTGCCGCGGCCTGCGGGAGGTAGTCGTCCGCCTTGTCGAGGGCGGGGGTGCCCTCGAGCGGGGCGAGGTAGCCCAGGTTGGCGAAGTCCGCGACCCAGGCGACCTCGGTGCGCATCACGTCGGGAGCGCCGGAGTTGCCGCCCGCGGCGTTCTTGAACTTGGCGTTGGCCTCGCCGAACGCGACGCTGACGTAGTTGACCTTGACGTCCGGGTGGAGCTTCTCGAAGCCCTTGGCCAGCTTCTCGTAGGTCCCCTTCTCCGCGTCGTTCGAGGTGTCCCAGAAAGTGACGGTCCCGGACAGCTTGCCCGAACCCTTGCTGCCGCTGTCACCGTCATCCCCACCGCACGCTGCCGCTGTCAGAGCCAGGGCCCCGACCAGTGCGGTGGCCGCTATGCCACGCCGCATGTGAACTCCTTCAACTGATCCCGGAACAAGGGGAGGCGAGACCCCTCAACTGAGCTGCCTCCAACGAAGCCGCACTCGACGCGGCGCCGGGTTGCCACGGAACGTAACAGGATTGAAAAGCGCCCGAAAGACCTTGCGAGAAATTTCTGCAAGGCCTGCTGATCGTTACCACCGTGTGTCCTTACGGTTGCCTTTGCTGCGCTTGACAGGCCCCTGAAGTGGCGATTGCCCTCCCCCACTCCCGACTCCCCCGCAAGCTCCTTGCAGGAGCAGAACTTTCTGCAAGCTTTCAACCGGTGTGCAATCCGGCCGATCACCGATACAGTCCCTGCATGACCGCACGGCTCGTCGACATCGCAGCGCAGGCGGGGGTGAGCGAAGCCACCGTCAGCCGCGTGCTCAACGGCAAGCCCGGTGTGGCGGCGACCACCCGCGAATCCGTCCTCGCCGCCCTGGACATGCTCGGATTCGAACGTCCCACGCGGCTGCGGCAGCGCAGCAGCGCCGGCCTGGTCGGCCTGATCACACCCGAGCTGGACAACCCGATCTTCCCCGCGCTCGCCCAGGTCATCGCCCAGGCCCTGACCCGTCAGGGCTACACGCCGGTCCTTGCCACCCAGACGCCCGGCGGCTCCACCGAGGACGAGCTCACCGAGATGCTGGTGGACCGCGGCGTCTCCGGGATCATCTTCGTCTCAGGACTGCACGCCGACACCACCGCCGACATGGAGCGGTACGAAGTACTGCGCGGCAAGGGCGTTCCCTTCGTCCTCGTCAACGGCTTCTCCCCCAAGGTGCAGGCCCCCTTCGTCTCCACGGACGACCGGGCCGCGGCCCGCCTCGCCGTCACTCACCTCGCCTCGCTCGGCCACACCCGCATCGGGCTCGCGGTGGGTCCCAAGCGCTTCGTGCCCGTGCTGCGCAAGATCGAGGGCTTCCAGAT
Source organism: Streptomyces sp. NPDC031274 (assembly GCF_055570235.1). Classification (NCBI taxonomy): domain Bacteria; kingdom Bacillati; phylum Actinomycetota; class Actinomycetes; order Kitasatosporales; family Streptomycetaceae; genus Streptomyces; species Streptomyces sp. NPDC031274. The sequence goes on along the minus strand of NZ_JBVIHP010000010.1, from coordinate 216,419 downwards.
CGGCATGCGCGAACGCCTCGGGATGTCGCCCGCGGACTCCGAGCAGCTCATCGAGCACTCCCTCTACACCCTGGAGGGCGGTCAGGCCGCGGCGGGCACGCTGATCGGCCGGGGCTGCACGGCGATCGTGTGCGCCAGCGACATGATGGCGCTCGGCGCCGTCCGGGCCGCCAGGGAACGGGGCTTGGAGGTGCCGCGGGACATCTCGGTGGTCGGCTACGACGACTCCCCGCTCATCGCGTTCACCGATCCCCCGCTGACCACCATCCGCCAGCCGGTCCAGGCGATGGGCCAGGCCTCGGTCCGCACCCTCCTGGAGGAGATCGGCAAAACCCCGGCCCCGCACAGCGAGTTCGTCTTCATGCCGGAACTGGTGGTCCGCGAATCGACCGCCTCCGGCAGGCCGCAACAGCACTCTGCCTAGGCCGGAGCAGCCGCCGCCCGTCGAGATCGACGTCATCGGCAGGGGCCAACTCCTCACCCCGGCAGCCGAGTCACGGCCCTGAGGGACGATGGCCGGGTCACCACGCACACGGAAGCGCAGGAGGAGACATGGCATCACAGACCGACGTACACGCCAGCCGTGTGCTGTACGGGTGCATGGGACTCGGCGGCACCTGGGACACCACGCCGTACACCGCCGAGGACATCTCCGAGGCCGAGGCCGCGGTGGAGGCGGCGCTCGACGTCGGCATCACGGTGTTCGACCAGGCCGACATCTATCGGCACGGCAAGTCCGAGGCGGTCTTCGGGGAGGTGCTCGCCAGGGCGTCCGGACTGCGCGAGCGCATCGTTGTGCAGACCAAGTGCGGCATCCGCCTCGCGGACGGTGAGAGGCCCGGTCTGTACGACCTGCGGGGGCCGAGCATCGTCCGGCGCGTCGAGGAGAGCCTCACCCGGCTCCGCACCGACGTGATCGACGTACTGCTCCTGCACCGGCCGGATCCGCTGACGGGACCGGAGGAGATAGCGAAGGCCCTGGTCTCACTGCACGGGCAGGGCCTGGTGAGACGCTTCGGGGTGTCGAACATGAGCGCGGCGCAGATCGAGCACCTGCGGACGCATCTCGACGTACCACTGGTCGCGAACCAGCTGGAGATGAGCCTGGAGAGGCGCGACTGGGTCGAGGCGGGCGTGCTCGTGAACACCCCGGCCGCGGCGGGCAACGGCTTCCCGCACGGGACGCTGGAATACTGCGGCGCCAACGGGATCCAGCTCCAGGCCTGGGGAGCTCTCGCCCGGGGCCGCTTCACCGACGGCGGCGACTCACCGACCGCACGCCTCGTCGCCGACCTCGCCGCCCGCAAGGGGACAACACCGGAAACCATCCTGCTGTGGTGGCTCCAGCGGCACCCGGCGCGGATCGCACCGGTCGTCGGCACCAGCCGCCCCGAGCGCATCCGCCTCTGCCGGGATGCCGTGCACCGCGAACCCGACCTCACCCACGAGGAGTGGTACGACCTGTGGGTCACCGCCCGCGGCGGCCCGCTGCCCTAGCCGTTCCTACAGCCGCTCCTACAGCCGCCGGACGATCTGCGCCCCCACCCTCTCGACCGGCGTGCGGCTGTAGACGTGCACCAGGGCGAGATGGAAGAGCGCCGGGGCCAGCGGGGCCCACCGGTGGACGCGGTCGGCACGCAGTACGTACTTGATCACGGTCGCGGGTCGGAACGGCACGTAGTCGATGGTCTGGTGCTCCCACCTGTCCGCGACTCCCCTGCTCATACGCGCCTGCAGTCCCTCGCCGGTCAAGTCCTTCAGCCGGGCGTAGAAGTGGGCGCTCCAGTGGCGCTTGTCGATGTCGAGCACGAAGGCGAGCAGTTCGATGGAGTACTCGTGCGGCTCGATGGAGAGTTCCTCGCGCATGCCACGGCGGGCCACGGCGTGCAGGTCGGGGGCGCTCCTGCCGGACGAGTCGATGTGCCGGGACATGCCCTCGTTGACGGACGAGTTCCACACTCCCGGCGCCATCCGTACGCGGTCACTGCGCTGGCTGACGACCAGCATGTCGTCGGCGGTCACCACCGCGATGTTGACCGCGAAACTGCACTGCAGGAACGCGGGGGCACGGAGGGGGTCGTCCGGGTCGAGATGGCGGGAGCGGGGTGTGGTCCCGTCGGCCAGTCGGCGGTCCAGTTGCTGGGCGGCCAGGAAGGTGTAGTAGTCCGTCGGGCGCAACCGCAGGTGCACTTCCGGCTGTTCGTCGAGCGCGGTCCGTGAGACGTCGAAGGATTCGACGGCGTAGCGAGGACCGTTCCACAGCGGCGTCCGGCCCTCCGCGCGCAGCCGTTCGCTCTCCTCCTCGATCTCGGCACGCCAGGCGACCATGTCGGAAGGCAGCTCGATCTCCTCGTCGAGGACCTGGGCGTAGATGGCCTCGGCGGGGATGGACGACTCGCCGTCCCCTTCCACGATCAGCGCCGATGTGTGGAGCGGGCCCAGCGAGAAGGTTCTCCAGGCGGGGCTTGACTCCTCACGCTGCCTCAGGCCGCGCACCGCGCGCGTGGAGCGCGTGCGCAGCCGGTACCAGCCGTTCTGCAACGGCTGCTGGAAGAGCACCGCGAACAGCATCCCCAGCACGGCGCCGACTACTCCGTTGGCCACATCTATCCCGCCCATGTCAGGCAGCGTAGAGGGATGTTGATCACGCCGGGTGCGATCTCGCTCTTCCCGGTGGTGATGATCGACGCCGTGACCAAGCCCGCGGTCGAGGTCGGACCGGACTCGTTTGCGCAGGAGCTCGACCTGCTCCACTCATCAGGCCCCCTCGGATTCGATCGTCTGGGCAACCGGGAGGCGCTCTACCGGCGGACCGCCGAGATCAGTCCGCCGGGCCGCTCCTCGCGCTGCGGCGGGGTGCTGATCGGGCGGCCGTAGGCGGCAGCGCGCTCGCGCAGGGTGTGGCTTTCGGCCTCCCAGCCGTGCCCGACCAGCCAGCCCACCGGGTCGTCGGGCATCTCCGAGACCCACATGGACGCCGCCGACCCCGGCGCGGCGTCCGCGCCGAAGCGCTCGATCACGCCGCGCGAGCCCAATGTCAGCCCCATCCGACTGCCTGCCGCCGACTGCGTGCTGATCCGGGCCAACAGCAGCTCCACCGCGTCCTCGGGCAGATAGATCAGTAGTCCTTCGGCGATCCACGCGGTCGGCACGGCCGGGTCGTGCCCAGCGGCGGCCAACGCGCCCGGCCAGTCCTCCCGCAGATCCGCCGCGACGGTGATCCGCTCGCAGCGTGCGACGGCCCGCTCCTGGCGCAGTACCGAAGCCTTGAAGTCCAGTGGCGCGGCGGTGTCGACCTCGAACAGCCGCGTGCCCTCGGGCCAGTCCATCCGGAAGGCCCGGCTGTCCATGCCTGCGCCGAGCAGCACGACCTGCCGGACCCCGGACGCGGAGGCCTGCTGCAACAGGTCGTCGAGGAACTTCGTCCTGATGGCGATGGAGAACGACACGGCCAGCCGACGGCGTCGCGCGGCCTCGTCATCGGGCGGCGGCGAGGAGGGCCACAGCCCACCGGCGGTGGCGAAGGCCTGCGCCAGCGGGTCGCGGAACGGCGCGTTCTGCCGCTCGGTCTCCAGCGCCCGCACCCTGGCCACGCCCACCGCCGTGGCCCACACTCCCGACGGCCGCACCCGCTCCTGCTCATCAGTCACCGCGCCAGCCTATGGGAGGAGCCTCGCCGATCATCGACCGCGGTCACATCCGGCCAACTGGCTTATGGCGGTGGGGGTTTGCCTCACCGTTCCGCCTAGAGTCCCTGGAGTCGCGTGTGGCGGGCGCCACATGACGTGAGGTGTGTGACTTAGGTTAGGCTAAGCTAAGTTATCGAGTGATCGCCTCTCTTGGAGGCGCCTCAGTCAAGGAGATTGACGCAGCATGACCTCACTCACCTGCCGCATCCGCCGTACCGCCGCAGTCGCCGTGGCCCTCGCCGCCGGCAGCGCGCTGGCCCTGACCGGTACGGCGTCCGCGCAGCCCGGACAGGCCTCCGGCAAAGCGTCCGGCTCGACCGTCGAGTCGGCGCCGCTCGTGAAGGGGCTCTACCAGTCCGCGTACTCCGAGCGGAACAACGTGCTGTGGGCCACCTCCGCGGTGGGCCGGCCGCCCGTCACCGCCTCCAGCCTGCTGAAGGTCGACCCGCGCACGCTGAAGGTGAAGGCCAGCTACACGCCTCCGGTCACCAACGCCGAGACCGGCGCCGTCGAGGCCGTCTACGGAATCGCCGTCGACGACGAGCACAACACCGTCTGGACGACGAACACCCGCGACAACTCCGTCGCCGTCTACGACCAGCGCACCGGCAAGCACCTCGCCTCGCTGCCCGGCGTGAACCACGCCCGCGAGATCGTCGTGGACGCCAAGCACAACACGGCGTGGGCGAGCGGCTTCGGCGACGGCACCGTCGTCGCCTTCGACACCCGCACCTTCAAGGAGAAGAAGCGCGTCACGGTCGAGGGATCGAGTCCGACCGGCCTCGCCGTGAACGCGCGGACCGGCGCCGCCTACGCCGCCGACCTCAATGGCGACCAGATCATCGAGATCACCCCGAAGGGCGCGAGCCCCCGCCTCATCCCGACCGGCGACGGCCCGATCTCCATCGCGCTCTCCAAGGACGGCCGCACCGCCTACACCGCCGACCAGGCCGCGGGTGGCCTCTCGGTCGTCGACCTCAAAAAGGGCGCCGTCACCAAGTCCGTGCCGACCGGCGCGGGCGCCCTGTCCGTCGCTACCGACCGGCGTTCGGGCAGCGTCCTGGTCGCCAACCGGACCCCCGGCACCGTCTCGGTCGTCGACCCCGCCAAGGGCGCCGTCGTCGAAACACTGACCACCGGCGCCAACCCCAACCACGTCCAGGTGACGGGCGGTACGGCGTTCGTGGTCGACAAGTCCGGCACCGGACCCGAGGGCCAGGACCAGGCGCACCGCATCCGCGTCGGTCGCTGAGGCATCGCGGCCGCTGAGGCATCGCGGCCGCTGAGACGTCGGCCACTGAAGCCGCAGACGCTCAATACCTCCCCGCGTACCGCCCGCCACGCAACCGTGGCGGGCGGTACGCCTTCTCAGGCCGCAGCCGCTCGCGTACGAGACGACTCTGCGCCGCGACCGTCACGACCACGCCCGCGCCGAGCAGCGGCCAGGCGAGGGGGCCCGCGGCGATCACGGCGGTGACCAGGAGCGGTCCCCCGCTGCGCTGGGCGGACGACGACAGGCCGTCATGGCGGCGCAGCCGACGACGAAGCAGGCGGCCAGGGGGACGAGGAGTGCGCGGGCCCCGTCCGGCGTACCCCCGAAGCGCGACAGCGGGACCTGGCAGCAGACGACGAGCACGCAGTTGAGGACCATGAGCAGCGGCGCGAGGCCGTGCGGGACGTCGGTGGCGTGGACGATCCACAGCGGCATGCCGACCTGGATCACCGCGTCGTCGAGGAAGAGCGCCGCCTCGGTGGCGGTGAACAGCAAGTAGGGGCGGTCTCGCCACGGGCTGGACGGAAGAACAGGGGGCGCGGGGGCCGTGGAGTCGGTGACCACCCAAGAGGGCGACGGCGGTTCCGCGCAGCGCAGGGTGAGGACCGAGGCGGCGATGAAGCTGACCACGTTGCCGATGAGCAGGGCCTGGTAGGCATAGGTGGTGCCGACGGCGAGGGCGAGTGCGCCGGACAGGCCGCCGATGGCCCATCCCGCGTTCGAGACGGAGCGCGTCACGGCTCTTGGTACCTGGTGCGCTCCGGGCCCGCGATACGGGCGGCGTACAGCTTGGTGAGGACATTGGCGCCGCAGTCGGCGAGGCTGTTGACGGACGAGCACAGCAGGAGCAGGGAGAGGTTGTCCGTCGTAAGAAGCGCCAACAGGGCGACGGCCTGCTGGAGTTGGGTGCCGATGATGACGCGGGTGACGGGGAAGCGGTCGGCGAGGCGGCCCGCGAGCGGCGCCCCCGCGATGCCGACGGCTCCCAAGCCGCCCAGGCGGCTGCTGCTCACTTCGGGGTGGGTCAGTCACGTACTGCAGGAGACGGTCGAACGCACGATGGCCGATCCCTCGGCGCGCGCCCCTTGTCGGTCGGGCCGAACGCACATACACCGAGCGGCGCGACGCACTGATCGGCGAGCTCACGCGGCATGGGATCGCGGCGCGCGGCGCGAGCGGGATCAACGTGTGGGCCCCGGTGCGGGACGAGTCCGCGGTGGTCAACGGGTTGCGCTCGCGCGGCTGGTGGGTGGCCGCGGGGGCGCGCTTCCGTATCGCCACGCCCACCGCCGTACGGATCACCACAGCCACTCTGGAGGTGACGGACGCGGCCCGGCTCGCCACGGACTTCGCCGCGGTGCTCGGCGAGTCCGAGGCCACGTACGGGGGTTGAGTGAGGCAATCTAGAAATCAGGACGTCTGGAAATCTGGACAATGCGTACCACTCCCCCGAGGTGTCCCATGATCAGCTGGCGTCGACTCGACGAACCGGACTTCCCCCTGCTGCGGCGATGGCTGGAACAGCCGCACGTCGCGCGCTGGTGGAACCACGAGACCTCACCCGCCGCGGTGGCACGCGACTTCGGCCAGGCGGCCCGTGGGGAGGAGCCGTCGGAGGACCTGCTCATGCTGCTCGACGGCGAACCGTTCGGCCTGGTCCAGCGCTCAAGCTTCGCCGACTACCCCGAGTACGGAGATGAGTTGGCGGGCCAGGTGGAGATCCCCCGGGGCGCCATGACCATCGACTACCTGATCGGTGATCCCCGGCGGGTCGGCCAGGGGCTCGGCACCCGCATGATCCAGGCGATCGTCCGAGCCACGTGGGCCGACCGTCCCCAGGCCACAGCGGTGCTCGTCCCCGTACACGTGGGCAACCCCGCGTCCTGGCGCGTCCTGGAGAAGGCGGGGCTGCGACGGGTCGCCGAAGTGTCGCTCGAACCCGACAACCCCCTCGACGACCGCGCCCATTACCTCTACCGGATCGACCGCCCGGCGGGCTGAGCTCAGGCCCTGATCCTGATCGTCGAAGTCAGCTCCCGCCGTCGCCGTCGAAATCCGTCCGGGCCCGCTCCACCTTGTCCAGGTTGTCCGTGGACCACTCCGCGAGCGTCGCGAACAACGGCCCCAGGCTGCGCCCGAGTTCACTGATCTCGTACTCCGCCCGCGGCGGCACCTCGAGGTAGTACGTGCGGACCACCAGGCCGTCACGTTCCAGCTGGCGCAGCCGCTGCGTCAGGACCTTGGGCGTGATGCCGGCGATACCGCGTTGCAGTTCCACGAAGCGCAGACAGCCGTACTCATGGAGCGTCCACAGGATCGCCGTGGTCCAGCGGCTGAACACGATGTCGACGACCGGACCGACAGGGCAGACCTGCGGACTCACCGGCGCTCTCACCTGCGCATTCACTGATGCGCCGACCGCCGTCGAGAGCCTCGTCCGAGCCGAGTCGGCGCTCATGTGTCCCCCTTCAGGGAAGTAGCTCTTCTCCGGGCATCGAGTCTCTGTCGCCGGCTTCGGAGAGTCCACCACGAATTGCGCATCCGCGTGCATTGACGGCTCACCTCCCCCGGTTCAGGGTGTTGCCGCCGAAAAGACCTCAAGCAGGACTTCGAGCAGGACCTAGAGAAGGGTTCCCCTCCATGCGAAGACGCGCCTTTGTCCGTGGACTGGCCATCACCGGGGCCGGGTTGACCCTCCCCGTGCCCTTGGCCGGCGCCGCCACCGCACGGCCCGATGCCGCCGCCGCGGCCTGGCAGCAGGTCACCGCCCCGGCCGGGCAGGAAGCCGCCCAGCTGCTCGCGGTCGCCGCCGCGAGCTCCGGACGCGCCTGGGCCGTGGGCGAGCAGGGGCGCTACGGAGGCACCGTCGGCACCCCGCTCGCCCTCAGCTGGAACGGCTCGGCCTGGTCACTGACCGACCTCTCCCACCTGACGTACACCGGTGGCCTGCGTGCGGTCGCCGCCGATCCGGGCGGCGCGGCCTGGGCCATCGGCACGAACACCGCGGGGCAGGACCAGCTCCTCTCCTGGAACGGCACGACCTGGCGCGAGGCCGCGTTTCCCGGCCGGGGCGAACCGGGGACGCGGCTGACCGGTGTCGCGTCCGCTCCCGGCGGCCGGTTCTGGGTGTCGGGCCGGCACGGTGACCGCGCCGGACTGATGCACGGCAACGGCAAGACATGGCGCTGGTGCCGACCACTGCCGGACGAGGCCGCGCCCACGCCGTCCGGCGTTCATGTGACCCCCGACGGTGAGGTGTGGGTCTTCGGCGACATCATCGCCCGCTGGGACGGCGCCTGGACGGTGGTGCCCCGCGCGCTCGGCATCCGCGCCTCGGTGACCGGTCTGCTCCCGGTCGCGCACGACGACATCTGGCTCACCGGATACGCGTACGGCGTGGGCGGACCGCCCGGCAAACCGCCCGGCGTCGTGCTGCAGCGCTGGGACGGCGTCCAGTGGAACGCGGTCCAGTCCCCCTTCACCGTCGGTCTCCTGAGCGGCATCACGGGCGACGCCACGGGTCGGCCCGACCGGATCTCCGGCTGGGACTTCTGGGACCAGAAGCGCGCACACTACCTGCGCTGGGACGGCACGGCCTGGATCAGTGAACGCGGCCCAGAGACGCCTACCGCCTATCTGCCCGAGGCCATCGCCCCGATCCCCGGCACGGACGGCGGCTACTGGTCGGTGGGCACGACCTCCTTCTCGCCGTACCCACCCGCCCAGCTCCGCGTGGAGCGCTTCGGCTGAGCCACTGGTTCTCCCGGCCCTGGACCCTGGCTCTCAGGCGCGCGGTGCGATGCTGAAGTCGAACGCGGAGGTTCCCGGGTCCACCGCCGTCACGCCGCCGTCCACGGTGAGCACCGCGCCGTTGACGAAGGAGGCGGCGGGCGAGAGCAGCCAGGTGATCGCCTCGGCGACCTCCTCCGGCTCTCCCGGCCGCCCCGCCGGGACGAGCCGCGTCGCTTCCTCGTACGCCGCGTCGGCACCGCCGTCCCCCAGCCGGGCCTCATCGGCGAACCGGGTCATCCGCCGGTCGGCCATCTCGGTCCGCACCCAGCTGGGGCACACGGTGTTGGCGCGAAGGCCGGACTTGCCGTAGTCGACGGCGAGGGAGCGGCACAGCTGGAGAAGCGCCGCTTTGGACGTGGCGTACGCGGCGTTGGCCACGCCGTTGCGCAGCGCGGCGACCGAGGCGACCGCGACCACCGAGCCGCGCGCCTCCAGGAGATGGGGAAGCGCGGCCCGCATCAGCTGGAAGGGACCAGTGAGGTTGGTTCGAAGGACGGTGTCCCAGTCCTCGTCGGAGAGGTCACCGACGGCTCCGCTGCGCCCGGCCCCGGCGTTGAGTACGAGACCGTCGACGCGGCCGTAGGCTTTCACGGCCGCATCGACGAGCCCGGCGACCTGCGCGGGATCCCCCGCGTCGGCGGGATGGGCCAGCGCACCGGTCTCCTCGGCGACGCGGCGCAGCGGCTCGGGGCGCCGCCCGGAGATGACGACGTGGTGCCCGCTCTTGCTCAGTTGCCGGGCCGTGGCGGCGCCGATGCCCGTTCCGCCGCCCGTGACGATGACAACGCGACTCTCTGGCATGCCTGTTCAGCCTCCGAACGCAGTCGTGAGCACATCGCCGCGATCATACGTAGACAACCGCGGGCCGCTCACGACCACGTTCGGACAGCTTGCCGGAAGGCCCGCCGGAGGCCGCCGGTTCCTACTCGTCGATCGCCGCGCCGAACGCCGCGGCCTTGCCCGGCGCGCCGAGCGACTCCGCGCCGTACGTCCAGGACCCCGACGCGGTGATGCCGCTCGCCCCCGCGGACAGGACCCATACCGTTCCGTCACCGGCGTTCTCACCGGGCGCCGCGGCCAGGAGACCGAAGCGGCCGTCGCGGTTCGGGTCCGTCAGGCGCACCTGGGCACCCCACTTGTCACCCTTCTCGGGCACACCGGGGATGTCCGCGGAGTCCTGGTCCCAGGACTTGGCGCCGGTCGCCGTGAGGCCGGTGCCCGCGCCGCGCAGCACCCAGACCGCTCCGGCGTCCGCGACCGTCCCGATGTCCTCGCCGGGCGCCCCGATGGCAACGTCCGCATAGCCGTCGCCGTCCGTGTCCGCCACGGAGAGATCGGCGCCCCAGCCGTCACCACGCTCGGCGGTGCCGGGCACGCCCGCACTGTCCTGTGTCCACCACTTGGCCTCGTCCTTGAGGCCGTCCGGGTCGCCGTAGCGGACGCCCACCAGGCCACCGGTCTGCGTTTCGCCCCCGTCGTCCGGGGAGTTGGGCTCGCCGGTCACCAGGTCGTCGTATCCGTCGTGGTCGATGTCGCCGGACGCCGCGACGGGGCCGCCGCGCAGATCGTGCTCGTACGCGAGGCCGTCGGCGTTCCCCGAGAAGTACGCGGACCAGCCGTGCCCAGGCTCGTCGCCCACGGTCACGCCGGATACCACGAGATCGGCGAATCCGTTGTCGTCGTAGTCGCCGGTGGTGAGCGACTTCGGCACGATGTCGCGTCCGGCGGCCGCCGCGGAGAGACGCTCGGTGGCCTGCCGCCGCAGCGGTGCCTGTCCGTCTGCCTGCGGTGCGGCGTCGTACGCGAAGAGTTCCAGGTCGTCACGGTCCAGTACGGCGAGGACGTCGCCCGGCGTCTCACCGGTGAAGTGCGCCGCGGCGAGACTCAGGCCGAACTTCTCGCCCTTGGTGGGCTCCTGGGTTTCCAGCCAGTCGCTGTCGGCACCGCTGAGGCCCTGCTTGGAGCCCCACAGGATCGCGACGCCACCGGTGTCCGCCGTGTCGCCGATGTCCTCGCCGGGGATGCCGACGATCGCGTCGTCGAAGCCGTCGCCGTCCAGGTCACCGGTGGCGACGGCCGTCCCGAAGCCGTCGCCCGCCTCCGCGGCGCCCGCGACGCCCGCCGTCGACTGGCTGAACCTGTCGACAGAGGTGGTGCCTATGCCTCTGGACGAGCCGTACTGGGCCGTGACGAGACCGGCGCCCTTCTGGCCGCTGACCGTCGCCCCGGGGGCTCCGACCAGCACGTCTTCGTATCCGTCGCCGTTGAAGTCGCTGTTGCGGTCGTCGGCGTGCGTCCCCCCAGGGGTGCCGGCGACAGCGAAGGGGGCAGCGGCGATGCCTGCCCCGGTCAGAAGGAGAAATGCGGCCGCGGTGAGGGCGGCCGAACGGTTCTTGCGCACGAGCGGCTCCTGTGAAGGAAGGTGGCCGGGCAAGCGCGAGGGTGTCCGGAAAGGGCCCGTTCCTTGTCCGGCGCCCTGTTCGACACCGGATGGGGCACAAGGGTTGTACGCGTCCTTCGTTTCCGTGGTTCTTTCTGTCCGGAACTGCTGCCTCCCAGGGCTCAGCGGCCCTTCTTGGTGACCACGAACCGGTCGATGACCAGATGGTCGATCTCGGTGGCGAGGAAGCACTCCAGCGCGTCACGCGGCGAGCAGACGATGGGCTCACCCGCCACGTTGAAGGAGGTGTTGAGGAGACAGGGCACGTCCGTCCGCGCCGTGAAGGCGCGCAACAACCGTGCGAGCGCGGGGTTCTGCCGCTCGTCGACCGTCTGGACCCGCGCCGTGCCGTCCACGTGGCAGGCGCCGGGGATCCGCTCCTGGTACTCCTTGCGCACCGGGAAGACGAACGTCATGTACGGGGACGAGGTCTTCTTGCCCATCTCGAAGACGCGGGGAGCCTCGGATTCGAGCACGACCGGCGCGAACGGGCGGAAGGGCTCACGGTGTTTGACGCGGATGTTGATGATGTCCTTGATGTCGGGGAAGGCCGGGTTGGCCAGGATGCTGCGGTTCCCCAGGGCGCGCGGTCCGAACTCGGCGCGGCCCTGGAACCAGCCCACCACGTTCTTCTCGGCCAGCAGCTCCGCCGCCCTGTCGGCGACCGAAGCGGTGTCGGCCTCCTCCTGCCACTCGACGCGGTCCGCGTACTCTCCCAGCGTGTCGAGGATCTGCCGCTCGTCGTACGAGGGTCCGAGGTAGGGCGTGGTGACGGCGTCGGCGGGCCGGTTCCTGAGACCGGCGGTGTACACGGCCGCGCCGATGGCGACACCCGGGTCGCTGGCCCCGAAGCTGACCTCCATGCCGGTGAACGACGAGCGCTCCAACATCTTCGTGTTGGCGACGCAGTTGAGCGCCAGGCCGCCCTCGAAGAGCAGGTTGTCCAGGCTGGAGGCGGCGGTCAGCGCCCGCAGCTGATGAGCGGTGACGGCCTCGACCATGTGCTGCGCGAGACCGGCCACCTTGGCCCGGAAGTCGAACTCCTCGCGCTTCTCGCTGTCGCCGCCGAACAGCTCGTCGAACAGCGCGTAGTAGGCGCCGATGTCGCTGGGGACGGAGAGGGTGTACGAGCCGTTCTCGTGCAGGCGCACCACGCGTTCGAGCAGGGGGTTGTGCCGCGGCGGCGGGCCGTAGGCGGCGAGGCCCATCACCTTGTACTCGTCGTTGTTGGGGACGAACCCCAGATAGCGGGTGATCCTGCCGTAGGCCACGCCGAGCGAGTCGGCCATGCCGACGGTGCTCTCGTCGAAGAGGCGCACCACGCCGTCGCGCAGCTCACCCATGACGGAGGAGAGGGTCTCGGCCCTGCCGTCGCTCACCAGGAAGGCCGCGTCACCGCCCCCGGCCAGATAGGCGCCGCACATGAGATGGGCCAGGTGATGGGGCACCAGGACGAGCTTGTTGGGGTCCAGCGCGTAGCCGGTGCGCTGGACGAAGTCGCCGTACACCGCTTCGCGGCTGAGCATGCCGGTGTAGAGCTCACCCGTGCGCCGCAGAGCGTCGAACTTCGCCACGACCGGCATCTCGGCATCGCATATCTGCGCGATCGTCTCCTCGGCCACCGTCGGTGAAAAGCGCCAGGGGAATGCGAAGACGTCGACCTGGCCGAGTTCGACACCGGCGGAGTCCAGGCACCATGTGATCGCGTTCGCCGGGAAGTCGGAAGTCTTCTTGACCCGGCTCAGCTGTTCCTCCTCGACGGCGGCGACCACCTCGCCGTCAATGGTCAGAGCCGCCGCGGCATCGTGCCCCACCAGGAGATTGCGACCGACGCCGGTCGCCCCGTAGAGACGCCCGAAAAGCTCCGCACCCCTGGTGAATCCGTTGTAACCGAGCACGATCACAGGCCTTCATCCTCCTCAACGCGACAACTACGGAAACTACGGCAACGTGGCAATTGCGGTGCCCGGCAGGCTACTTGGTCCGCGCGCATTTCAGATAGGGTGCCTGCGACGCACACCAGTGACCGAAAGGATCCGCTCCGTGGGCCACAATTCGTCCCCCGTCACCCCTCTGAACAGCACGGTCGTAGCCGAAGGATTTGATCGCTGGAGTCCTCCGCTGCACCAGGAATTCGAGAGCAACACCCACAACGGCCGCATCGGCCAGTCCCTTGTGAAAGAGACGGATTCGGTCCGCGTCTGGGAGACGCACCTCAAGCCCGGAGAGCGCATTCCCGTTCACCGGCACATACTCGACTATTCCTGGACAGCCCTCACCGACGGCAGAGCCCGCCAACACGCGAGTGACGGCAGCAGTCGCGAGATAGCGTACGTCCGCGGGCATACCCAGCATTTCAGTTTCGCCGACGGGCGTTTCCACCTCCATGACCTGAAGAATATTGGCGACGAAGTTCTGTCGTTCGTGGTGGTCGAATTGAAGGACGGGGCGAACGAACCTCTTCAGCTGGACGGCATCACAGGATCCTGACCAAACCGGTTCACACCGCATCCGAAAGCGCGGCGAGCAGTGCATCGTTCGCACGCCGATTGCCGATGGAGATACGGCAGGTGGCGGGGATCAGGAAACCGACGTCGGCGACCATGATCCCCGCGTCGTGCAGCTGCTCCATGACGCGCTCGTGCTTGTGGAGCCGGACGAGCAGGAAGTTGGCCTCTGAGGGGAACACCCGCTCCACCGTGGGGTGATCGGCAAGCAGCCGCGCCATCCGGTCGCGCTCGGACCGGATGTGCCGGATGCTGGCGAGGGCTCGCCGCGCGTTCGTCAGCCGGTCCCGTACGGCGCTCTGCGACGCGTCGGTGAACCCGAAGGGCACCTGCACCCGCCGCAGTGCGTCGATGATGCCTGGCTGCGCCAGGGCGATCCCGCAGCGGGCGCCGGCGAGCCCCCACGCCTTCGAGAGGGTTCTGAGCACGATGAGGTTGTCGTGCTCGGCGACAAGACCGGCGTACGAGGGTTTCTCGCTGAACTCGACATACGCCTCGTCGATCACGACGAGACCCCGCGTACCGGTGACGAGGGCCCGCACCTGCGCCGGATCGAGCCGGGTACCCACGGGATTGTTCGGGTCGCACAGGATGGTCACCCGCGGATCGGCCGCCAGGATCCGGTCCGTGTCGAGCTCGGACAGGTCATCGCCGCCCAGGGGCACCTCGACCAGAGGCAGGCGCAGCAGGCGGGCGAAGTGGGCGTAGAGCGGGAAGGTGGGAGGTGTCACGCACACGCTCTCATCGGGCGAGGCCAGCGCCGCCAGGAGCAGCATGACGCCGTCGACCGATCCGCTGGAGAACAGCAGATGATCCGCGGTCAGTGCGCCGGTGCCCTCGTGTCCTGGCAGCTTCGAGATCGTGTCCAGGTACGTCTCGGCGAGCTCGGTCGTGTCGAGATGGGGGTAGTGGCCCCCGGCGCCCAGGAACGGGTTGGTGTTGCTCGACAGGTCGATGGTGTCGAACCGCGGTTGGTGGCGGGAGCGTGCCGGGCCCGGCACCGGCACGGTCGTGACGGGAGGAGCCGCGAAACTCGAGAGTCTCTGCTCTGCCTCCGTTTCTTCCGGAGCCAGGGCTGTCAGGCCTTCGGCACGCAGCCAGTGGTCGAGGGGGACGAACAGGTCGGCTCCGAGCTGACGCTTGCCGTCGGTCTCCCCCGGGCCGAGATGGACCCAGTGGAGGCCGGAACGCCGGGCGTCGGCGTACAGCCCGTACAGGGCCGCTGCGTGGAGGTCGTTCTCCGCTGCCGGATCGTCCTGGTCGATGGCCTGTGTCAGGTGGTAGAGCCCCCGGCCGTTGTGAGACCTGGCCGTGAGGGCGACCTGGACGGCGGTGTCTCCTCGGCGGCGCACGATGATCTCCGTACGGTCCGCCAGCACGCCGTCCGCCAGCGCGTCGAGCGCCTGGGCACTGTACGGGTTGTGGCCGCCGTCGTGGCGTTCCGCCCGGCGCCGGTGGAGTTCCACGAAGGCGTCTCGCGCCCAAGACGCCCCGGCGAGCTCGCTCAGGCGGATCCGCTCCCAGGTGAGTTCACGGGAGACGTCGTCGTGACAGCGGCGCAGGGCGCGTTGCCGACCGCCACCGATTCGGGCACGCAGGATTTCGTCGACGTCCCCCGTCAGGCGGACGACGCTCTCGGCTCCGGCGGCGAGGGGCACGAAGCCGGCTGCCCGCAGCGCACGGGGGTCGTCGGTGCGGCGGACGTTGGGCACGAGGATCTGGGGTATGCCGAGCGTCCGCGCGCGACGCACCAGCTCATCGACCGAGCGGGCGGTGGGAGCGGGGCTCGTCGGGTTGTACAGGGCGCCGCCGCCGACCAGGGTGGGACGCTGGAGCACCGCGGGATCCAGCGCGGCGAACGCGTCCTCGTCTCGGCCGAGTTGGGCCAGAGAGCTCACTGGTTCGCGGGAACCGAGGGCGGCGCTCAGCATCCGCTGAAGCGCTTCTGCGTCTGTGGGCCTGCGCATGCTAGTGCTCCACTCCTCGTTCCGCCGCGAGCTCGTCGACGTCCGCCTCCACGTACGCGTCGATGCGGTCGCGGTACTCCTCGAACAGTTCGCCCAAGGTGCGGGCGATGCCGGTTCTCCAGTTGACGGAGCAGTCGCCGATCAGCCCCCGGCGCACGTCGTGATCGAAGATCGCCGTCTCTCGGCTGTAGTCGCTGCGGTCCAGCTGGACCGGAACACCGGTGAGCGCGGACATGTACTCCAGGAGGTCGGTCATGCCGACCTCCTCGTCACCGCCCCAGTTCACCACCCGCGCGGGCGTCCCCGCCGCACTCCACAACAGCGGCACCTGCCGGACGAGGTCGTCGGTGTGCAGCAGGTTGCAGTAGTTCTGCCCCTGCCGCGGCACCGCGCAGGGCTGCCCCTTGCGCATCTGCTTGAACAGGATCATGGGCACGCCGCCGTGGCCGTACGGGCCGTAGGCGATGTTGAGCCGGGCTATCACCGTCGGCAGCCCGAGCGCCTCGGCCAGCCCCCGGGCCACCCCTTCGGCGGCGAGCTTGCCGACCGGGTACGTCGGCAGCCATGGCACCGCCCCGCCCACGGCGTCGCTCTCGCGGTACCGATGGGTGCTGTCGGCCCGGTTGTAGACCACTCCTGACGACACGTACAAGAAGGCTTCGGCGGCCGCGCAGTGCGTCATCAGCCGTGCGGTGCCCGCTGCGTTGATCCGTGCGGTCTCCGCGAAGTCCTGGCCGTCACCCCGGTGCACCGCCGAGTGCAGTACGTGGGTGAAGTCGCCCGGCAGGTCCGCCAGTTCGTCGGTGGCCATGTCCCAGGTGAAGGTGTGCGCACCCATTTCCTCGATGGCCTTGCGGGCGGCCGGGTCACCGAACCGGCCCAGACACCACACCTCGTTGTCCTGGGCGAGCGCTTCGGCCACGGGCATCGCGACCTGCCCGGTCCCACCCGTGACGAGAATCTTCTTGCCGTGCATTCCTGTGTCCGTCCTTAGCCGAGCGCTCGGGTCAGTTCCTGCCGAAGAGTTGCCTGGAAGTTCTGCACGTGCTGCGGGCTCATGAGGGTGTAGTGCTCCCCGTCGACCTCGATGTACTGGTTGGGACCTCGCGTGAAGTCGTCCCAGTGGCGCAGTTGGTTGTCCAGCCACTCCTGTTTGGTGCCCTTGAGCGGAGTGCAGTAGAAGACGCGTACGTCGTCGACCGACCCCGAGGGTTCGTAGGTGCGGCCCAGGTGCACCATGCTCTGGGCCAGGTGCACCCAGGTGGTGAACTGCTCGACGGTGAGGTCCAGTTCGATGAGGCGGCGCTTCGGAGCGTGGTCGACGAGATAGGCCAGTTGGTCGGCTTCGGGCAGGGGGCGCAGGGTGGCGGTAAGCCCTTCGACGTCCGCGGCGGCGATCAACTCCAGGAACAGCGCCAGGTTGATCGCGCCGTCGGTGAACGTGATCTCGTTCATGCGCCCGGAGATGCTCGGCGGCAGGTTGAAGACGCCCACGAACTTGACCTCGTCGCCTTCCGCCTCGAGGCGTTTGGCGATCTCGAAGGCGACCGCCCCGCCGTAGGAGTACCCCGCCACGGCGTAAGGGCCGCTGGGCTGGGTCCGCCGGATCGCCTCCACGTAGGTGGTGACCATGTCGTCGAACGACTCGAAGTGGCTCTCGCCCCGCCCGAAGCCGCGTGCCCGCAACGCGTAGAAGGGCCGCTCGCCGGTGAAGTACTTGGCGAGATTGACGAACACGAGCACCTCCCCCAGGCCGGGATGGACGCAGAACAACGGCGTTCCGTCCCCGGTGACCTGGAGTGGCACGAGCGGGTCGTAGGCGGAGTCTCCGTCGGCGTTCCGTGCGGCGGTCAGGCGGCCGGCCAACGCGCGCACGCTCGGGGCCTGGAGGAGCGTGGACATCGGTACGTCGTCGATGCCGAACTCGGTCTGTATCTCCAGTTTGAGCCGCAGCACGTCCAGCGAGGTTCCACCCAGATCGAAGAAGCTGGCGGTCGTCGGTACTTTCTCGGTGTTCAGTACGCGCGCGTAGATGTCGGCCAGAGCAATCTGGACTTCGCCCTCAGGCGCCACGTACTCGCCGAGGAAGCGGGTGCTCACCTCGTCCGAACGGCGGACGGCCTCATCCAGGCCGCCGTTCTCGACGGCCGCGCGCAGCCGCGACCGCTGGATCTTGCCGAGGTTTCCGCGAGGGATCTCCGCCTCGGCGACGGGGAGGATCAGCTGGGGCCGGAATCCCCAGTGCATCACCGTGGAGCTGCGGATCGCCACGAGGGCCCGGTACACGGCGGAGTCGTCGGCCGGATCACCCGCGGGGACGAACGCGACGGCGAGCTGTTCGGAGTCGGCGCCGTCGGGTCGGATCGGGAAGGCGGCGACCTGTCCCCGCTTCACCCCGTCCAGCTCGTCGAGGACCGCTTCCAGGTCGTGGCTGTAGTAGTTGACACCGTTGACGATGACGGAGTCCTTGGTCCGGCCGACCAGCGTCAACCGGCCCTCGGAGTCGAGACATCCCAAGTCGCCGGTGCGGAACCAGCCATCGGGGGTGAACGCCTGGGCGGTGGCCTCGTCATTGCCGAAATACCCGTCGGTGACCATGGTGCCGCGCAGCTGCACCTCACCCGACTCGCCTGTCGTGGGCCGGTCGGTGGAGGCAAGCACCTCGCCATTGCCGTCCACGACGCGGATGTGCAGCCCTCGCACGGGACGGCCCAGCGGAGGGAACTCCGTTTCCAGGTCACGGGTGGCGAATTCACGGTTGAACACGCTGCCCGCGCACGTCTCGGTCATTCCGAACGCGGGCACGATCACATCGCGGCGCAGTCCGTATACAGAGAGACCATCCAGGAATGCCCGCACGGTCCCGGTGACGGTGGCCTCGCCGCCGGAGATGATGTGCCGCACCTGCGATAGGTCCAACTCGTCCGGGGGGACGGGACGTTGAGCGAGAGCCTGATTGAGCTGCCCGAACAGGAAGTTGGGCGTGAACGTCACTCTCACCCGGTGGGCCGCGAGCAGCCTGAGGAACTCGACGGGGTCCGCGAGCACCGTGGCCGGGGTCGCCATGACCTGATCGGCGCCGTTGAACATCGGCAGCAGGTTCGCCTCGATGGCGGCTATGTGGTCGGCCGATATCCAGTTCAGCGATGTGTCGTCGGGCCCCAGAGCCAGGGCCCCCGCCTTCCCGGCCTGCGCCGCGAGGAGGTTGGCGTGCGTGAGCCTGACCGCCTTGCTCGATCCGGTGGACCCGGAGGTGAGCATCAGTACGGCGAGATCGTCCGGGGCGGCGGCAGGGAGCTGACCGTGCTCGGCCGAGGCGTGGCTCAACTCCTCGACCGTCAAGGCATGCAGGCCGACATCGGGCAGATCGCCGTGGGACTCCTTGGAGACGATGACCAGGGGGTCGCCCAAGAGCGTGCGCAGGTGCTCGAGCTGCGCACGCCACCGGGAAGGGTCGGCGGGTGGTGCGACCGGGCAGGGCACGACACCGGCCAGGACGCACCCCCAGAACGCGCGGAAGAAATTCTCAGGATCGTGGGCGGAGATCAGCACCCGCTCACCCGGGGAAGTGCCGTAGTCGCGCAGCCCCTGAGCGATCCGGCAGGCGCACTCCCGCAACTCGGCGTACGAGAGGAACGAGCCGCCGATGAAAGTGATGCCTCGCGATGTGTCCTGAGCCGCACGCTCGAGCAACTGCGGGAGTGTCGAGGCATGACGTTGATCCGGCATAGGTGTGACGACCTCCGGTCAGAGAAAATCCAAAGAGAAGCACCATGGCTGGGAATGTCCGAGAATGCAGCCGGATCAGGCCGCCGGGCGCAGCCTGGCGCCCGGAGGTATGTGCCGATCCCGCAATTTCTCGCAGATTCAGAAGTTTTCGCAGATTCAGACGTTCTCGCAGAAACCGCTCACAGAAGCGCGGCTCGCGTCAACCGCCGAACTCGTTGAATCGCACGATTTCGTCGATCGTCTTCTGCAGCTTCAGTTCGTCGGGGTCGGACACGATCGCCTGCCCGAAACGGCCGTAAGGGCCGATCGACGCATCAGGCGACGAAGGATATTCGATCTCGTCGAAGGAGAAGTTGCGCTCGAAATCCTTCTGCGTCAATGTGCCGTCGCTCGAGCGGCGCAGCAGAATGTATCCGTAGAAGCGGTCGGGCGCGCCGCTGCCCAGAGGATGGGTCGGCTCTTCCCCGAGCGCCAGGCTGATCTCCACGTCGAAGAGGTCGACGCCGAACGTCAATTTGTTGACCTGTGGGGACAGTGCCCCTGGGAGCCGGATGGCGAGCTCGCCGAAGGTCAGTCCGGATTCCTGCGCGAACGCTTCCATATGGAATACGCAGTCGGGTGCGCCGAGGCTCTCGAGCACCTGCCCGGCGAGCCCCTCGGCCTCCTCGAACAGTTCCGGATGCAGCCGCCGGTCCAGGATGTGCGCGGACAGGATGCCGCCCTGTACAGCGCTGAGCGGCGCGATGTGGTTACTGCTCATGGACGACCACTGAAGACGGCCGCTCCTCCAGATGCCGTCCATGTAGACCTCGGGGGCGTCGACGAACGACTCTGCGACGATCGCGACATCCGACTGCCCCGGGAACAGTTCCAGGGCCCGCGCGTAGTCTTCCGCGGAACGGACGATGTTCGTACGCAGCGAGCCTGCCCCGGTCGCCGGCTTGACGACGAATACGTCCCCCAGCTCCCCGGAAAGTTCCAGGAACGACGTGTCCTTCGATACGTATCTGCAGTGCGCCCGCTTGATGCGCGACGGCAACGCACTCTTCTGAAGGTACTTGTCCCGGAAATAAAGGGCGGACTTCGAGTCGGAGTTCCCGGGGAGGTTCAACTGCTGCCGCAGATAAGCGGCGCCGAACACACCCATTTCATGGACGGTGAGCACTCCTGCCACATCATCGACACGGGCAGCGAGCACCGCCCTCAATACTTCGTGGACGTTCTCAATGTCGGCGACACGCTTGAAGCGTCGCCCATCGGGCGCGCTCATGGGCGCCTGCACGATATAGCAAGGATCCAGTCCTCGACGCTGGAGCGCCTGATCGAGGTCGTCCCTGTATCCGATAACAATCATCGTCGGCATGCTTGTCTCCCCGTATTAAAGCTAGCCAACCAACTCGGTGCATCGTGCCACACGAGATACAGGCGTGTGGACATGACCAATCATGATCATTTGCTCGATTGCATGTGATTTAAATCACAAGTAAAGCTTTAGCCGAATAGGCATGGAAGGGCTCTTGCCGATCCCGCTCGGTGAGCTGCATTCGCCATTCGCCATGAATTCGTCCCGTACAGGAAGACAGGGGCCATTTGACACCGCATATGCAAGATGAGACAAGAAGGGCGAAGCGGTTCGGGCGTAACGGAGCGGGGGGGGGGGGCCGCCACCCCCCCCCGTCGGCTCTCCCCTTTCCGTTGTTCGGGAGGGGTTTCCTTGGTCCGCTCACGGGTCCCCGTTCCCCGGGCATGGAA